>NZ_JBSFTU010000056.1:0-34691 GCF_053591435.1 Streptomyces sp. NPDC003027
CCGTCCATCGCCGCCTGCAGCGCGCAGATCGGGTCGATCTCCGTCACGATCACCCGCGCGCCCTGACCGCGCAGCGACTCCGCACAGCCCTTGCCGACATCGCCGTAACCGCACACCACCGCGGTCTTGCCACCGATCAGGACATCCGTCGCCCGGTTGATGCCGTCGATCAACGAGTGGCGGCAGCCGTACTTGTTGTCGAACTTCGACTTCGTCACGGCATCGTTCACATTGATCGCCGGGAACAGCAACCGGCCCTCGCGGTGCATCTCGTACAGGCGGTGGACACCCGTCGTGGTCTCCTCCGTGACACCGCGGATCTCGGACGCCAGCTGGGTCCACTTCTGCGGGTTCTCGCCGAGGGTGCGGTTGAGGAGGCGGAGGATGTGGGCGTACTCCTCGCTGTCCGCGGTGGACGGGTCCGGGGCGGAGCCGGCCTTCTCGAACTCGACGCCCTTGTGGACGAGGAGGGTGGCGTCACCGCCGTCGTCCAGGATCATGTTCGGGCCGCCGGTGGGGGTGTTCGGCCAGGTCAGGGCCTGCTCCGTGCACCACCAGTACTCCTCCAACGTCTCGCCCTTCCAGGCGAAGACCGGGATGCCGGCGGGGGCCTCGGGGGTGCCGTTGGGGCCGACGGCGATGGCCGCGGCGGCGTGGTCCTGGGTGGAGAAGATGTTGCAGGAGGCCCAGCGGACCTCGGCGCCGAGGGCGACCAGGGTCTCGATGAGGACGGCCGTCTGCACGGTCATGTGCAGGGAGCCGGTGATCCGGGCGCCGGCGAGGGGCTGCTGCTCGGCGTACTCGCGGCGGATCGACATCAGGCCGGGCATCTCGTGCTCGGCGAGGGTGATCTCCTTGCGGCCGAAGGCGGCCAGGGACAGGTCGGCGACCTTGAAGTCCTGCTGGGTGGCGACAGTCGTCATGACTGGGCTGCTCCTCGTGAATCGGGTTCGAGGGTCGGTTGAGACGGCGCCTGACACCGCGCTTCGGGGCATCGCGGGCATACGGATGCCCGGTACTCCCGCGGTGCAGTCGTCGGAGGCCCTCTCTCCCTCGGCCGGTCCGAGAGGACCGCCCGACCGCCATCAGCAGCGACGTCTGGCTGGTCACGAATCTACACCGATCGGCGCAGCGACCCACAGTCCGCCCGGGGACGGGATGAGGCCGGAACCGGCCTCGACAGCACCGGGACAGGTGCTGGGACAGGGCCTCGTCGTGGGTCGGGGAGCGGGGAGAGAGGTGCGGCACGGCCCCGGAACCGGGTGGTCCGGGGCCGTGTCCGCCGGTCAGTGGCCTACGCCGCCCGGGGCCTCGGCCGGGTCGCCGCCGGAGGTGGCCGCCGTCTCGTCGTAGATGTCGGGCTCCAGGTAGATGACCCGGGCGATCGGGACGGCGGTGCGGATGCGTTCCTCGGCGGCGTTGATGGCGGTCGCGACCTGGGCGGCCGTGTCGCTGTGCCGGACGGCGATCTTGGCGGCGACGAGGAGCTCCTCGGGGCCGAGGTGGAGGGTGCGCATGTGGATGAGGCGGCTGACGGTCTCACCGTCGACGACCGCGTCCTCGATCTTCTTCACCTCGTCGATGCCCGCTGCCTCGCCGAGCAGGAGCGACTTGGTCTCGGCGGCGAGGACGATCGCGATGAGGATGAGCAGGACACCGATGCACAGGGTGCCGATGCCGTCCCAGACGCCGTTGCCGGTGACGAGCGCCAGGCTGACGCCGATCAGGGCGAGGATCAGACCGACGAGCGCGCCGAGGTCCTCCAGGAGGACGACCGGCAGTTCGGGCGCCTTGGCGCGCTTGACGAACTGGCGCCAGGACAGGTTGCCGCGGACGAGGTTGGACTCCTTGATGGCCGTGCGGAAGGAGAACGTCTCGGCGATGATCGCGAAGACGAGGACGCCGACCGGCCAGTACCACGCCTCGATCTCGTGCGGGTGCTTGATCTTCTCGTAGCCCTCGTAGATGGCGAACATGCCACCGACGGAGAAGAGCACGATGGAGACGAGGAAGGCGTAGATGTAGCGTTCGCGGCCGTAGCCGAAGGGGTGTTGCGGGGTCGCCTGGCGCTGGGCCTTCTTGCCGCCGAGGAGCAGCAGGCCCTGGTTGCCCGAGTCGGCGAGCGAGTGCACGCTCTCGGCGAGCATCGAGGACGAACCACTGAAGAGGTACGCCACGAACTTGGCTACCGCGATGGCGAGGTTGGCGGCGAGTGCCGCCACGATCGCCTTGGTTCCGCCTGACGCGCTCATGGGTGTACGTGTTCCCTTCGTCGGTGCTCCGGCCGTGCCGGCGCCGCTGTTCGGCCGCACATTTTTACATCAGGCCACGACGGTCGCGCGGAAGACCGTCCCCGTACCGGACAGTTGGGTCTTTTCGCCCGCCGGTACGAAGACGGATTCACCGGCGGCGAGCGTGATGTCGCCTGCTTTCGGGCGGCCCGCGACGGCGAGCAGGATCTGCGGGGTGGTGGCGGTGACGTCGTTGGGGGCCGCGCCCTCCGCCCGTACGAAACGGGAGAGGCGGAACTCGTCGGTCGGGGTGTCGTAGACCTCTTCGCCGGACTCGGAGGCCTCGGGGCGCAGGATGCCCGGTTCGGCCGGCTCGAAGCGGACGACCCGCAGCAGCTCCGGTACGTCGACGTGCTTCGGGGTCAGGCCGCAGCGCAGGACGTTGTCGGAGTTGGCCATGATCTCGACGCCGAGGCCGTCGAGGTAGGCGTGCGGGACGCCGGCGCCGAGGAAGAGGGCCTCACCGGGCTGGAGTCGGACGGGGTTGAGCAGCATGGCGGCGATGACGCCGGGGTCCGACGGGTGGTGGTGGGCGAGGAAGGCGTACGGGGCGTGGGCGCCGCCCAGGCGGGCGGAGGCGGCCGCGGCCTCGGCGACGGTGTGCGCCATCTCCTCGTGGTCGGCGGTCAGCAGCGCCGTCAGGACTTCGCGCAGCGCGGCCTCTTCGGGGTGCGCGTGCAGCAGGTCGACGTAGGGCTTGAGGGAGTCGACGCCGAGGGCGGCGAGGGTGTCGGCGGCCTCGGCGGGGTCGCGGAAGCCGCACAGCCCTGTGAACGGTGTGAGCGCGCAGATGAGTTCGGGCTTGTGGTTGGCATCCTTGTAGTTGCGCCGGGGCGCGTCGATCGGGACGCCGGCCGCCTCTTCGGCGGCGAATCCGGCCTCGGCCTGGGAGAGGTCGGGGTGGACCTGGAGGGAGAGCGGGGCGCCGGCGGCGAGCAGTTTGAGGAGGAAGGGCAGGTGCGGGCCGAACTTGTCGACGGTCGGCGCGCCCAGTTCCCGTACGGGATCGGCGTCGATGACCTCGTTGAGCGGACCGCGCTCGGTGCGGGAGGGGGCCGCGGGGTGGGCGCCCATCCACATCTCGGCCTGGGGCTCACCGGTGGGGGTGGTACCGAGCAGCTCCGGGATGGCCGTCGTGGAGCCCCAGGCGTAGGGGCGGACGGTGTTGACGAGGCGGTCCATCGAACGTTCCAGCTTTCCTCAGTGCGGCTGTGGGTCGGCGGAGTGTCTCAGCGGGTGGTGTCCGGGGGGTGTCGCGGCGGGATACGGCACCGGACACGGCGGAGTGGTGGGGGCGGCACACGACCGGAGGGCTCCCGGCCGGGCCCGGTCCCGGTGCGGCCCGGGGTCAGTGCGGCGGGCTGATTCCGGCGGAGGCCAGCGACAGATAGATGGCGGCGAAGTCGGTGACGGCGAGCAGTTCGGCGAGGGCCTCCAGCTCGCTGCCCTCCTCGGGTTCGAGTTCGCTGATGGCCGTCTCGTGGCTGAGAGCCAGTTCGCGGGCGGCGGGGGCGGCGGTCAGGCCGCCGGCGGGCCGGTCGCGCAGGAGTACGACCCGGGCGCGCAGGGCCTGCGGCTCGTCGACCCGGTCGCGGAAGAAGTCGTCGGGGTCGGCGCCGGCGGCGTAGTCGCCGGCGAGCAGGACGCCGTGGGCGGGCAGGGCCTCGGGGAGGTCGGCGGCGAGCGCGGGCAGTCCGGCCAGCTCGGCCAGGACGGCGGCGAAACGGCGGCCGGCCGGGCCCGCGGCGGCGCCTTCGGTCCAGATCAGCGGCAGCGAGTCGGCGAGCTCGGCGGCGAGGGTCTTGGCCGGGTTGCTGTAGGTGGCGATGGCCGGTCCGCAGCGTTCGGCCGTACGGTCCAGGCGGTCGGCGACCTTCTCCAGGGTCTCCGGGGGCGCTTCGAGGAGGCCGACCCGGTCGAGCAGGACGAGGAGCGGGGTGAACAGGGCCCATAGGGCGCTGGGCCCGGCGGCGAGGTCGTCGGCGGTCTCCTCGGCCGTGTCGTACGGGGCCGTGGCCATGGGCACGAGCAGGCCGTGGGAGCCGTTGACGGCCTCGGCGAGCGGGGAGGTGCTGGGGGCGACGGCGACGACGGTGATGCCGCGGCGGTACGCCTGCTCGGCGAGGAGCGCGAGGCCCGGCTCCGAGCCGTCGGTCGTGGGGACCAGGAGGAGGTCCACGGAGCCGGCCCAGCCGGGCAGGGCCCAGCGCAGGGCGCCGGCCGCGGCGGCGACGCCGGTGGGCTGGAGGCGGATCACGGGGGCGGCGGCGCCCGCGAGGGAGCCGATCAGGTCGGCGACGCCGGCGGCGGCGGTGCCGGGGCCCGCGACGAGGACGGCGCGGGGGCGGCCCTCGGGGCGGAGCTCGGAGACGCCGGCCTCGGCGGCGTGGCGGGCGGCGGTCCGTACGCGGGCGCCCGCTTCGGCGGCGCCGCGCAGCAGGCCTCGGCGGTCGGCGACGGCGAGGGCGTCCGGGGCGTCGAGGAGGGTCTCGTCCAGCATGGGGCCTCCGGGGCGGGGCGGGTGCGGGCCGGTGCGTGGACCCGGCCTTCGGCCGGGGGTTCTTCTTCCCACCGCACCGCCCGTGCGGCTGAGCACACGGAGGTGCGGGGCTTCCCGTGGACGGTGCCGCCGTCGGCGGCTACCGTCCGGCCCTCACTGCGGGCGGCGGGCCTCGTCGACCAGGAGGACCGGGATGCCGTCGCGGACCGGGTAGGCCAGACCGCAGCCGTCGCCCGTGCAGACCAGCTCGGGGGTCTCGGCCGCCGTCCGGTCGTTGAGCGGCGCGTGGCAGGCCGGGCAGGCCAGGATCTCCAGGAGGCCGGCTTCGAGCGGCATGGGGTGTCCCTTCGAACAAACGATGATGGTGCTGCCTTTGGGCCAGGTCAGCCTACCGCCGGGGGGACGGGGCGCGCGGCTCCTTGCCCGCCCCGTCCGTCCCGGCGGAATCCGGGGAATCCAGGAAACCCGGAAACCCGGAGATCCGAGCGTCAATCGGTCGCGCGGACCAGGGCGAGGACCTCGTCGCGCAGCTTGGCGGCGGTGGCCTCGTCGCGGGCCTCGACGTTCAGGCGGAGCAGCGGCTCGGTGTTGGAGGCGCGGAGGTTGAACCACCAGTCCCCGGCCGTCACCGTCAGGCCGTCCAGCTCGTCGAGGGTGACGCCGTCCGCGCCGTCGTACGCGGCCTTGACCGCGGCCATCCGGGCGGTCTGGTCGGCGACGGTGGAGTTGATCTCGCCGGAGGAGGCGTAGCGGTCGTACGCGGAGACCAGCTCCGACAGCGTGCCCTCCTGGCCGCCGAGGGCCGCCAGGACGTGGAGCGCGGCGAGCATGCCCGTGTCGGCGTTCCAGAAGTCCTTGAAGTAGTAGTGGGCGGAGTGCTCGCCGCCGAAGATGGCGCCGGTCCTGGCCATCTCCTCCTTGATGAAGGAGTGGCCGACGCGGGTGCGGACCGGCGTGCCGCCGTTCTCGCGCACCACCTCCGGCACGGACCAGGAGGTGATCAGGTTGTGGATGACCGTGCCGCCGGGGTGCTTGGCCAGCTCGCGGGCGGCGACCAGGGCCGTGATCGCGGACGGGGAGACCGGCTCGCCGCGCTCGTCGACGACGAAGCAGCGGTCGGCGTCGCCGTCGAAGGCGAGGCCGAGGTCGGCGCCCTCGGCGCGGACGCGGGCCTGGAGGTCGACGATGTTCTTCGGGTCGAGCGGGTTCGCCTCGTGGTTCGGGAAGGTGCCGTCGAGCTCGAAGTACATCGGTACGACGTCCAGCGGGAGGCCCCCGAGGACGGTGGGGACGGTGTGGCCGCCCATGCCGTTGCCGGCGTCCACGACGACCTTCAGCGGGCGGATCGCGGTGAGGTCGACCAGCGACCTGAGGTACGTGGCGTAATCGTCGAGGGTCTCCCGCTCGGTGACCGTGCCGGGGGCGGCGGCGGCTTCGGGCGCGCCCTGCTCCGACCACTGCTCGACCAGGGTGCGGATTTCGGCGAGGCCGGTGTCCTGGCCGACCGGGGCGGCGCCGGCGCGGCACATCTTGATGCCGTTGTACTGGGCCGGGTTGTGCGAGGCGGTGAACATCGCGCCCGGCAGGTTCAGCTGCCCGGAGGCGAAGTAGAGCTGGTCCGTCGAGCAGAGCCCGATCAGCGTGACGTCGCAGCCGAGGCGGGCCGCGCCGCGGGCGAAGGCGCCGGACAGGCCCGGCGAGGAGGGCCGCATGTCATGGCCGACGACGATGGCGTCCGCGCCCGTGACCCGTACGAACGCGGCGCCGAAGAGCTCGGCGAGACCCTCGTCCCACTGATCCGGCACCACCCCGCGGACGTCGTACGCCTTCACGATCTGCGACAGATCAGCAGCCACGGAACAACCCTCCTGAAGTCTCTGCACGCGTAAGCGGCGCGTGTACGGAACGCCCAAACTACCCGGGGTGGGGTGGGGTGCAGCAGACCGAGGGGTCGGTAGGTCCGGTTTCCGCCGTTGCCCGGGGAGTGCGCTCGGGCGCCGTGCGCGGCTCAGGAGTCGGGGGAGCGCAGGACCCGCAGATGTCCGCGGCGTCCGACCTCCATCGGGTTCCCGCCACGGCCGCCGCCCTTGCCGCCGGCCTCGGCGGCGCGCTCCTGGGGGCGGGCCGCCTCTCGTACCGCGTTGGCGAGGGCTTCGAGGTCGTCGCCGCTGGGGCGGGACGGCGCGGAGCCGTCGGTGAGCCGCACGACGTCCCAGCCGCGCGGGGCGGTGAGGCGCTCGCTGTGCTCGGCGCACAGGTCGTAGCAGTGGGGCTCGGCGTAGGTGGCGAGCGGGCCGAGGACCGCAGTCGAGTCGGCATAGACGTACGTCAGTGTCGCGACGGCAGGGCGGCCGCACGCGGTGCGCGAACAGCGACGTACAGGGCTCACGACGTTGGACGGTACCGCACTCTTGAGCGGGCCGCGACGACTCTCCACCAGGTCACTCCACCGTGTCGCGGTGTGACGTCGGACACGGGCCCTCCGGGGGCTGCCCCGGTGACCTGCGCGGGAGGAGCGTACGGGGCACCGGGACGGCGGGTGATCCGGACAGAGGCCGACAGGAATCCGGTCAACCACGGCCAGATGGCCGATCGGCGGGGCATACCGAATCGCGCCGCCGCTTGGCCGGAATGCTCAACAAACGACAGGGCGGTTAGGGCCGATGCGGAGCCGGCCCGTGTGCGCCACGGTCGTGGATCACCGAGGAGAGTTACGCTGCGTCAGTGATGGACAGTCCTGTGCCGCCGCGCCCCTCGTCCCGTCCCACGGAGTCCGACCCGACGGCTTCGGACCCGGCGGGATTCCAGCCGATGGATCCGAGCCGTACGGGGTCCGGCCCGGCGGAGTCGAGCCGGGTCCCGGCGGAGCCGCGGACGCGGCGCCGCGACCGTCACGGGCGCGGGATGCGGGGGCCGGTCGCCCCGCCGCAGGTCCCGCTGTCGGCGAGCCGGGCGGACACGTTCCGCGATCTGGTCCTGGACTCCGTGGAGCGGCTGGAGCGGCGCTGGCCGCAGCTGGCGGACGTCGAGTTCATGGTGCTCGACGTGCCGCCGACGGTGCCGGGCGAGGCCGTTCCCCTGGGGGGTTCGATGCCCGCGGAGAAGAGTGGTCCGGCGCGGGTCGTCGTCTACCGGCGGCCGGTGGAGATCCGCTCCAAGAGCCGCGACGAGCGGGCGCTGCTCGTCCACGAGATCGTGGTGGAGCAGGTGGCGGAGCTGCTGGGCCTCTCCCCGGAGTCGGTCGACCCCCGGTACGGCCAGGACTGACCGTACGCGCGGGCCTGACGGGCCCGGGCGGGAGTCGGCAGGCCCGCCCGGTCCTCGGGCGTCAGTCGTCCAGGACGGAGAGGTCCTGCTTCGCCGTCGGGACCTCGACCGTGCCCCGGTCGTCGGACAGGGTCTGGACCGTGAACATCGGGACGCCGTCCTCCGGGAGGGCCAGCGTGCGGGCCGCGTGGACCGGCCCGCCCGAGAGGCGCTCCACGGTCAGCGCGTAGGAGCCCTTCAGGCCCTCTGGCACCGGCGGGGTCACGGCCGTCGTCGTACCGCCCTTGACCGTGAAGGTCTTGGAGACCGGCGTGCCGCCCTCCGAGCCGGCGGAGGCGGTGACCCGGACCTCGGCGGTCTCGCCGGGAGCGGTCAGGGAGAGTGTCGAACCCGCCGAGCGGTTGTCGGCGACGGTGGCGCGGGCGGTGATCGCCGAGGTCGCCGGGATGAAGGCGACCTCCTGCTCCTTGCCCTTGCCGCGGACGACCCGCAGGGCGGCGACCACGGGCGTGGCCTTCTTGGGGTCGGTGGGGGTGAGCAGCAGGGAGCCGGGCTCGCCGCGGGTGAGGTCCGGGAGATCGACGGCCGCGGTCATGCCGGACTTAACGTGGAGGGACTGGGCGCTCGCCGGCACGATCGTGCCGCTCTGGCCGACCAGCTGGATCTTCAGGTCGGCGTCGTCCTGTCCCGGCGCGTACGCCACCAGGCGCACCGAGGTGGCGTCCTTCGGGATGCCGGGCAGGACGGCACGGGCGGCCGGGTCGGCCGAGGCGGGGAGCCAGTCGCTGCCCAGCTTGTCGTCGGCGGAGCGGATGACCGCGCCGACGCGGCCGCTGCGGGTGGTCACATGGACGGTGACGTCGGCCTTCGCCCCCTCGCCGGTGAGCGTGGAGAGCAGGACGGGGACGCTGGAGTGCGCCGGGACCGGGATGCCCTCGGTCAGTTGCGACGGCAGCGCGCCCTCGGGGCCGTGCAGCTCGATGTCGGCGACGGCAGCGGTGTCGTCGGGGTTGGTGAGGTGGACGTAGTCCTGGCGTTCCTTGGCCGTGGAGGCGGCCGGGAACCAGAAGTCCGTGTCGGGAGCCGTGCAGGAGACGCCGAGCAGTCCGCGGGCGCCGCCGGCGGGGACGACGGTGGTCTGCTGGACGGTCCAGCCGGGGGCGAGAGCGCCGGTCGCCGAGCCGGTCAGGGCGGGGGCGGTGCCGCCGTTCGCCTCGGCGGTGACGGGCTTTCCGGGCTCGGCGGCGGTGGCCGGCGCCTTGGCGGCGGCCGGCTTCTTCGGCTTGTCGTCGACGGGCGGGGCGGCGGGCCGGGCGGGCTTCAGCTCGGCCTTCGTCGTGGCGGCCTTGCCCGGCTCCGTCCTGGCGGTGCCGGCCTTCGCCGTGGGGGTGTAGGACGTGTAGACCGTCTCGGCCACCTCGGACGTGCTGGGGGCGGGGCACAGCAGGCTGGAGCGCTCCACGGGCACGGGCAGCCTGGCGGCGGGGGTGGCCGCGGTGGTGCCGTCGGGTGCGGTGAGGGCGGCGAAGCCGGTGACGGCCGCGAGGGCCGTGGCGACCGCGATCAGGGAGAGGGTGGGGCGCTTCACTGGTTGCTGCTCCCGTCGGGACGCTGCTGCTCGGGGTCGTACCCGTAGGCGTACGGGTCGTACTGCTGCTGCTCGTACGGCTGCTGCTGGGACTGCTGCGGGTCGTAGCCCTGCTGCTGGGACTGCTGCTGCTGGTCGTAGTCCTGCTGCTGCGGGTAGGGGTCGTACTGCTGCGGCTGCTGGTCGTAGCCCTGCTGCGGGTACTGCTGCTGGTACGGGTCGGCCGCGTACTCCGTGTACTGCGGGTAGTAGCCCTGCTGGGCGTACTGGTCCTGCTGTTGCTGCTGCTGCCAGTCCTCCGCCGCGTACGTCTGCTGCTCGGGGACCGGGACCGGCTCGGGCGCCGGTTCAGGGGTCTGCTCCGCCGCGGCCTCCGTCTCGGCCGCCTCGGCGGCGGCGCGGAGCCGGCGGGCGCGGCGGCCGTCGCCCTCCATGGCCTGGGCGGGGACGACGACCTCCACCTCGGGCAGGTCGTCGTCGATCTCGCGGCGCCGCCCGGGCAGGGCGAGGACGAGCAGGACGACGGCGAGTCCGGCCTGGGTCCAGATCCACGCGGTGTGGGTGAGCGGCTCGTCGTACGTGAGGTCGAGGCGGCCGCCCTCGGCGGGCAGTTCGAAGCCCTGGGCCCAGCCGTCGACGGTGGTCTTCCCGAGCGCCTTGCCGTCGAGGGTGGCGGTCCAGCCGTCGTCGGCGCGGTCGGCGATGCGCAGGACGCGGCCGGCGGGGCCCGCCGGGATCTCGGTGTGCGCTTCGACGGGTCCGGCGGCGACGGCGACCGGCCGGGTCGCGTCCGTGGCGCCGCCGTCGGCCTTGGCGGCGGGGACGATCGTCGCGCGGGCGACCTCGCGGTCGACGCGCCACAGCGCGCTGCCGTCGAGCTGGCTGAGCCGGCTGAGGCCGGGGGTGGCGTCGAGGACGCGGCTCATCTGGCGCGGCGCCCCGTCCCGTACGAGGACGTAGCGGATGGCGAATCCGCTGAGCTGCGCGGTCTGGTCGGCGCCGGAGCCGGCCACGAGGTGGGCGACGACCTTGTCGAGCAGGGGGTCGCCGTCGGCGGCCGCGGTGAGTTCGGCGTCGCCGAGGCGGCCGCCGGAACCGCGGACCAGGGTGTACGCGACCTCGCCGGGCGACGTGCCGCCGAGGACGAGGGTGCGGGGCTGGTCGCGGGTGCCGCTCTCCTCGGCGACGAACGCCGGTACCTGGACCGGGTCGCGCCGGGTCAGCGGGCCGTCGGCGCCGGCGATCATCCAGGTGACCGAGGCGGCGATCGGTCCGAGGGCGGCGGCGAGCGCGATGAGGGCCGCGACGGGCTGGCGCCAGCCGAAGCCGTGCGCGGCGACGCGGGTGCGGCCGCCCTCCGCCCCGATCATGCCGGCGGCGAGCAGCGCGGCGCCGTAGACGAGGGTGGCGGGTCCGGCCCAGGCCGTGCCGCCCGCGCCGTTGGACAGCGCGGCGAACACGAGCCCGACGAGGGCGGCGGTCCAGGCCGTACGGACGGCGAACTGCCGCTCTTCGCGCAGCAGCGCGGCCAGGGCGGCGAGGACGAGGCCGATCAGCAGGAGACCGCCGACGGTCCCGGGGCCGCCGGGGCTGGTCCCGAGCAGATCGAGGGCCGAGGCCGCTTCCGTACGGAAGTCGAGCCCGGCCTCGCGCAGGAGGGCGGAGGGGCTGGTCAGCAGGGAGAGCGACCAGGGGGCGAGGACGAGGAGGGGGGTGCCGACCGTGGCGAGGAAGCGCAGTCCGTACGCGGTGATGTCGTCGCGGCGCAGGACCAGCACGCCGATGCCGAGGACGACCGCGAGGGGCCAGACGATCGGGGTGAACGCCATCGCGAAGGTCAGCAGGAAGGTGTAGGCCCAGGTGGCGCGCCAGCCGACCCGGTCCGGACGGTGGAGTCCGGCGGCGGCGACGGCGGCGCGGGCGATGAGCGGCAGCAGGATCGCGAGGACGGCGGTGCCCAGGCGTCCGGTGGCGAGCGCTCCGGTGGTGGCGGGCAGGAAGGCGTACGCGATGGAGCCCCATGCGCGCAGCAGCCGGGACTCGACGATCGGGCGGGCCGCGAAGTAGGCGGTGAAACCGGCCAGCGGGACCGAGCAGACGAGCAGCAGGGTCAGCGCGAAGGAGGTGGAGCCGAGGAAGAGCGCGGAGAGTCCGGCGAGCACGGCGAGGTAGGGCGGGGCGGTCTGGGTGCCACCCGTGCCGAGGGCGTGCCAGGCGTCGGCGTACCGGCCCCAGAGCTCGGAGACCGAGTCGGGGGCGGGCAGCAGGGCTCCGCCGGCGAGCGAGCCGCCTCCGAACAGGCCTCGGCAGGCGACCACGGAGACGAGCAGGAGGAGGGCGAAGAGGAGCGGTCCCGGTTTGCGGGCGATCTTCTTCAGCCGGGCGAACTGCTCGATCTCCATGAAGTCGGCGTCGTCGCCGCCGGGCCCGGATTCGACGGCGCCGTGCCGGGAGCCGCCGGAGTCGGCGTCGGAGCCGCCGAAGTTCGCGACGACCTGTTCGACGGTGGCGCGGACGGTGGCGCCGGGCGGCGGGAAGAGCGGGCGCAGTTCGCTCGCGGCGACGGCGGGGTTCTTGCGGCGCTTGCGGGCGGCGAGGATCTTCTCGGGGCGCAGCAGGGTGGCGAAGAGGCCCATCACCTCGTCGACGGCCTGGCCGGGGACCTTGCCGACGAGGTAGGCGAGGGTGCGCAGCAGGGTGCCGAGGATGAGCCGGACCAGGACGTAGGGCAGGACCGCGCCGCGGGCGTTGGCGAGGAGGGTGTAGACGGCGCCGGCCTTGTCGACGCGGTGCGGGTTGGTCACGGACCGGCCCGCGCAGTCGACGGTGCGGCGTTCGCGGGCGGAGGCCTCGGCGTGGCGCAGGACGGCGTCGGGGGCGACGAGGACGCGGTGGCCCGCGGAGTGGGCGCGCCAGCACAGGTCGACGTCGTCGCGCATCAGGGGCAGGCGCCGGTCGAAGCCGCCGAGCTGCTCGAAGACGTCGCGGCGGACGAGCATGCCGGCGCTGGAGACGGACAGGACGGAGCGGACCTGGTCGTGCTGGCCCTGGTCCTGTTCGCGGCGGTCGAGGCCGGTCCAGCGGCGGCCGCTGCGGGCGATGGAGACGCCGGCTTCCAGCAGCTGCTTGCGGTCGTACCAGCCGCGGAGCTTGGGGCCGACGATGGCGGCGTACGCGTCGGAGTCGGCGACGCGCAGCAGTTCGGCGAGCGCGTCGGGTTCGGGCGCGCAGTCGTCGTGGAGCAGCCAGAGCCACTGCACGGGCTCGCCGTGCGGGAGCTCGGGCAGGTCGTAGGCGTCGTCGCGCCAGGTCCGGCTGACGGGGTCCCAGCCGCTGGGCCGCTTCAGATACGGGAGTTCCTCGGGTCCGAGCAGGGGCGCGGTGCGGGCGGCCTCCTCGACGGCGGCGCCGAAGCCCGTACGGCGGGCGAGGTGGAGCACCCGGTCGGCGCCGATCGCGTCGGCGAGCAGCTGCGCGGAGTCGTCGGCGCTGCCGGTGTCGGCGGCGACGACGTTCTGTACGGGGCGTTCCTGGGTGAGCAGCCCGGCGAGGGCGTCCGGCAGCCAGCGCGCGCCGTCGTGGGCGACGAGCACGGCGGTGACGACGTGTCGCGGAAACTCGGGAGTTGAGGACATCGAGGTACGGGCCCTCCGGCCGGGGTCGCCCGCGGGGGGCGTGAGTGCGTCTCGGACGGGGCCCCACACTAACGGCAGACAAGGAGGGGCGGCGCGCGGCGCCTCGATGAGGGGCGGCGGCCGGGCGGCGGGAGAACGAGAACGGTCCGCCTCCTGTGGACAGAGCACAGGGAGCGGACCGTTCGTCGTATGCGGTGTGCGTCGTTCGGCGGGCGCGGTCGGCGGCGGCGGCCCGGCGGTCGGACGGTCAGACGGCGGCCTTCTTCAGGCGGCGTCGTTCACGTTCGGACAGACCGCCCCAGATGCCGAAGCGTTCATCGTTCTGCAGGGCGTACTCGAGGCATTCGGAGCGGACCTCACAGGCGAGGCAGACCTTCTTGGCCTCGCGGGTCGAGCCGCCCTTCTCGGGGAAGAAGGACTCGGGATCGGTCTGGGCGCACAGTGCGCGCTCCTGCCAGCCGAGTTCCTCGTCCGCGTCCTCGACCAGCAGTTCCTGGAACAACTCGGTCATGTGCGCCCCTCGTCTGTCTTCGCGTCCCCGTGATGTAGCCGCCGCCGATTTCCGGCCGAACGACACGAGTGAAATTACAAGTTCGTGCTCTGTGCGAGTCAAGCCGGAATCTGCTATTGGGCCCGGTATTCACTCTGCGGAACCAAGGCTATGCGGAAAGTGTTCAAATCACCAAAAACCTGACACTTGCCACCGGCCTGACCTCACCGCGCCCCTCATGAAGGAGGACGCCCGAGACATGGATCTTGTTGCGATCCAGCCACGGAAGCGATCCGGATCACAGTCTGATCACAAGACCCCGGCCGCGTTTACGGGCACGGTGCTGCGCCACATGTCCCGCCCCCTGGCTGCACAAACCTTTCTCCGGACGCAGCAACCGGATGAGGTGAAACATTACCGCCAAAACGGGCATTGGGTTGACAGTCGGGACGTCCGCCCGTCACCTTTGTTGCCATGCCAGCGACCTCAGCGCCCTCCGCGACCCACGCCCGTGGGTTCCGCCGCGCTGTCCAGGCCCGCTGTTGCTGTTGCTGTCCCAGCTGTTGATGCCGTAGCGCTCCAGCCAGCTTCATCTCTCGCGTCACCTCTCTCGCGTCACCCCGCTACCCCCGTTTTCCCGCGTCATCCCCGCTTTCTCGCGACACCCCCGCACTGCACACTTCTGCTTCTGCCGAGGAACCACCGCACCCATGAACAGCGACAGCGACCTTCAGATCGCCGGCGACCTCCTGGAGGTCCAGCACCTCCTCCAGCCCGCGCGCGAGCACCCCGCCACCGTGGCCGAGTTCGCCGGGCTCGCCCGCTCCATCGCCGCCGACCGCGCGCAGTGGGCCCCGCACGTCGAGTACGACGCCACCACCCGCTGGTACCACCGGCTGCGCACCGGCCCCGGCTACGAGGTCTGGCTGCTCTCCTGGGTGCCCGGCCAGGGCAGCGGAACGCACGACCACGGCCCCTCGTCCGGCGTACTGACCATGCTGCGGGGCGAACTGACGGAGCGTACGGAGCGGGGCACGAGGACGCTCACGACCGGCGCCCAGAGGGTGTTCGCACCGGGGTACGTCCACGAGGTCGTCAACGCCTCGCTGGAGCCGGCGGTCAGCCTGCACGTCTACTACCCGGGCCTCACCGAGATGCCGATGCACGAGTCCCTCGGGGCGCGGTGCGCCGCGGAGACCCCGGGAGCCGTTCCGGCCTGACGGGCCCGCCCGCCGCCCGGCCGCCACCCCTGACAGACTGTCCGTATGCGCATTGTGGTTCTGGCAGGTGGCATCGGTGGTGCCCGCTTCCTTCGCGGCCTCAAGCAGGCCGCTCCCGACGCGGAGATCACGGTCATCGGCAACACCGGTGACGACATCCATCTCTTCGGGCTGAAGGTCTGCCCCGACCTCGACACGGTGATGTACACCCTCGGCGGTGGCATCAACGAGGAGCAGGGCTGGGGCCGCGAGGACGAGTCCTTCACGGTGAAGGAGGAGCTCGCGGCCTACGGCGTCGGACCGGAGTGGTTCGGCCTCGGCGACCGGGACTTCGCCACGCACATCGTCCGTACGCAGATGCTGGGCGCCGGCTATCCGCTGAGCGCCGTCACCGAGGCGCTGTGCGCCCGCTGGCAGCCGGGCGTCCGGCTGCTTCCGATGTCCGACGACCGGGTCGAGACCCATGTCGCCATCGACGTGGACGGGGAGTCCAGGGCGGTGCACTTCCAGGAGTACTGGGTGAGGCTCCGCGCGTCCGTGGACGCGCGGGCCGTCGTGCCGGTCGGCGCGGAGGCCGCGAAGCCGGCGCCGGGTGTCCTGGAGGCGATCGCGGAGGCGGACGTCGTCCTCTTCCCGCCGTCCAACCCCGTCGTGTCCGTCGGCACGATCCTGGCCGTACCGGGCATCCGCGAGGCGATCGCCGAGGCGGACGTGCCCGTGGTCGGCCTCTCCCCCATCGTCGGCGGCGCGCCCGTGCGGGGCATGGCCGACAAGGTTCTCGCGGCGGTCGGCGTGGAGGCGACGGCCGCGGCGGTCGCCCAGCACTACGGCTCCGGGCTGCTCGACGGCTGGCTGGTCGACACGGTGGACGCGGGCACGGTCGCCGACGTCGAGGCGGCGGGCATCCGCTGCCGGGCGGTGCCGCTGATGATGACGGACCTGGACGCGACGACGGCGATGGCGCGCGAGGCGCTGGCGCTGGCGGAGGAGGTCCGGGAATGACGGGTCCGGCGGAGCGGGACGCCGGGGAGCCGGACGCCGGGGAGCGGGAGGTCGCTGAGCGGGGCTCCGTCGGGCGGGACGCCGGGGAGCCGGACGCCGTCGGGCAAGAGGCCGCTTTTCGGGTGTGGGCGGTGGCCGGGCTGCCCGAGGTGAAGGCGGGGGACGATCTCGCCAAGCTCATCGCCTCCGTCTCCCCCGGTCTCCGCGACGGGGACGTCCTGCTCGTCACCTCGAAGATCGTGAGCAAGGCCGAGGGGCGGGTGGTCGCCGCCGCCGACCGGGAGGAGGCGATCGACGCCGAGACCGTACGGGTGGTCGCGCGGCGCGGCACCCTCCGGATCGTCGAGAACCGGCAGGGGCTCGTCATGGCCGCCGCCGGGGTCGACGCCTCCAACACCCCCGCGGGCACCGTGCTGTTGCTGCCGGTCGACCCGGACGCCTCGGCCCGCGCGCTCCGGGAGGGGCTGCGGGACGCGCTCGGGGTCGACGTCGGGGTCGTCGTCACGGACACCTTCGGCCGGCCCTGGCGCAGCGGTCTGACGGACGTGGCCATCGGCGCGGCCGGAGTGCGGGTCCTCGACGACCTGCGCGGCGGCACGGACACCCACGGCAACCCGCTCAACGCCACCGTCGTCGCCACCGCCGACGAACTCGCCGCGGCGGGCGATCTGGTGAAGGGCAAGACGAGCGGCACACCGGTCGCCGTGGTGCGCGGGCTGCCGCACCTGGTGGGCGACGTCGGGGAGGGGGCCCGGGCGCTGATCCGGGGCGCCGCCGACGACATGTTCCGGCTCGGGACCTCGGAGGCCGTACGGGAGGCGGTGACCCTGCGGCGTACCGTCCGCGAGTTCACCGACGAGCCCGTGGACCCGGGGGCGGTACGGCGGGCCGTCGCCGCGGCCGTCACGGCACCGGCTCCGCACCACACCACGCCCTGGCGTTTCGTCCTCCTCGAATCGGAAGGGTCGCGGACCCGGCTGCTCGACGCGATGCGGGACGCCTGGATCGCGGACCTCCGCCGGGACGGCAGGTCGCCGGAGTCCATCGCGAAACGCGTCCGCCGCGGCGACGTCCTGCGCGACGCCCCGTACCTGGTCGTCCCCTGCCTGGTCATGGACGGCTCCCACCACTACGGCGACGCGCGCCGGGACGCGGCGGAGCGCGAGATGTTCGTCGTGGCGGCGGGCGCGGGCGTGCAGAACTTCCTGGTGGCGCTGGCCGGTGAGCGGCTGGGCTCGGCGTGGGTGTCCTCGACGATGTTCTGCCGCGATGTCGTACGGGAGGTCCTCGCGCTGCCGGAGGGCTGGGACCCCATGGGGGCGGTCGCGGTCGGGCACGCGGCGGCGCCGCCGAAGGAGCGGCCGGCGCGGCAGGCGGGGCGGTTCATCGAGGTGCGCTGAGGTCTCGCGCCGCCGCTTCACGGAGAGCCAGGACGTCTCCCTCGCCGCCGCCTACCGTCCGGCCTCGCTCAGAGGGTCCCGATGTCGCCGGGGGTCATGCGCGGTGCGCGGCGCGGCGGGGTGTGTCCGCTGAGGAGGATCAGGCGGGCCGCGCGGTACCGCTGGCCCGCGTAGGGGGCGAGGAGTTCGAGCATGGCCGTGTCGTCGGCGGTCCGGTCGCCCGCGAGGGCGTAGCCCACGATGCTCGGCAGGTGGTAGTCGCCGACGCTGACGGCGTCGGGGGCGCCGTTGCTGCGCTGGACCGTCTCGGCGGAGGTCCAGGGGCCGACGCCGGGGATCAACTCCAGGCGCTTCTGGGCGAGTTCGGGTTCCATGGCGGCGGCCTCCTCCATGCGGCGGGCGACCTTGGCGACGCGCAGGACGGTGGCGGCGCGCTTGTCGTCGACGCCCGCGCGGTGCCACTCCCAGGACGGGATGAGCGACCAGGTGCGGGCGTCGGGCACGACGTGGAGTCCGTACGTCCCCTCCGGGACGGGGCCGGGGGCGGGCTCGCCGTACTTGCGTACGAGAAGGCGCCAGGCGCGGTACGCCTCGTCCGTCGTGACCTTCTGCTCCAGGATCGACGGGATCAGCGACTCCATCACCAGACCGGTGCGGGCCAGGCGCAGTCCGGCTCGGCGGCGGTGGGTGGCGGCGACGATCCGGTGGCGGGGGACGAAGGCGGTGGGGTCGTCGTCGGCCCCGAGGAGCTGAGGCAGGCGGTCGAGGAGCCAGTCGGCGCCGGGTCCCCAGGCCTCGCCCTCCACGGCGCCGCCGCGCGCGGCGACCCTGAGCGTGCCGGGACCGGCGGGGGTGCGGCTGGTGCGCCAGACGGAACCGTCGGGGAGCGCGCGGAACGTGGGGTCGGCGGGGCCTCGGCGGAGGGGACCCAGGGTCAGGCCGAGGTCGTACGGGGTGGGCGGTGTCCACCGCCGGACGGTGCCGGGGCCGGGGGCAGCGGCGGGCCTGGGGGCGGGTACGGAGACATGGCCGCCGCGCACGGTGGTGCGGGTGGGGCGTGGAGCGAAGCGGCCGGCCATGGGTACGAGGGTAAGCGGCCGCGGGCCCGCGGGCTGCGCCGGCGTCTCCCCGGCCCCCGCCCCCCGGCCCGCGCCGGCGTCTCCCCGGCCCCCGGGCGGCGCTCGTGGGCCGGCGGCCCCCGCCCCTACTGGTCCGAGGAGAAGCGGACCGAGGCCGCGGGCAGGGTGGCGTCGCACCAGACGCGGACGCCGTCGCGGAGTTCGTTGTCGGCGCCCACGTGCGCGCCGTCGCCGATGACCGCGCCCGTCAGGACCGTACGGGCGCCGATGTGGGCGCCGGCTCCGATCAGGGAGTCCGTGATCACCGCGCCCGGCTCGATCACCGCGCCCGCGAGGAGCGTGGAGCCCGTGACGCGGGCGCCTTCGCCGATGCGCGCCCCCTCGCCGACGACCGTGCCGCCCGTCACCTTCGCGTCCCCGGCGACGCGGGCCGTCGGCAGGACCAGGCGGTCGCCGCAGCGCCCCGGTACGGCCGGGGACGGGGCGCGGCCCATGACCAGGTCGGCGGAGCCGCGGACGAAGGCCTGCGGGGTGCCGAGGTCGAGCCAGTACGTGGAGTCGACCATGCCCTGGAGGTGCGCCCCGGAGGCGAGCAGGTCGGGGAAGGTCTCCCGCTCGACCGAGACCGGGCGGCCGGTCGGGATGGTGTCGATGACCGAGCGGCGGAAGACGTAGGCCCCGGCGTTGATCTGGTCGGTGACGATCTCCTCCGGCGTCTGCGGCTTCTCCAGGAAGGCGGTGACGCGCCCGGCGCCGTCCGTCGGTACCAGGCCGAACGCCCGGGGGTCCTCGACCCGGGTCAGATGCAGCGAGACGTCGGCGCCCGAGGAGGCGTGCGTGTCGACCAGGGCCTGGATGTCCAGGCCGGTCAGGATGTCGCCGTTGAAGACGAGGACCGGGTCGTCCGGGCCGGAGCACAGGCGGGAGGCGACGTTCCGGATGGCGCCGCCCGTGCCGAGCGGCTCCTCCTCGGTGACGTACTCCAGGCTGAGGCCGAGCGACGAACCGTCCCCGAAGTAGGGCTCGAAGACCTCCGCCAGATACGAGGTGGCGAGCACGATGTGCTCGACGCCCGCGGCCCGCGCCCGGGCCAGTTGGTGCGTCAGGAACGGCACCCCCGCCGCCGGGACCATCGGCTTCGGGGTGTTGACCGTCAGCGGGCGCAGCCGTGTGCCCTTGCCACCGACCAGGAGGATCGCTTCTGTCACCTGTCGTCTCTGCTTCCTGTCCGGGGCCGGTCACATCGCTCGTCCGTGCGATATGACCGGTCAGTTTATGCAGAGGTTCCGGGCGCTCACGTCATCAGCGTCGTCCCTGGTACTTCGCCGACGCGGTCCGGGCGGTGCCGAGCTGGCCATACAGACGCTTGCCGGGGCACTCCGTCGCGAAGCCGTCCCGGTGGCCCGCGATGGCGTTGAAGCTGACCTTCTTGCCCTTCTTGTAGCGGTTCCCGCCGCCCGAGACCAGAGTCGACTTCCCCTTGGGATTGACCCCGTGAAGTCCCAGTTTCCACGCCGTCAGACGCGCCACGGCGGTCACCGCGGCGGCGGGCGGGTTCACCGAGCTGTAGGAGCCGAGGACCGCGATTCCCATGGTGTTGGTGTTGAAGCCGAGCGTGTGGGCGCCGAGGACCGGCTTGGCCACGCCACCGGCGCGGCCTTCGTAGATGTTTCCGCACTTGTCGACGGCGAAGTTGTAGCCGATGTCACGCCAGCCGCTGCTCTTGACGTGGTAGCGGTAGATGCCGCGGAGGACCGAGGGCGCCTGCTTGCAGGTGTAGTTGTTGCCGGTGGCGCTGTGGTGGACGAAGGCCGCCTTGACCGCCTTCGTGTAGACGAAGCCCTTCTCCCGCATCTTCTCGTCGGCGCCCCAGCCCTTGCGGGTGATGATCTTCGGGCGTGGTCCGATGTACGGCTTCCCGGCGGCCGCCGCCGGCCTGGCCGCCGTCAGCGCCGGCGGGGCCATGGACGTCCGCTCCTCCGGGGCCGTGGGGGCTTCCTCCTCGGCGGTGGCGGGCGGCTCCGGGCCCGGGTCGACCAGCTCCAGGCGCAGCCCGGCGGGCAGCGGCTCGCCGCTCTCGCCGTCCGGCCTTACGCGGATCTCGACACCGTCCGAGGCGCCGACCCAGAGCGGGGCGGTGGCCCCTCGCAGGGCGCCGGACCCGCCTTCCGTGGTCCCGGGATCGGCCCCGTGCTCGTCGTTGTGGGTCTCCACGTCCTGCCACGCCGACCAGATGCCGGTCCCGGCGGCCCGGGTGCGGACCTGGACGGTGCCGTGCAGCCGGGCGGTGGGGTCGTCCCACACCACCCCGACGAGCGAGAACGGCCTGACGTCGCGTCGGGTCAGCCCCTGTTCGGGGCGGGCGCCGTCGACGGCCCGTTCACCGCCCGCCAGGGGGCCCAGGCGCAGGGACTGGGTGGATCCGGCGAGGCTCCCCCCGCCGGCTGGTGCGGCGGCGGGCACGGCGGGCGTGCCGGGTGGGAGCGGCACCGCCGGGGTCGCGAGGGACAACGGCAGGGAGAGCGCCGCCGCACACGTGACGGCGACCGAGGAAGCAAGGTAGGCACGCATGAAGCGATGGTCCGTACCCGGGGGCCGTTCCGCTCGCCGGGAAGGGCCGGGAGACTGACGGGCCATCGGGCCGACCGGTGGACGGGGTCACCGGTACGGCGGGTCCCCGCGCACCTCCCCGCGTACGCTTGCCCGCGTGAACGCCAGCGACCGAACCCCCGCCGACCTGCTGCGATCCGCCCTCGCCGCGGACCCCTCCCGCCCCTTGGTCACTTTCTACGACGACGCCACCGGTGAGCGCGTGGAATTGTCCGTCGCCACCTTCGCCAATTGGGTGGCCAAGACCGCCAATCTGCTCCAGGGCGAGCTGTCCGCCTCCCCCGGCGACCGCCTCGCGCTGCTGCTGCCCGCGCACTGGCAGACGGCGGTCTGGCTGCTCGCCTGCTCGTCCGTCGGCGTGGCCGCCGAGCTCGGTGGCGATCCGGCCGGGGCCGACGTCGTCGTCGCGGGTCCCGACACGCTGGACGCGGGGCTCGCCTGCTCCGGGGACCGGATCGCGCTCTCCCTGGCCCCGCTGGGCCGCCGCTTCCCGGCGCCGCCGGCCGGATACGCGGACTACGCGGTGGAGGTGCCGAGCCAGGGCGACCGGTTCGCCCCGTTCGTCCCGGTCGACGCCGACTCTCCCGCTCTCGTGGTCGGCGGTACGGAACTGACGGGCGCCCAGGTGGTCGAGCGGGCACGCGCGGATGCCGAGGCGCTCGGGCTGGCTCCCGGGGCGCGCCTGCTGTCGGCGCGTCCGTACGACACCTGGGAGGGGGTCTCCGCCGGTCTGTACGCGCCGCTGGCGGCCGGCGCGTCGGTCGTGCTGTGCCGGAACCTCGACCGGCTGGCGCCCGAGGCGCTCGACAAGCGGGTGGAGAGCGAGCGGGTCACCGCGACCGCGGTGTGACAACCCGCCGGAGATTCACCCGTACGGCGCAGCGACTCGCCGAGTCCCCGGGTCCGCGCGTCAACTCCGGTACATGATCGGCGGGTACGCACCCCCCTTCCGCACAACCAAGTGTCCGGTTCGGCCGTCTACCTCTGCGACCGGCGGCCCGGGCGCCGCCGACCCCATGAAGGACGGACTCAGACGTGACGGACAGTGCTGGCACGCCCGCCGAACCGGTCGACCCGGCCGAGGACGAGACGCCCAGCACGGCCGGCACGGCCAGCACCGTGGGAGGCACCGGGAGCATGGGAGCGGGTGGGGCGGGCGGCTCCGGAGGGGCGGCCTCCGACGGTGCCGCCGAGGGCGGGCGGCGGTGGCTGCGCTGGACGGCGCTCGGGGTCTCGGTCGTCCTGCTCACCGGGGCCGCCGCGGGCTGGTGGTTCTACCGCAAGCTCGACGGCAACATCACCACGGACACCACCGCCGCCGCCGAACTGCTCCGGTACGAGAAGGAGCGGCCCGCGCCCGTCGTGTCGGCCGCCCGGAACATCCTGCTGATCGGCTCCGACACCCGGGCCGGCGCGGGGAACGCCGAGTACGGCCAGGACAAGGGCACCCAGCGCTCCGACACCACGATCCTGCTGCACATCTCGGCGGGCCGGTCGAGCGCCACGGCCGTCTCCATCCCGCGCGATCTGATGGTGGACATCCCGAGCTGCCGCACATCGGACGGAACACGGAGCAGTGCGCGGTTCGCCCAGTTCAACTCGGCCTTCGAGGTCGGCGGGACGGCGTGCACGATCCGTACCGTCGAGCGGCTGACGGGGATCCGGGTCGACCACCACATGGTGATCGACTTCCGCGGCTTCAAGAAGATGGTCGACGCCGTCGACGGGGTCGAGGTCTGCCTGCGCGAGCCGATCGACGACTCCGACGCCCGGCTGAAACTGCCGGCGGGGCTCCGGACGCTCCACGGCGAGCAGGCGCTGGGGTTCGTACGGGCCCGCAAGTCCCTCGGCAACGGCAGTGACACCGAACGCATGGACCGGCAGCAGCAGTTCCTCGGCGCCCTGGTCAGCAAGGTGCAGAGCAACGGCGTGCTGCTCAATCCGACGCGGCTCTACCCGGTCCTGGACGCGGCCACCAAGTCGATCACGACCGACCCGGGCCTCGACTCGCTGCGGGACCTGTACAACCTGGCGCGCTCGATGCGGAGCATCCCCACCGAGAAGGTGCAGTTCCTCACGGTGCCGCGCCGACCGTACGCATACAACGTGAACCGGGACGAACTCGTACAACCGAAGGCGAGGCAACTCTTCGCCAGGCTGCGCGAGGACAAGCCGGTCATGGTGGCGCCCGGGGGCGACACGAGTGGGCAGCCGGACACGGACGGCAACGGAAAGCCGGACGAGGCGGGTTCGCCGACCCCGGCTCCGACACCGACCTTCACCGGGCGCAACGCGGCACAGAGGGGCTGCCCTTAGGGGGATGGGTAAAGCGATGTCCAAGGGGAGGGATGCGCTGGATGAGGTTTGGGCAAATTGCCCGGTTGTAAGGGGCGTGGAATTTGTCACGGACGTCGCCCCACGCTGAACTGGGCGGATAGTGTGACGCGATCCGGTGCACCCGACCACGTGGTCGCGCACTCTTACGGATCGAACGACCGAGCGCCCGACGGGGGAGGCGCCTCGCGTGGCACCGACGGAGGATTCAAGTAACCGTGGACGCGCACAGCCGTGGACGGGCGGACGAGATCGACCCCGCCGACCAGTGGGTGCTCAACCCGCAGACCGGCAACTACGAACTGCGACTGGACCACTCCGCTGGGCAGTCGACGCTCCCGTCCCAGCCGCGTGGCACCACCACCCCCGCCCCGAGGTCCGCCGGGCGTTCCCGGACCGCCGGTCCCGGCCGTGGCGCGGAACGCTCCCGGACGGCCACCGAGGCACCCGTACCGGGGCAGCGCCGTCGCCGTGCGGCGGAGCCGGCCGACGGGCCTCCGCCGCCCGGCCGCCGCAAGCGCAAGCCGGTCAAGGCGAAGAAGAAGAAGGCACTGATCTGGACCGGCGGCACGATGGCCGTCGTGCTGGTCGCGGGTGCCACGGCCGCGTACGCGCTGTACAACCACTTCGACGGCAACCTGAACACGGTCGACGTCGGTGACGCCGCCGGTGACCAGGCGATGGACGGGCCGCTCAACATCCTGATCATCGGCAACGACGTCCGCACCGGCGAGGGCAACGAGAGCTACGGCAACAAGGACAACGTCACCGGTCACGCCGACACGACGTTCCTCTTCCACGTCTCGGAGGACCGGACCAACGCGACGGCCCTGAGCATCCCCCGGGACCTCAAGATCAGGATCCCGGACTGCCCGACGAAGCAGGCCGACGGCTCGACCAAGGTCATCCCCGGCTCGGTCGGGACACAGAAGTTCAACGAGTCGTTCGGCGTGGACGGCCGCGACCCGGGCTGCACGATGCGCACCGTCAAGGAGCTCACGGGCGGGCTGGAGATCAACCACTTCATGATGGTCGACTTCAACGCCGTGAAGACCCTGTCGGCCGCGGTCGGCGGCGTGAAGGTCTGCCTGAAGAAGCCCATCCACGACAAGAAGTACTCCAAGCTCAACCTCCCGGCCGGGGAGCACAGGCTCGAGGGTGAGGACGCGCTCGCGTTCCTCCGCAACCGCCACGGTCTCGGCAACGAGAGCGACCTGGACCGGATCAAGATGCAGCAGCAGTTCCTGGCCTCCATGATCCGGCAGCTGAAGGAGGACACCCTCGACAGTCCGACGAGGCTGTTCTCGGTCGCGGACGCGGCGACGAAGGCCCTCACGGTCGACAAGGGCATAGGCAGCGCCATGAAGCTGACCGCCCTGGCCAAGGAGCTCGGGAAGGTCGACCTGAAGAACATCAGCTTCATGACCGTTCCGGTGGTCGACAACCCCGACGAGCCGCCCAACAGGAGGGCGACCGTCGTCCTGGACCCGGTCAAGGCCCCGCAGGTGTTCAGCATGGTGCAGAACGACATCTCCTTCACCGAGGTGAAGAAGAAGCAGCAGGACGCCAAGAACGCGCAGGCCGAGGCCCAGGCGAAGCTGCTCCAGGGGCCGCGCGCCGAGGCCGTCGACGTGCGCGTCGACGTCTACAACGGCAGCGGCATCCAGGGCGCGGCCCAGAAGACGCTCAACTGGCTGCAGACCGCGCAGGGCGTCACGCGGTCCACGAACAAGGCCAACGCCCCCGAGAAGGCGGCGAAGACGACGCTCACCTACGCAGCGAACCAGGCCGACCAGGCCCGCAAGCTCGCGGACCTGATGGGCCTGCCCGCCACGGCGCTGAAGCCGGGCACGCACGAGGCCGGGGAACGCGAGCCCATGACGCTCGTCCTCGGTGGGGACTTCAAGGGCGCGGGGGTGCCCATCACCGGTCCGGTCAAGGCGCCGGACGTCGAGAAGGTGGAAGCCGACAAGCAGGTGTGCGCCCAGTGACCCGGAAACACCGGGTCGCGGGACGCTCCTGATCAACGAGGGGGACCCTGGGGTGGGACAGAGCAGCGTGCGCGGGGAGGGGACGCGGAGAAGCGTTCCGCACGCCCGTGATGCGGGCTGGGACGAGAGCCTGTACGGCGACGAGGGCGACGGGCCCGCTGCCGGCACCCGGACCACGGGCCGGGGGGCCCGCCGTGGTGCGGGCAGCGGGCCGGGCGACGGCGGCAGGGGCGGCGGTGACGGCCGTACGAGCCGCCGGCGCGGAGGCTCGCGCAGGCGTGCCAGGAAGAACGGCAAACGCCGGATATTCCGCTGGGTCGCCGTGACGCTGTCGCTGCTGATACTGGGCACGGCCGGCGCCGGATACCTGTACTACCAGCACCTCAACGGCAACATCCGCAGCGGCGGTCGCAGCGGCGGCGAGAGCGGTGTGAAGAAGACCGCGCCGAACGCGCTCGGCGACACCCCGCTCAACATCCTTCTCATCGGCTCCGACAGCCGCAGCGACCCGAAGAACGTCGCACTCGGCGGCGGTAAGGACCTGACGCAGCAGAAGCCGCTGGCGGACGTGCAGATGCTGCTGCACGTCTCGGCGGACCGTAAGAACGCCTCGGTCGTCTCCATCCCCCGGGACACGATCGTCCCGATCCCGGAGTGCAAGGACCCGAAGACGGACGAGACCTTCCCCGCCACCACCAACAGGCCGATCAACGAGACGCTCGGCCGCGGCGGTCCCGGCTGCACCCTCACCACCTGGGAGACGATCACCGGGGTCTACATCGACCACTGGATGATGATCGATTTCGCGGGTGTGGTGGCGATGGCCGACGAGGTCGGCGGTGTGCCGGTCTGTGTGAAGACCGGCGTCCACGACCGGTCGACCAGGCAGCAAAAGGGCGGCTCCGGTCTGAAGCTGCCCGAGGGCACCACCGAGGTGAAGGGCAAGCAGGCGCTGCAATGGCTGCGCACCCGCCACGCGTTCGGCAGCGACCAGAACCGGGCCAAGGCGCAGCACATGTACATGAACGGCATGGTCAAGAAGCTCCAGGAGCAGAACGCCTGGACCGACACCGGGCGGTTGATGGGCCTCGCCGAGACGGCCACCAAGGCGCTCCAGGTGTCGGACGAGCTCGGTACGGTGGCGAAGCTCTTCGACCTGTCGATGCAGCTCAAGAACGTGAAGCTGGACCGCCTCACGACGGCGACGGTCCCCACGGCCGCGTGGTCGCAGGACCAGAACAAGCTCGTCATGGTCGAGCAGGCCGCCGACAAGATGTGGTCGATGCTCCGCGAGGACGTCGCCTTCGACAAGAACGGCGATCCGGCCGGCGCGAAGCCGACCGCCTCCGCGTCCGGGAAGCCGAAGGGCCCGGCCGCCGACGCGCCCGGCACCCTCGACATCACCGTGGTCAACGGCACCGGCGGCGGCGGCCAGATGTCCGTGGACGGCCGGGCCGGCTCCATGGCCGAGGCCCTGGAGGACAAGGGCTTCACCCGGGCCGAGGCCGCGCAGACCACCGAGCCGCGCAAGGACACCGTGGTCAAGTACCCGAAGGCGGACGGCGAACAGGGCAGGGCGGACGCCCTGTCCGTGGCCCAGGCGCTCGGTCTGCCCGCTTCGGCGGTCCGCGCCGACGCCAGGGCGGAGACCCTCACCCTGGTGATCGGCGCCGACTGGCGCCAGGGCACCACCTACGAGAAGCCGAAGACGGAGGCGGGAGACCTCCCGGAGGGCGCGGACGTCAAGACGGCCGACCAGAAGGGCTGCATGGACGTCTACAGCGTCTACCGCTGGGACGGCACGAGCTGATCCGGCGCGGAATGTCGGAGAAGGGCCGGAACCCTCGGGGGTTGCGGCCCTTCTCCGTCGTTTCGTTCCCGAGCGGTACGGGAGCGGTCAGACCTTCTCGTCCGTGACCGCCGGGCGACGGCTGGCGATGACCTTCCGCGCCAGCGAGCGCGGGCTGGTCAGGAAGCCGTACCCCCACGACATGTGCATCGTCGCGAGCGCCACCGGGATCTGGAGCCGGGCCTTCAGAGGCAGGCCCCTGCCCGCCGGGATCGAGCCCGCCGTGATGGCGGCGAGGTAGCCGGCCGGGATCACGAAGCCGAGCGGGGTGAGCACCGCGCCCACCACCACTCCGGCCGCGATCGCGCAGACGGCCGTCGGCGGGGCGAGGTAGCGGAGGTTGATGGAGCCCTGGTGGTAGCGGGCCACCACATGACGCCAGCGGCCGTAGTCCTTGTACTGCTTGGCCAGCGCGCGCACGCTCGGCCGCGGCCGGTACCGGACACGCAGTTCGGGCGAGAACCAGATCAGTCCGCCCGCCTCGCGGATACGGAAGTTCAGCTCCCAGTCCTGCGCGCGGACGAACTCCACGTTGTAGCCGCCCTGCCGCTCCAGGGCCTCCCGGCGGAAGACACCCAGATACACGGTCTCGGCCGGGCCGGCCTCGCCGCCGGTGTGGAAGGCCGCGTTCCCGACGCCGATCTTCGAGGTCATCGCCGCCGCGACCGCGTCCTCCCAGGCGTTCTCGCCCTCGGCGTGCATGATGCCACCGACGTTCTGCGCGCCGGTCTCCTCCAGGAGGCGCACCGCCGTCGCGATGTAGTTCGGCGAGAGCAGGCCGTGACCGTCGACCCGCACCACGATCGGGTGGCGCGACGCCTCGATCGCCGCGTTGAGCGCGGCGGGCGTGCGGCCCGTGGGGTTCGGCACCGTGTGCACGCGGGGGTCTTCCCGTACGAGCTCGGCGGCGATCTCGTCGGTGCGGTCCGTGGACGGTCCGAGCGCGATCACCACCTCCATCTCGCCGTCGTACTCCTGCGCGAGGATGTGACGGACCGAGTCGCGCAGATGCCGCTCCTCGTTGAGGACCGGCATGATCACGGAGACCGGGGGCGGGGCGGAAGGCATGGCGTTCATCGCGGGTCACGTTACCGCGAATGGGGGACACGGACGCGCGCCGCGGGGGAGGGTGGGTGCTGGCGCTGATCGTATGGGCCTACGGTGCTCACGGTTCCCCCTGTCACACCCGCGGAGGTGTCCCCCGGTGCCCACACCGCCCCGCACGCCCCGTCCCCGTCCGGCCGCCGCCCGTCCCGTACCGGCGCGGCGGGTCAGACGGGCCGCGCGGCCACGGTGGGGCATGCGGATGGCGACGGCGCTGTCCGTACTGGTCCTGGGGGCGGGCGGGATCGGCCACGCGGTGGTCACCAGCCTGGACACCGGTATCGACCGGGTCGACCCGTTCAAGGACATGAAGAACCGGCCCCAGGCCGGGCACGGGACGAACGTGCTGGTCGTCGGGACGGACGGGCGGGACAGGATCACCGAGGAGGAGCGGCAGGCGTACCGGCTCGGCGGTGAGCCGTGTCACTGCACCGACACCGTGATGCTGGTGCACATCTCCGAGGACCGGAAGCGGGCGAGCGTGGTGAGCCTGCCGCGCGACTCGTACGCCGAGATGCCCGAGCACATCGACACGACGACCGGCAAGCGGCACCAGGCCCACCCGGTGAAGCTGAACGCCGCGTACGCGGAGGGCGGTCCCGGGCTGACGGTGCGGACCGTGGAGAACATGACGGGCGTCAAGATCGACCACTATCTGGAGGTCGACTTCACCAGCTTCATGCGGACGGTCGACGCGGTGGGCGGGGTGCGCATCTGTACGGCCCGGCCGATGAAGGACACGTACACGGGGCTCGATCTGCCGGCCGGTACGCACGAGCTGACCGGCGGGCAGGCCCTGCAGTACGTGCGCTCGCGCTATGTCGACGGGGCGGCGGACATCGGGCGGATGCAGCGCCAGCAGCGCTTCCTGGCCGCGCTGATCCACCGGATGACGAGCGGCGGGGTGCTGCTCAACCCGGTGAAGTTCCGCCAGGTCGCCACGACCATGCTGAGCTCGGTCCGGGCCGACCGCGACTTCGGTACGGATCAGATGCTGGGCCTCGCCAAGGCGATGCGGGGCTTCACCCCCGCCTCGTCGGAGTTCGTGTCGGTGCCCATCGGGGACATGAGCTTCCCGGTGAAGGGGATCGGCACGACGGTGAAGTGGGACGCGGCCGAGGCGCAGAAGCTCTTCCAGTCCCTGCGCGAGGACCGGCCGCTGGCCGCGCACCGGGCCCCGGCGGCCAAGGGCCCGCAGGCGGTGGCCGTGGACGTGGCCCCGAAGGAGGTCCGGGTGCAGGTCTACAACGGGACGCGCACGAACGGTCTGGGCCGGAAGCTGGACGACGCGCTGCGCGCCACGGGCTTCGACACCACGCGCGCCCCGCGCACCGCCGCGGGCTCGGAGCGCGCGCGCACGCTCGTGGAGTACGACCCCGGCTGGGACCGCTCGGCGAAGTCGCTGGCGGCGGCGCTGCCGGGGGCGGAGCTGCGGGCGGTGAAGGGGCTGGGCGGGACGATGCGGGTGACGGCGGGCCGTGACTACAAGGGCGTGACGGCGGTGCGGGCGGAGCGGACGCCGGGGCCCTTCGAGGCGGTCACGGGCGACCGGGTGGGGTGCGCGTAGGACCTGCCTGACGGCCGGGGGCCGGTCGCGGGCTCAGTCCTCGTAACCCTCGGCCGCGCGGCGCTCGCGGAGGTCCATGATGGCGCGGCGCCGGGCCAGGCGGTGGGTGCGGCGGATCTGGGCCTCCTGGTAGCGGCGCTTGTCCCGCTCCGTCTCGGGGAGCACGGGCGGCACCGGGCGCGGCTTGCCGTCGGCGTCGACCGCCGCGAAGACCAGATAGGCGGAGCCGACCTGCTGGGCGGGCGTGGACTCGTTCCAGCGCTCGGCCAGGACCCGGACCCCGACCTCCATGGAGGACCGGCCGGTCCAGTTGACCTGGGCCTTCACATGGACCAGATCCCCGACCCGTACCGGCTCCAGGAACGCCATCTCGTCCATGGAGGCGGTGACGGCCGGCCCGCCCGAGTGCCGGCCGGCGACGGCGCCCGCCGCGTCGTCCACCAGCTTCATGATCACGCCGCCGTGCACCGTACCCAGGAGGTTGGTGTCGTGGCTCGTCATGATGTGGCTGAGAGTGGTGCGGGACGCCGAGGTGGGCTTGCCCGGGATATCGCCCTGATCTGTCATGCCCTCCACCTTATGCCGGGTCCCGGCCGGGTCCCCGTCCCGTCCGCTTTGCATCAGCTTGGCAACAGCGCCGACCCGATCCTCCACCCACCCTGTCGGCGCCCCGAGGCCGGACGGCACACTGTTCCGCATGAATGACTGGCCCCATGGGCGGACCGACGACGGCGGATACGGCCGTGGCAGCGCGAACGCGCAGCCCGAGGGGGCTCGCGCGATGCGCCATGTGCAGCGTCCGCAGGTCCCCCAGCAGCCGCCGCGGTACGACCCGCAGTACGGACAGGGTTACGGGCAGCAGCCGGGCTATGACTCCGGGTACAACACCGGTCAGGTCTACGGCGCCCCCCAGGGCGGCGGACGGGGCACCGTTCCCCCGCAGTACGACCCCCGCCGGTCGAGCCCCGCGCCCGACTGGGGCCGCCGGATCAAGGTCGGCTCGGTCGTGCTGCTCGTGGCCGTGCTCGCCTGGAGCATAGGAACGTACGCCTGGGCCAGCTCGCAGATGCGCAACGAGGTCGATCTCGCCAAGGTCATCGAGCGGCCGGCCGAGGGCGACTGCACGACCTATCTGATCGTCGGCTCCGACAGCCGCGAGGGCATGTCGGCCGAGGAGAAGAAGAAGCTCCACACCGGCTCCGCGGCGGGCAAGCGGACCGACTCGATGATGATCCTCGCCGCCTGCGGCAGCGGGAACACGATGATCTCGCTGCCCCGGGACTCCTGGGTGACGATCCCCTCCTTCGTCGGCTCCGAGTCGGGGAAGAAGTTCGCGGCCCGCGGCGGCGCCAAGCTGAACGCCGCCTACGCGATGGACGGGCCGGAGCTGCTCGTCCGTACGGTCGAGTACAACACCGGGCTGCGGATCGACCACTACGCGGAGATCGGCTTCGCCGGCTTCGCCAACATCGTGGACGCGCTCGGCGGTGTCGAGATGAACATCGAGAAGGGCTTCAAGGACAAGAAGTCGGGCGCCGACTTCCAGGCCGGCGAGCAGACCCTCAACGGCGAGCAGGCCCTCGCCTTCGTCCGGACGCGCTACGCCTTCGCCGAGTCGGACCTGGCCCGTACGAAGAACCAGCAGAAGTTCCTGTCCGCCCTGGCCAACCAGGCGGCGACGCCGGGCACGATCCTCAACCCGTTCACGCTCTACCCGACGCTGGGCGCGGGCATGGACACGCTGATCGTGGACAAGGACATGTCGCTGTACGACCTCGGCAAGATGTTCTTCGCCATGAAGGGCATCAGCGGCGGCACCGGCAGGTCCATGAACATCCCGATCTCGGGCGGCGCGCCGCAGGGCTCCCTGAAGTGGGACATGCCGAAGGTGAAGCAGCTGGTGGGGCAGATCCAGAACGACGAGCCGGTCACGGTCGCCTCGGACCGCTGACCCGGCGGAACGGGCCGGGCGGTCAGCCCACGAACCGGTAGAGCAGCTGACCGCTCGGGCCCGTCGCCACCTTCCGCAGCGCCGGGTCCCGGCCGGACAGGCCGTGGTCGCCGCGCCCCGTCAGGATCCAGGTGACGCGGTACCTGCGCAGGATGGCGATCCGCTCCTCACGGGGGGTTCCGGCGGCGAAGTAGCGCTCGGTGTCGGCCAGGCGCCGCTCCTCGTCGGGCAGGAAGAAGTCGGGGTAGCCGGCCACGACCGTGTAGAAGCCGTAACCGGGGAGTTTCTGGGCCGTCTTCCAGTCGGTCATGAAGACCTCGCCGTACCGGGCGTACTCCGTCGTCCACTCGTACGTCGGCCGCACCGTCCAGCCCTCCGCGGTCACCGCCTTCGGCAGCGCCTCGTCGCGCAGGACGAAGCCGAGGGCGTCGTTCTGCGCCCAGGCGCCGAGGGCCAGCGCGCCGGCGAGGACCGTGGCGTACGCGGCCCGCAAAAGCCTCCTGCCGCCCTCCACGGCGGCGAGGGCGGCGGCGATCTGGGCCGGCATCACCACGGCGGGCTCGGCCCGCCCCAGCGACCACTTGTCCAGCACGGCGCCCGCCACCACGGTGGCGAGCCCGAGCAGGAACCAGACGACGAGCGGGTCCCGCCGGTCGCGGCGGAAGCGCACCGCGAGCGCGAGCACTCCCAGGGGCACGAACGTGAACCGCACGAGCTTGCGGTGGTACAGGGTGATGTGGATCTGCTCCAACCCGTCCGCTCCGAAGAGCGAGAAGAAGGAGTAGTACGGCCACAGGGCCAGCAGCAGCGTCCCGGCGGCGAGCCCGGCGCCCAGCCGGAGCCAGGTCGCCCGGGCCGGCCAGGGGCGGGCCGCCACCAGGACGCCGAGCGCCCCGAACGTGAGGATGATGCCGGAGAACTGGTGGCACAGCAGGAGCAGTGCCCACAGCAGGCCGAGACCGGTGTACGTCCACCAGCCGCTCGCCGTCCCCCGTCTGAGCGCGGCGGTGAGCAGGGCCAGGAAGTGCAGGCCGAGGCCGAGCGTGAAGGTACTGGGATAGGCGATGTTCAGCGAGAGCGGGACCAGTCCGAGGAAGCCGCTCCATACGTAGGTCTCCGTACCCCACAGGAACAGCAGGCACAGGATGGCGAGCGACGGGGCCGCCGGGTGGGCGCTGAGCGTGCGCGTGAAGTGCCGTACGCCGGTGAACAGCAGCACCAGGCCGACGATCGCGGCGCACCGCAGGACGTCGAAGGTGCCGAGGTCGGTCGCCTTGGCGAAGACCGCGAGGATGACCATCCACGGTGAGTGGTACGGGCTCTCGGTGGGCGAGTCGACCATCGGGTTGCCCGGGTGGAGCAGGTCGTGGCGGAGCCGTTCGAGGGTGGCGGCGTGCACCCCCATGTCGCCGATCCAGGGCAGCCTGATGATCATGAAGGTGAGCAGGCCGGTCAGCAGGAGCACGGCGCCGCGTGTCACGGCGGTGAGCCGGTCGGAGGGGGACGGCCGGCGCCGGGGCGCGGGCCGGTACCCGCCCGCGCGCGGCCCGTCCGCCGTCGGCGGGACATCGTCCCGGTGAGGGCGGGGCGCGCGGACGGGTGCTTCGGGGGTCGTGGTCACGGCCGTCGCCCGCCTCGGCGGGCGACCGCGCGGGCGCGCAGCCGCCACGGCATGGCGATGGACTCCAGCTGGACGGCGAGGCTCATCTTCGACTCGCCGGTCTCGCGGTCCTCGAAGTGGATCGGGACCTCCATCACCGGGAAGCCCCTGCGCAGCGCGGCGTACTTCATCTCGACCTGGAAGCTGTAGCCGGCGCTGTCGACGGAGGCGAGGTCGATGGCGCCGAGGGCCTCCGCGCTCCAGAGGTTGAAGCCGCCGGTGATGTCGCGCACCCGGGTGCCGAGGATGGTGCTCGCGTAGGCGTTGGCCCAGCGGGAGAGCAGCTTGCGGTGGGCGCCCCAGGCGTCGGAGAGGGTGCCGCCGGGGACGTAGCGGCTGCCGACGACGAGGCCGGCGCCGGTGGAGAGGGCGACGCCGAGCATCTCGGCGATCTTGGGGGCCGGGTGGGAGCCGTCGGCGTCCATCTGGAGGACGTAGCGGGCGCCGTCCGCCACGGCCCGGCTCATCCCGGCCGCGTAGGCCCGGCCGAGGCCGTCCTTGGCGGTGCGGTGCAGGACCGACATCCGGGCCGTGCCGTCGTCGGCGCGGTACCGCTCGGCCAGCTCCTCGGCGATCCTGCCGGTGCCGTCGGGCGAGGCGTCGTCGACGACGAGGAGCCGCAGCCCCGGTATGGCGAGGGCCATCAGGCGCTCGGCCATGCCGGGTATGTTGCCCGCCTCGTTGTAGGTGGGCATGACCACGGTCAGCGCGGTGTGCGCCCACTCCTCGGGGAGTGCGGCGGCCGAGGTGGCCTGCTTGCGGAGAGCGGGATGTTCGCCGGTCATCGGTTGGCGCCTCACTGAGAGCGGTCGGGCGCGCGGGATCCGACCCGCGGTCGTCGGTCCCGTAGAGAGCACGGTGCGACGCGGCGCACTGGCTGATCGCCCCCCACGCCCCGTCCGCGCGCCCCCCGCGCGGTTTGCTGTGTCGTCCCCCACCGGCGCGTGAACCCCCACGGTCGCGCCGGTCCCGCCACGTTACCCGCAAGTGCGGCGACAGGGCCCCCGAGGCCGGGGCGACGGGCGTCGCCTCCGGCCCCGGGGGCCTGTCGACGAGCGTTACGGGAGGTTGCGGGCCATGACGATGCGCTGGACCTGGTTGGTGCCTTCGTAGATCTGGGTGATCTTGGCGTCGCGCATCATGCGCTCGACGG
>NZ_JBSFTU010000057.1:0-34075 GCF_053591435.1 Streptomyces sp. NPDC003027
TCCATGTGCGGTTCGAGATACGCCACGGCCGTCTTCATGACCTCGGCGGACTGGAGCACGAACGGCAGCTGCATCTGACCCGAGCCGAACAGCTCGCCCACGACCTTCATGCCCTCCAGGAGGGTGTCGTTGACGATGTCCAGGGCCGCACGGGTCGTGAGGGCCTCGTCGAGGTCGGCCTCCAGGCCGTTCTTCTCGCCGTCGATGATGCGTCGCTGGAGGCGCTCGTCGAGCGGGAGGGCCATCAGCTCCTCGGCGCGGCCCGCCTTCATCGACTTCATGTTGACGCCCTCGAACAGCGCCATCAGCTTCTGCAGCGGGTCGTAACCCTCCCGCCGCCGGTCGTAGATCAGGTCGAGGGCGGTGGTGACCTGCTCCTCGTCGAAGCGGGCGATCGGCAGGATCTTGCTCGCGTGCACGATCGCCGAGTCCAGACCCGCCTTCACGCACTCGTCGAGAAAGACCGAGTTGAGCAGGACCCGGGCGGCCGGGTTGAGGCCGAAGGAGATATTCGACAGACCGAGCGTCGTCTGCACGTCCGGGCGGCGGCGCTTGAGCTCGCGGATCGCCTCGATCGTCGCGATGCCGTCCTTGCGGGACTCCTCCTGCCCGGTGCAGATGGTGAAGGTGAGGCAGTCGATGAGGATGTCCGACTCGTGGATTCCCCAGTTGCCGGTCAGGTCCTCGATCAGCCGCTCGGCGATGGCGACCTTGTGCTCGACGGTACGGGCCTGGCCCTCCTCGTCGATCGTCAGCGCGATCAGCGCCGCGCCGTGCTCCTTCGCGAGCGCGGTGACCTTCGCGAAGCGGGACTCCGGCCCGTCGCCGTCCTCGTAGTTGACGGAGTTGATCACCGCCCGGCCGCCGAGCCTCTCCAGACCTGCCTGGATGACGGGCAGTTCGGTGGAGTCCAGCACGATCGGCAGCGTGGAGGCGGTCGCGAAGCGGCTTGCCAGTTCCGACATGTCGGCGACGCCGTCACGGCCCACGTAGTCCACGCACAGGTCGAGCATGTGCGCGCCCTCGCGGATCTGGTCGCGGGCCATCTCGACGCAGTCGTCCCAGCGGCCCTCCAGCATGGCCTCGCGGAACTTCTTCGAACCGTTGGCGTTCGTCCGCTCCCCGATCGCCATGTAGGCGGTGTCCTGGCGGAAGGGGACAGCCTGGTAGAGGGAGGCGGCGCCCGGCTCGGGGCGGGGGTCGCGCGGTGTCGGGGCGAGGTCGCGGGTCCGCTCGACGACGGCCCGCAGGTGGGCGGGGGTCGTACCGCAGCAGCCGCCGATGAGGGACAGGCCGTAGTCCCGGACGAACGCCTCCTGGGAGTCGGCGAGGCCTTCGGGGCCGAGCGGGAAGTGCGCACCGTCCTTGGTGAGGACGGGCAGGCCGGCGTTGGGCATGCACATCAGCGGCGTACGGGAGTGGCGGGCGAGATAGCGCAGGTGCTCGCTCATCTCGTCCGGGCCGGTCGAGCAGTTCAGGCCGATCAGGTCGATACCCAGCGGCTCCAGGGCGGTCAGGGCGGCGCCGATCTCGGAGCCGAGCAGCATCACGCCGGTCGTCTCGAAGGCCAGGGAGCAGATCAGCGGTACGTCGACACCGAGGGCGTCCATCGCCCGGCGCGCGCCGATCAGGCTCGACTTGGTCTGGAGCAGGTCCTGTGTGGTCTCCACGATCAGGGCGTCCGCGCCACCGGCGAGCAGGCCCTCGGCGTTCCGCTGGTAGCCGTCGCGCAGCACGTCGTACGCGATGTGGCCGAGCGACGGCAGCTTGGTGCCGGGGCCGATGGAGCCCAGCACCCAGCGCTGCCGGCCGTCCTTGGCTGCGAACTCGTCGGCGACCTCGCGGGCGATGCGGGCGCCCGCCTCGGACAGCTCGAAGATCCGGTCGGCGATCTCGTACTCGTTCGCCGCCGAATGGTTCGCGCCGAAGGTGTTCGTCTCGACGCAGTCGACGCCGACGGCGAAGTACTCCTCGTGGACCGAGCGGACGATGTCCGGGCGGGTGACGTTCAGGATCTCGTTGCAGCCTTCGAGGTTCTGGAAGTCCTCGAGGGTGGGGTCCTGGGCCTGGAGCATGGTGCCCATGGCGCCGTCCGCGACGACGACTCGGGTGGCGAGTGCCTCGCGTAGGGCGGCGGCGCGGTTCCGGCTGTCAGCGGAAAGGGTCGGCGACGAGGCCATGGATGAGCTCCCTGGGATGCGACGGCTGTCGGCTTTGCACGCTCGGAGGAGGGTGCACGGGGCCCAGCGTAACCGCGTGGGTGCCGGGGTGGACATGGCGTCCCAGGGACCGGACGGCATCCTTGTGCGGGGACTCGCGGTCGCCCGCGTTACGGGCCGTCATCGGTCCGGTAACACGGGGTCGGCATCGACCGATAGTGTTCAGCATTGTCGAACGGCATGATCCACGGGATCCTGTCCGTAGGATCCCCGCGGACCTGGCGGGGTCGAGGAGAGGGAGAAGGGCCGGGCGATGGCGAAGAACATCCAGTCGCTTGAACGGGCGGCGGCGATGCTGCGACTGCTCGCGGGCGGCGAGCGCCGGCTCGGCCTGTCCGACATCGCCTCCTCGCTGGGGCTCGCGAAGGGGACGGCTCACGGCATCCTGCGCACGCTGCAGGCCGAGGGCTTCGTGGAGCAGGACGCGGCCTCGGGCCGCTACCAGCTGGGCGCCGAGCTGCTGCGCCTGGGCAACAGCTATCTGGACGTGCACGAGCTGCGGGCCCGCGCACTGGTCTGGACGGACGACCTCGCGCGCTCCAGCGGCGAGAGCGTCCATCTGGGCGTGCTGCACCAGCAGGGTGTGCTGATCGTCCACCACGTCTTCCGGCCGGACGACAGCCGCCAGGTCCTGGAGGTGGGGGCCATGCAGCCGCTGCACTCCACCGCCCTGGGCAAGGTCCTCTCGGCCTACGACCCGGTGGCGCACAGCGAGGCCATGGAGGTGCCGCGGGAGGCGTTCACCCCCCGGACGACCACGGATCTCGAGGAGTTCGAGACCCTGCTGGACCTGACCCGGGCGCGGGGCTGGGCCGCGGACGTGGAGGAGACCTGGGAGGGCGTGGCGTCGGTGGCCGCGCCGATCCACGACCGGCGGCGGATGCCGGTCGGGGCAGTGGCCATCACGGGCGCGGTGGAGCGGGTCTGCGGCGACGGCGAGCTGCGCTCTGAGCTGATCGCGGCGGTACGGGACTGCGCCCGCGCCGTCTCCCGGGACCTGGGAGCCCGCCGCTTCTGAGAGGTTCCTACGACACCGCTCGACCCGTCGGTAACGATCGCGTTATCGGCGGGTTTTCCGCTCCTCAGACCCTTGACGTGCTGTTAACCCCAGGGCAAAACTTCCGTTCATCGGTCGGCATTGTCGAACACTTACCGGCAATAGACGCTAGAGTGTGGCAGTGCCAAGGGCCGGCTACGCCCTCACCTGAGGGCGCGGACCACCGGAGGGACCCGGGGTTCGCCTTCCCCTGGACGAAGGACAAAGGAGTCGCGGGTGTCCAGCTCCGACATCTTCATCGGCGAGATCATTGGTACCGCCGTGCTCATCCTGCTCGGTGGCGGCGTGGTCGCCGCCGTCGTGCTCAAGCGCTCCAAGGCGCGCAACGCCGGCTGGCTCGCGATCACCTTCGGGTGGGGCTTCGCCGTCATGACGGCCGTCTACATGACGGGTACCCTCTCCGGCGCTCACCTGAACCCGGCCGTCACCGTCGGCATCGCGATCAAGGACGGCGACTGGAGCAACGTTCCGGTCTACTTCGCCGGCCAGCTGCTCGGCGCCATGCTCGGCGCGTTCCTGGTCTGGATCGCCTACTACGGCCAGTTCCAGGCCCACCTCACGGACCCGGAGATCGTCGGCGACCCGGAGAAGAAGGCCGTCGAAGGCCCGCACGACGAGGGCGTGGGCCGCAGCGGCCCGGTGCTCGGCATCTTCTCCACCGGCCCCGAGGTCCGGAACGTGTGGCAGAACCTGGCCACCGAGATCATCGGCACCGTCGTGCTGGTCCTCGCGGTGCTCACGCAGGGCCTCAACGACAGCGGCAAGGGCCTCGGCGTCCTCGGCGCCCTGATCACGGCCTTCGTCGTGGTCTCCATCGGTCTCTCGCTCGGCGGCCCGACCGGCTACGCCATCAACCCGGCCCGCGACCTCGGCCCGCGCATCGTGCACACCCTGCTGCCGCTGCCGAACAAGGGCGGCTCCGACTGGAGCTACGCCTGGATCCCGGTCGCCGGTCCGCTGATCGGTGGCGCCCTCGCGGCGGGTATCTACAACATCGCGTTCGCCTGAGCCGTCCTTCTTCCAGACCCCCTTGGAGCACACCGTGACCGACGCACACACCGCCGGACCGTTCATCGCGGCCATCGACCAGGGCACCACCTCGTCCCGCTGCATCGTCTTCGACCGCGACGGACGCATCGTCTCCGTCGACCAGAAGGAGCACGAGCAGATCTTCCCGAAGCCGGGATGGGTGGAGCACGACGCCGCCGAGATCTGGGCCAACGTCCAGGAAGTGGTGGCCGGCGCCGTCGACAAGGCGGGCATCACCGCCGCCGACGTCAAGGCCATCGGCATCACCAACCAGCGCGAGACCACCCTGCTGTGGGACAGGCACACCGGCGAGCCCGTGCACAACGCCCTCGTCTGGCAGGACACCCGCACCGACTCCCTCTGCAAGGAGCTGGGCCGCAACGTCGGCCAGGACCGGTTCCGCCGCGAGACGGGCCTCCCGCTGGCCTCGTACTTCGCCGGTCCCAAGGTCCGCTGGCTGCTCGACAACGTCGAGGGGCTGCGCGAGCGCGCCGAGCGCGGCGACATCCTCTTCGGCACCATGGACTCCTGGGTCATCTGGAACCTGACCGGCGGCGTCGACGGCGGCCACCACGTCACCGACGTCACCAACGCCTCGCGCACCATGCTGATGAACCTCCACACCATGGAGTGGGACCAGAAGATCCTCGAGTCCATGGCGGTCCCGGCGGCCGTGCTGCCGGAGATCCGCTCCTCCGCCGAGGTGTACGGCCACGTCAAGGGCGGCGTCCTGGACGGCGTCCCGGTCGCCTCCGCGCTCGGCGACCAGCAGGCCGCCCTGTTCGGCCAGACGTGCTTCGCCGAGGGCGAGGCCAAGTCCACGTACGGCACCGGCACCTTCCTGCTGATGAACACCGGCGAGAAGATCATCAACTCGTACTCCGGACTGATCACCACCGTCGGTTACAAGATCGGCGACGACGCTCCGGTGTACGCCCTGGAGGGCTCCATCGCCGTCACCGGTTCGCTGGTGCAGTGGATGCGCGACCAGATGGGCCTGATCAAGTCCGCCGCCGAGATCGAGACGCTCGCCTCCTCCGTCGAGGACAACGGCGGCGCCTACTTCGTGCCCGCCTTCTCCGGACTGTTCGCCCCCTACTGGCGCTCCGACGCCCGCGGTGTGATCGCGGGCCTCACCCGGTACGTCACCAAGGCGCACATCGCCCGTGCCGTACTCGAGGCCACCGCCTGGCAGACCCGCGAGATCACCGACGCCATGACGAAGGATTCCGGCGTCGAGCTGACCGCGCTCAAGGTCGACGGCGGCATGACCTCCAACAACCTGCTGATGCAGACCCTCTCGGACTTCCTCGACGCGCCCGTGGTGCGTCCGATGGTCGCCGAGACGACCTGCCTCGGCGCCGCCTACGCCGCCGGCCTGGCCGTCGGCTTCTGGCCGGACACCGACGCGCTGCGCGCCAACTGGCGCCGCGCCGCGGAGTGGACCCCTCGCATGGACGCCGACAAGCGGGACCGCGAGTACAAGAGCTGGCTGAAGGCCGTCGAGCGCTCCATGGGCTGGCTCGAAGAAGAGAACTGACGAGGAGTAAAGCGACATGACCACCTTGCAGAGCGTTCCCGCCCTGGGGACGCACCCGGCTGCCGGCTCCCTGCCGAGCCGCGCCGAGACCCGGGAGCAGCTGTCCAAGGCGACGTACGACCTCCTGGTCATCGGCGGCGGCATCCTGGGCATCTCCACCGCCTGGCACGCCGCGCAGTCGGGCCTGCGGGTGGCCCTGGTGGACGCCGGCGACTTCGCCGGCGCCACCTCCTCCGCCTCCTCCAAGCTGCTCCACGGCGGCCTGCGCTACCTCCAGACCGGCGCGGTGAAGCTGGTGGCGGAGAACCACTTCGAGCGGCGCGCGGTCTCCCGTCAGGTGGCACCGCACCTCGCCAACCCCCTCACCTTCTACCTCCCCGTCTACAAGGGCGGCCCGCACGGCGCGGCCAAGCTCGGCGCGGGCGTGTTCGCGTACAGCGCCCTGTCGGCGTTCGGTGACGGTGTCGGGCACCTGCTCAGCCCCTCGAAGGCCGCGCAGGACGTGCCGGAGCTGCGCACGGACAACCTCAAGGCCGTGGCCGTCTACGGCGACGACCAGATGAACGACGCGCGCATGGCGCTGATGACCGTCCGCGCGGCGGTCGAGGCCGGCGCCACCGTCCTCAACCACGCCGAGGTCACCGGGCTGCGCTTCACCCGCGGCCGGGTCACGGGCGCGGAGCTCAAGGACCGCACCAGCGGCGACGAGTTCGGCGTCACCGCCCGGCTGGTGCTCAACGCGACCGGACCGTGGGTGGATCACCTGCGGAAGATGGAGGACCCGAACGCGGCTCCGTCGATCCGGTTGTCGAAGGGCGCGCACCTGGTCCTCAAGCGCACCTCTCCCTGGAAGGCCGCGCTCGCGACCCCGATCGACAAGTACCGCATCACCTTCGCCCTGCCCTGGGAGGACATGCTGCTGCTCGGCACCACCGACGAGGAGTACGAGGGCGATCCCGGCCAGGTCGAGGTCACCGAGAAGGACACCGCGCAGATCCTGGACGAGGCCGCGTTCTCCATCCGCGACCAGCAGCTGTCCCGCGATCTGATCACCTACTCCTTCGCCGGGCTGCGGGTGCTGCCGGGCGGCCCGGGTGACACCTCCAAGGCCAAGCGCGAGACGGTCGTCACCGAGGGCCGGGGCGGGATGCTGTCGGTGGCCGGCGGCAAGTGGACGACCTTCCGCCACATCGGCCGCACGGTGATGCGGAAGCTGGAGTCCCTGCCGGGCGGCCCGCTCGGTGAGGACTACGAGCCGGTCTCCACGCTGCCCAAGCGGCTGCCGCTGCCCGGTATAGCCAACCCGAACGCGGTCGCGCACCGCCTGCTCGTGGACGGCCCGGCGCCCGGCCCCCGGATGGCGGCCGACACCGCCAGGCACCTGGCGACGCACTACGGTTCGCTCGCCTTCGACATCGCCCGGATGGCGAACGAGAACCCGGAGCTGGGCGAGCGCGTCCACCCGGACGCGCCTGAGATCTGGGCGCAGGTCGCCTACGCCCGCGATCACGAGTGGGCCGAGACGGCGGACGACGTGCTGCGCCGCCGTACGACGCTGACCATCCGCGGTCTGGCGACGGACGAGATCCGCCGCAGGGTCGAGGACATGCTCGGCGAGTGAGCCGGGGGTGAGGGGCGGTCTCCCGGAGGGGAGGCCGCCCCTCACGCGTGCCCGCCCGGCGCGGGAGGCCCGTGTGCCGACGGGTTTTCCTGGGTAGTCGATCACGGCGACGAAGGCCCCCGGGCGTCTGCCGAGGGCGGCGGACGGACCGCCGGAAAGCCGTAAGGTTGGTCCGTACGACAGGAACTTCGAAAAGGAGGCACTGGGTGATCGAGCTCGAGGGGGTTCCCGAGCTGATCGACCCGGTCATGGTGGCCGCGTTCGAGGGCTGGAACGACGCCGGCGACGCCGCCTCCACCGCGGTCGCCCATCTGGACCGGGAATGGAAGGGCGAGGTGTTCGCGGCGCTCGACGCCGAGGACTACTACGACTTCCAGGTCAACAGGCCCACCGTCTGGCTGGACAACGGTGTCCGGAAGATCACCTGGCCGACGACCCGGCTCTCGGTGGTCCGGGTCGGCGGCGAGAAGCCGCGCGATCTCGTCCTGGTGCGCGGGATCGAGCCGTCGATGCGCTGGCGCTCGTTCTGCAACGAGATCCTGGGCTTCGCCCACGAGTTGGGCGTGGAGATGGTGGTGATCCTGGGCGCGCTGCTCGGCGACACCCCGCACACCCGGCCCGTTCCGGTCAGCGGGGTCACCTCCGACCCGGATCTGGCGCGGACGATGGATCTGGAGGAGACGCGCTACGAAGGCCCGACGGGCATCGTGGGCATCCTCCAGGAGGCGTGCACGCACGCCGGTGTGCCGGCGGTGAGCCTGTGGGCGGCCGTCCCGCACTATGTGTCGCAGCCGCCCAACCCCAAGGCGACGCTGGCGCTCCTGAACCGTCTGGAGGACCTGATCGGTCTGCGCATCCCGCTGGGCGAACTGCCGGAGGACGCGCGCGCCTGGCAGCTGGGCGTGGACCAACTGGCCTCCGAGGACAGCGAGGTGGCGGAGTACGTCCAGACGCTGGAGGAGGCCCGGGACACGGCGGAGCTGCCGGAGGCCTCGGGCGAGGCGATCGCCCGGGAGTTCGAGCGGTATCTGCGGCGGCGCGAGCCGGGGCAGGGCCCGGGCCAGGCGCCCGGACTGGCGACGGACAGCGGCGACGCCTCGTATCTGCGCGACACCTCCAGCGGCCGGACACGACCGCCGAAGCCGGAGCAGCCGGGGCCGGAGGCGGCGCCGGGGTCTTCCGAGCAGGAGCCGCCCCGCGAGGGCGAGGGCTCCGACGGTGACGCCGAAAAGTGAGTCGTACGGAAGGGGGGCCGCGCCGGGACCGGCGCGGCCCCCTTCCTCGTGCTCACACCCGCTCGAAGGTGTCAGGCGCAGTCGAAGCGGGCGGCCGCCCAGTCCCCGTGGTCACCGCTCTTGGAGCCGTCGGTGTCGGTGATCCGCAGCCGGACGTGGCGGGCGCCGCTGACGTCGACGTCCACCGGCACGGTCGCGGAGGCGCCGGTGAGCTCGGGTGAGGTCCACAGCACCTCGCCGTCGGCCTCGACCGAGAACGCCACCTCCCCGTAGCCGTTGATCTCGTCGTCGATGCCGACGTCGGCGGTGAGGGCGGTGCAGCGGCCGCCGAGGTAGACCTCGATGTCGGAATCGGCGTGGGCGCCGATGCCCTTCTCGTAGGTCTTTCTGGCCAGGGTGAGCGTCCGGCCGTCGTTCGCGCCCGACTCGCCGTTGGAGCGGTCCCGTTCGGGCGGGCCCCAGCCGTTGGTGGACTTCAGCCAGACGAGATCGCTCGCCCAGGCGTCGGCGGACGGCGGCTCGGGCATCACGCCGACCGCGAACCGCTGGACGGCGGTGCGGTCCTGTCCGGCGGAGCGGTGGCGGGCGGTCGCGGTGAGAGTGGCCTCCCCGGGCTTCGCGTCCCCGGCGGGGGTCACGGCGACCTCGACCCGCCGGGTGGTGCCGGCCGGGAGGCGGTCGAGGGTGGCGGGGGTGACCCGCCAGCCGGCCGGGGCCTGGAGGGAGACCTGGACGCCGGTGGCGTCCCTGGTGCCGGCGGTGACGTCGACGGCGACGGTCCCGGGGGTGCCCGCGCCCAGTTCCTGGCCGGGCGGTGCGGCGACCGTGGCGGCGGCGCCGGGGACGGCTCCGCCGACCGCGCTGGTGTCCTTCAGTTCGAGGACGAAGCCGCGGTCGGTGCGCTGCGCGCTCGTCTTGACCCGCACCACTCCCCCGCGGTCGTCGCGGTCGTACCACCAGCCCTGGGCGGCCGCGTCGAACGCGGCCCGTGACGTGACCCGGGGCAGCGCGCGGTCGCCGAGCCGGACGGCGCTCGGTGCGTCGCCGGTGTGCACGGTGAACCGGTAGGGCCGTGCGGCGGCCTTGCCCGCGTAGGTGCCCTTGCTCGCGCCGATCCGTACGGTCACGTCGCCCGCCCCGCGCTTCGGGGCGAGGACGTCGGCGCGCTGGGTGGCGTACTGGCCGCTGCGGTGGGCGCGGGTGACGCCGTCGTCCTCGTACAGCTCGAACGACGAGGCGCCCTGCGGGTAGATGTCCCAGGCGAGCGGGGAGTCCGGGGCGCGGTCGGCGTACGAGCGGATGCCACCGGGCCACATCGGGACGGTGGCCCCGGCCCGGACGAACAGGGGCAGGGTGTCGAGCGGGGCGCTGTAGTCGTCGACGGTGACGGGGCCTTCGTGGGTGCGACCGCTCCAGTAGTCGATCCAGGTGCCCTTCGGCAGGTAGATCCCGTCGCGCTCCACGGCGTCCTGGTGGACGGGCGCGACCAGGAAGTCCTCGCCGCTGAGGAACTCGTACTTCGCGGCGTCGCCGGCGGCCCTGGGATCGTCCGGGTATTCGAGGACGAGGGGGCGGGCCAGGCCGACGCCGTCCTGGGTGGCGCGGTGGGCGTGGGAGTAGATGTAGGGCAGCAGGGCTTCGTGGAGTTTGAGGTAGTCGCGGTTGATCGAGGTGTACGGCTCGCCGTAGCGGAAGGGCTGCTTGTCGTTGGCGGCCCAGCCGTCCATGGTCATGGTGACGGGCAGGAACATCTTCCACTGGAGGTCGCGGGTGTACGTCTTGGCGCTGCCGCCGAAGATGCCGTCGACGTCGCCGGTGGTGTAGGCGAGGCCGGACATGGAGGCGCCGGCGTAGGTGGGGATCTGCCAGCGGATGTACTCCCAGGTGCCGGACTGGTCGCCGGACCACTGCACACCGCAGCGCTGGGCGCCGGACCAGCTCTCGGGGGCCCAGGTGAAGCCCCGGGCGTCGCTGTGGGCCTCGATGCCGGCGTAGGCGTCCTTGCAGCCGTCGAGGGCGAACTTGTAGCCCGCGCCGACCCAGGCGACGTCGAGCTTGGCGACCCGCTGGCCGGCCTTCACCTGGTCGGCGAGCTTGTCGAGGCCGTCCTCGGTCCACAGGCCCAGCTGCATCTTGCGCTGCTGGAGGCCGGCGGCGGTCTCGGCGAGGTTCTCGTAGCCGCAGCCGTAACCGTCGTTGACGAGCATCCAGCCGTTGGGCATGTCGTTCTCGACGTAGCCGTCGGCGACCTTCAGGGCGTCGAGGGTGTGCCGCTCGCCGCGGTTGGCGTTGTGGAGGTAGCAGTCGGCGTCGCCTATCTCCAGGCCGTAGACGGGCGGCAGGAAGGGCTTGCCGGTCAGGTCGGTGTACCGGCCGATGACGTCCTTGAGGGCGTCGGGGCCGGAGCCCGTGAAGTAGTAGGCGTCGAAGCGCTGTTCACGGGCGGTGGCGGTGACGGGTTCGCCGAAGACGTAGGTGTTGGGCGCGTAGGTGTTGCGGTAGACGCCGTAGCCGGCCGAGGAGAGGTAGAACGGTACGGAGTTGGGGTGGCCGCCGTCGTTCCAGTTGTAGTCGACGCCGACCTCGACGGTCTTGCCCCGGTGCGAGGTGTTGCCGCGCCCGTTCTGCATGCCGGCGCCGTAGAACTGCTCGTCGGCGGCGCGGGCCAGGGTCTGCGTGGTGCGCTCCCGGTTCCAGGTGAGGCCCTTGGTCTCGGACCACAGCGCGGTGCCGTCGGCGCGGAAGGCGGCGAAGCGCAGGGACGCCTTGTAGGCGCGCAGGGTGACCTTCGCGGAGGTGAGCTCGTAGCGGTCCCCGCGGTCGGACCAGCGCGTGGTGGGGGGCGCTTGCTGGGGCAGGACGATGTCCTGCCCGGTGGGGTCGGTGAACGTGCCGTCGGGGGCGAGTTCGATACGGAAGGTGTCGTCGGAGACGAAGCTGACGCGGGCCCGGGCCTGGCCGGCGGTCAGGTGGTAGACGGCTCCGTCGGCGAAGAAGCCGGTGACGTCCCCGACGGTGGTCGGAGGCGGCTCGGCGGACTGGGCGCTTCCGGGTCCCGCGAGCACCGCGAGGAGTCCGAGCAAAGCGCCGCTGACTGCGACCCTCATGCGCATTGTTGATTGCATGGAGCGTATTTAGCGCAGAAACGAGCATCAGGGATAGGACAAATCGGAACCGTCCCCGGACTTCACCAAGAAGTCCGGGGACGGTCGCGTGAAAGAGGGTCGCGCGGGAGGGTGCGTTACAGCGCCACTCCGAGCAGGGCGTCCACGGCGCGGGAGACGAGGCCCGGCGCGGACTCGTCCGTGCCGCCCTCCGCGCTCTGCCGCTCCGCCCAGCGGTCGACCGCGGCGAGCGCGGCGGGGGCGTCGAGGTCGTCGGCGAGCGCCTCGCGGATCTCCTCGACGAGCGCGTCGGCGGGCGTGCCGTCGGGGCGGGAGACGGCGGCGCGCCAGCGGCCGAGGCGCTCCACGGCGTCCTGGAGGACCTGGTCGGTCCACTCCCAGTCGGCGCGGTAGTGGTGCGAGAGGAGCGCGAGACGGATGGCGGCCGGGTCGACGCCGTCGCGGCGGAGCGCGGAGACGAAGACCAGGTTGCCCTTGGACTTGGACATCTTCTGTCCGTGCAGGGCGACCATGCCGGCGTGGACGTACGCCTTGGCCATGGGGAACTCGCCCGTGAGCGCCTGGGCGTGCGAGGCGCCCATCTCGTGGTGCGGGAAGATCAGGTCGGAGCCGCCGCCCTGCACGTCGAAGCCCATGCCGAGGTGGTCGAGGGCGATGGCGACGCACTCGATGTGCCAGCCGGGGCGGCCCCGGCCGAGGCTGCCGCCGTCCCAGCTCGGCTCCCCCTCGCGGGCGGCCATCCACAGCATGGGGTCGAGCGGGTTCTTCTTGCCGGGCCGGTCCGGGTCGCCACCGCGCTCGGCGGAGAGGTGCCGCATCAGCTCGGTGTCGTAGTGCGACACCTGGCCGAAGTGCGGGTCCGCCTCGACCGAGAAGTAGATGTCGCCGTCCAGGTCGTAGGCGGCGCCGGAGTCACGCAGCCGCTCGACGAGCGGAACGATGCCCGGTATGGCCTCGACGGCACCGATGTAGTGCTGCGGCGGCAGCATCCGCAGGGCGGTCATGTCCTCGCGGAACAGGGCGGTCTCGCGCTCGGCGAGGCCGACCCAGTCGATGCCGTCACGGAGGGCGCGCTCCAGGAGCGGATCGTCCACGTCGGTCACGTTCTGGACGTAGTGCACCTGCCGCTTGGTGTCGAGCCACACGCGCTGAACGAGGTCGAACGCGTTGTAGGTCGCCGCGTGACCCATGTGGGTCGCGTCGTACGGTGTGATGCCGCAGACGTAGATACGGGCGACGGGACCGGGGGCGAGGGTCACTCGTCCGCCGGTCGCGGTGTCGTGGATCCGGAGGTCGCGGCCCTTGCCGGGCAGGGCGGGGACCTCAGAAGCGGGCCAGGCATGCATGTCCTGAGCGTAACCGGACACCTGTTCCGGATACGAACCGGATCCGGGATCTTGACCGAATAGGCGGTCTTGCGGCTCAGGGGCGTTCATGCATACCCCCGGGGGGTGGGAGTGGCCGTTTCCGGCATGGCCGGATCCGGTCGCTCAGACCGGCGGCCAGGGGATCGCCGGCCACTGCCCGGAGGGCTCGGGGTGGCGGCCGCTCGCGCGCAGCGCGGCGACCCGGCCGCGCACCGCGTCCACCTCGGCCGCGGTGAGCAGCTCGGCCAGCCGGGTGGCGAGCGGGGTGCCGGGGGCGAGCGAGACGTCGAGCCGGTCCAGCACCTCGGTGGCCTCGGCGGGCAGTTCCTCGCCCGCCCAGCCCCACAGCAGGGTGCGCAGCTTGTCGTCCACGTTGAAGGTGACGCCGTGGTCGATGGCGTACAGGCGCCCGTCGGGGGCGGGGAGCAGATGGCCGCCCTTGCGGTCACCGTTGTTGATGACCGCGTCCAGGACGGCGAGGCGGCGCAGGTCGGGGCTGTCGGCGTGCACCAGGAGCGCGGTGCGGTCCTCGCCGATCCGGGCGGGGCCGACGGCCTTCCAGCCCTCCTCCGCCTCCTCGGCCTCGGTGAGGGCGAGCAGGCCGGCCCCGGGATCGGCCTCGATCCAGAGCTGGACCATGCCCTCGCCGTAGGGACCGTCGCGCAGCACGGTGGGAGGTACGAGTCCCCAGCCGGTCGCCTCGGAGACCTCGTAGGCGGCGACCTCGCGCTGGGCGAGCGTGCCGTCGGGGAAGTCCCACAGCGGCCGCTCGCCCGCGACGGGCTTGTAGACGCAGGCGGTCTCCTCGCCGTCGAGGGCGACGGAGCAGAAGAGCACGGCGTTGGACGCCTCACGGACCTGGCCGCGGACGGTGAGCTCCCCCTTGGCGAGCAGCTCGACGACCGCGACGCCCGACGTGCCCGGCGCGCCGGGCACGTCGGTCGCGGCCGACGCCCCGGGCGTGGTCGGTACGTCGGTCGCGGTCGGTACGTCGGTCGCCGTGGGCGCGTCGGGCGTGGTCGGCGCGTCGGGCGTGGTCGGCGGGCTCGGCACGTCGGTCATGCTCCGCGCCGGTATCCGTTCTGGCGCGGGCACACATGGCCCTCCGGGTCGAGCGGCAGGCTGCACAGCGGGCACGGCGGCCGGCCGGCGTTGACCACCTCGAGGGCGCGCTTGGCGAAGGCCCTGGCCTGGGCGCCGGTGAGCCTGACCCGCAGCATCGGCGGGCCGTTCTCCTCGTCCTGCAGCAGCCGTTCCTCGGCCTCGGCGAGGTCCTCCTCGGAATCCGCGTCGAGTTCGACGAGCGCCTGGGCCTCGACGATCATGCGCTGTTCCTCGCCGTCCCAGGCCAGCGCCATGGTGCCGACCCGGAACTCCTCCTCCACCGGGACGTCCAGCGGGGCGGTGTCGGCGATGTCGGCGGGGGCCATCGCCGGGACGGGAGCGTTGCCGCCGGTGCGGCGCACGACCTCGTCGAGCAGCTCGTCGATGCGTTCGGCGAGCGCCGCGACCTGGGTCTTCTCCAGCGCCACGCTCGTGACCCGCCCGGCCGCGGACGCCTGGAGGAAGAACGTACGGCGGCCAGGCAGCCCGACCGTGCCGGCCACGAAACGCTCCGGTGGGTCGTAGAGGAACACCTGACGGGACACGTCCCTGTCTCCCTTGGTTCTCGACAATCGGGGGCCTACAGCGGCCCGTCCACCCTACTGCGCGGATGGATCACGGTGCGCCCGCACCGCCCCCTACCTCCGCGGCGCCGCCGCCGTCACCGCTCTCGCGCGGGGCGAGGGCGGCGAAGTCGCCGGTGTCGCCGAGGCGTACGAGGAAGGGGCGCAGCCGGGTGTAGCGGATGACGGTCAGGGAACACGGGTCGACATGGATCCGCTGGAAGAGGTCGAGATGCATGCCGAGGGCGTCCGCGACGACCGACTTGATGATGTCGCCGTGCGAGCACATGGCATAGACCGCGTCCTCGCCGTGCTCGGCCTCGATCCGGGCGTTCCAGTCGCGTACGGCGTCGACGGCCCGCGCCTGCATGGCGCGCATCGACTCGCCGCCGGGGAAGGCCGCCGCGGAGGCGTGCGCCTGGACGATCTCCATCAGGGGCTCGTCGGCGAGTTCGGCGAGCTTGCGTCCCGACCAGTCGCCGTAGTCGCACTCGCTGATCCGCTCGTCGGTGTGCAGCGGCAGTCCCGGCCGGGCGTCCAGGAGCGGCCGCAAGGTCTCGCGGCAGCGTTCCAGCGGACTGCTGACGACGGCGGCGAGCGGCACGCCCGCCAGCCGTCCGGGCAGCGCGGCGGCCTGAGCGGTCCCTCGTTCGTCGAGCGCCACCCCGGGCGTCCGCCCGGCGAGGACTCCGGAGGTGTTGGCGGTGGAACGTCCGTGACGGACGAGGATCAGCGTGGCCATGGCGGCAAGGGTAGGCGGAGGCACGCGCGCGTGGGTGGTGGTCGGGCGGACGGGCCGCCGCACGCGCGCGTGCGGCGGGGCGCCGCGGCCGGGACACGGCAGGCGTGCGGGCCGGTCCTCGGCGGGGGAGAATACGCCGCGTGATCGTCGACTCCGCCCTGTACAAGAACGGTGCTCGGGCCGCCGGGCCCGGCGACCTGTCCGACGCGCTCGAGGAGGCGCGGGCGATCGGTGACGCCTTCCTGTGGGTCGGTCTGCACGAGCCGACGGCCGACGAGTTCGACCATGTCGCGGACGAGTTCGCGTTGCACCCGCTGGCGGTCGAGGACGCCTTGAAGGCCCATCAGCGGCCCAAGCTGGAGGTGTACGACGACTCGCTCTTCGTGGTCCTCAAGCCGGTGCTGTACGAGCCGGAGAGCGACCGGGTGAGCACCGGCGAGCTGATGGTCTTCATAGGCGACTCGTTCGTGGTCACCGTCCGGCACGGCGAGGGCGCGCCGCTCGCGGCCGTACGGCGCCGTCTGGAGGCCGAGCCCGAGGTGCTGCGGCACGGTCCGACGGCCGTGCTGTACGCGATCAGCGACGCGGTCGTGGACCACTACCTCGACGTGGCCGGTGAGCTCCAGATCGACCTGGAGGAGCTGGAGGCCGATGTGTTCTCGCCGACCGGCGGGAATCCGGCCAACACGGCGGAGCGGATCTACACCGCCAAGCGGCAGGTCCTGGAGTTCCGCCGGGCCACCAGTCCGCTGGCGGCGCCGATGGAGCGGCTGGCGGCCGGGACCGTGCCGTTCGTGAACGAGCACGCGCGACCGTTCTTCCGGGACGTCAGCGACCACCTGATCCGCGCCAACGAACAGGTGGAGGGGCTCGACCGGCTGCTCTCGGACGTGCTGTCCGCGCATCTGGCGCAGATGGGCGTGCGGCAGAACGACGACATGCGGAAGATCTCGGCGTGGGCGGCCATGGCCGCGGTCCCCACGATGGTCGCGGGGATCTACGGCATGAACTTCGACCACATGCCCGAGCTGCGGTGGGCGGGGTCGTACCCGGCGGTGGTCGGGCTGATGGCGGCGGCCGTGTTCGGCCTGTACCGGCTCTTCAAGCGCAGGGGCTGGATGTAACCGGTCCCGGCCACCACGCCGGCGCTCGGCCTGGGGACCCGGGAACGCTCAGACGGCCGGGGCCGGGGTCGGCGGGCCTCCCAGCGCGTTGAAGATCCGGCCGTGCTTGTCCTCGTCAGCGCCGTGCCGGGTGATCTTGGGCGCCATGTCCCGCATGCCGGGTGGGACGAGGGCGGCGATCCGGCCGTTCTCCCAGCCTCCCTGGGCCTCGCCGCCGGCGGCGATGGAACAGAAGAGCCGGAAGGCCTCGTCGTCGTCGATGATCTCCTGGAACAGCCCCTTGGCCGTCAGCATTGCCGCCACCTCCATACGGGAGTCCGCACGCCGCACGTCCGCAGAGCACGAGTCAAGTGCGCGGCGGGGGCGCGGGCAACAGTAGAGGTCCGGGAGTCGCCCGAAAGACGGAGTAGCCCGCGCGTAACCGGGCGTGGCGGTGGCGCGTTGTGCTGCGTGACGGCCGTGGCGGGGAAGACCCCCGAGCCCCCACCACGGCCGCGGACGTCAGGCGAGGCCCGCCAGCTCCAGGGCCTCCGTGCCCGCCCGCAGCGCCGCCACCCGCTCGTCCAGGGTGAAGCCGGCCGGGGCGAGGGTGAGGGTGGTCACGCCTGCGGCGGCGTAGGCCTTCATCCGGTCGGCGATGCGCTCGACGGAGCCGAGCAGGGTGGTCTGGTCGATCAGTTGCCGCGGTACGGCGGCCGCGGCGCCGGTCTTGTCGCCGGACAGGTACTTGTCCTGGATCTCGGCGGCCTGCTTCTCGTAGCCCATGCGCTGGGCGAGCTGGTTGTAGAAGTTCTGCTTGCGGCTGCCCATGCCGCCGACGTACAGCGCGGTGTACGGGCGGAACAGGTCGGCCAGGGCGTCGATGTCGTCGCCGAGGGCGATCGGCAGCGTGGGGTGGACGTCGAAGCCGTCCATGGTCAGTCCGGCCTTCTCGCGGCCCGCGCGCAGGTGGCGCAGCGCGGTGTCCTCCAGGTGCTCGGCGGAGGGGAAGATCAGCAGCGCGCCGTCGGCGATCTCGCCGGTCTGCTCCAGGTTCTTGGGGCCGATCGCGGCGATGTAGAGCGGGATGTGCTCGCGCTGCGGGTGGACGGTGAGCTTGATGGGCTTGCCCGGGCCGTCGGGCAGCGGCAGCGTCCAGTGCTCGCCCTCGTAGCTGAGCCGCTCGCGGGACATGGCCTTGCGGACGATCTCGACGTACTCGCGGGTGCGGGCGAGCGGCTTGTCGAACTTGACGCCGTACCAGCCCTCGGAGACCTGTGGTCCGGAGACACCGAGGCCGAGCCGGAAGCGGCCGCCGGAGAGCGAGTCGAGGGTGGCCGCGGTCATCGCGGTCATGGCGGGCTGGCGGGCGGGGATCTGCATGATCGCGGAGCCGACGTCGATCCGCTCGGTCTTGGCGGCCACCCAGGCGAGCACGGTCGGCGCGTCCGAGCCGTACGCCTCGGCGGCCCAGCAGACGTCGTAGCCGAGGCGGTCCGCCTCCTGGGCGACGGCGAGGTTGTCGCCGTCCATACCCGCGCCCCAGTAGCCGAGGTTGATGCCGAGCCTCATGACCGCTCCCTCTTTACTGATCAGTAACGTCACTTGGGCCGGACTCTAGCGCGCGGGTCGGGGATCCGACAGAAGGAGGTTGTCCACAGGCTCTCTCCGCGTACGGCCGTGGCCAGTAATCTCGCGCCCATGGAGCAGAGGCATCTCGGACGTACCGGCCTGCGCGTGTCCCGCATCGGGCTCGGCACCCTCACGTGGGGGCGGGACACCGACGAGCATGACGCCGCCGACCAGTTGAAGGCGTTCTGGGAGGCGGGCGGCACGCTGGTCGACACCGCGGACGTGTACGGCGGGGGCGAGGCGGAGCATCTGCTCGGACAGCTCGTGGAACGGCTGGTGCCACGGCGTGATCTGGTCATCTCCACGAAGGCGGGCAGCGTGCCGGATCCCGACCGGCGGACGGACGGCTCGCGCGGCCACCTGCTGGCGGCCCTCGACGCGTCGCTGGAGCGGCTGGGGACCGACCACGTCGATCTGTGGCAGCTGCACGCCTTCGATCCGCACACCCCCCTGGAGGAGTCCCTCCAGGCGCTGGACATCGCCGTGAGCAGCGGCCGTGCCCGCTATGTGGGGGTGGCGAACTTCTGCGGCTGGCAGCTGGCGAAGGCGGGCACCTGGCAGCTCGGCGCCGCGAGCGGGTCCAGGACCAGGCTCGCGGCGACCCAGATGGAGTACTCCCTGCTGCAACGGGGCGTCGAGCGGGAAGTGCTCCCCGCGGCCCTCGATCTCGGGATAGGTCTGCTGCCGTCCTCGCCGCTGGGGCGCGGTGTGCTGACGGGCAAGTACCGGCACGGCACGCCGACGGACTCCCGGGGCGGCTCGGAGACCATGGCGCCGTTCGTCGAGCCCTATCTGGACGAGGCGGCCGGCCGGATCGTGGACGCGGTCGCCACGGCCGCGGACGGCCTCGCGGTCACGCCGTTGCAGGTGGCGCTCGCGTGGGTGCGCGACCGGCCCGGGGTCGTCGCCCCCATCGTCGGCGCGCGCAACGCCCGGCAGCTCACGGCCGCGCTGTCAGTGGAGACCCTTAGTCTTCCTGACGAGATCCGCCGGGCTCTCGACGACGTGTCGGCGCCCGTGCACCGCTATCCGGACCAGGACTGGAGCACCCTGTGACCGACCCTTCCCGGGAGACCACTCCCGAGGCCGCCGAGCCCGTGCGGGGCGAGAACGACGACGCCCTCGCGAGCCCGTCCGCCGCGGAGCCCGTGGCCGACGGGACACCGGAGGAAGCGACCGGCGAGGACGCACCTCCGGCCGACGCGGTCACCCCCACCGACGGCGACGGTGACGACGGAGACGACAGCCAGGACGCGGCGCCCGGTGCCGAAGCGCCCGGTGCCGAAGCGAGCGGCGCCGGCTCCGGGGAGGGCGCGGCGGACGCCGCCGCGGTCTCCGAGGCGCAGGCCGAGCTGGCCGCGCAGCGGGAGTTGCGGGCGCGGATCGAGCAGCGGAAGTCCGAGAAGGAAGCGCCGATCGAGGCCGGTGCGAAGCTCAGCGGCAAGGCCGCCGATCTGCTGGCGGCGGTGCGGGCCGTGGAGAGCGGTACGACATCGGGCACCGCGTTCTTCGAAGAACCGGAGCCCGCGCCCAGGCGCCCCGCCGCGGCGGTGCCGGCCGTGACGGCGCGGCCTGCCCCGAAGGAGCCGACGACCGCCCCGGAGACGCTGGCCGCCGTGCGGGAGGTCCTCGCGCGCGGTGGGGCGCCCGAAACGCTGGCCGGGCCGACCGCGGCCACCCTGGGCGAGGGCGCCGCGCAGGCGCTGCTCGACGATCCCTGGCAGCTGCTCTCCGTGCCCGGGGTCGGTCCCGAGCACGCCGACGGCTTCGCCCGCGCCCTGCTCGGCTCCGAGTGCGGCCCGGGCGACCCGCGCCGGGCCGTCGCCCTGGTCGTCTGGCTGCTCGAACGGGCCGCGGTGCGGGGGCATACGGCCCTGGAGGCCGCCGAGGTGCGGGCCGGCCTCGCCAAGCTCTCCCTGCCGGACCCGGACGGGGCTGTGCAGGAGGCGATCTCCGAGGGGGCGGTGCTCGTCTTCCAGGAGGGGGAAGCGCCGTCGCCGGAGGAGGAGCCCCTGGACGAGGGGGAGGCGGCGGAGTCCGAGGAGGCACCGGCCGCCGACGTTCCCGTGCTCCTGGGTCTCGACCGGTACGCCCTCGCCGAGGAGAGCCTGGCCGACGGGCTGGCCCGGCTGGTCAGGACCGTCTCCGGGGAGCGCTGGGAGGGCCCGGAGCTGGTGGCCGCCGCCGGGGCGCACGGTCTGGTGCTCCACACCGGCGGTGAGGCGGCCCGGGCCGAAGCCGTGGCGCTCGCCCGCGTGGCCCATGAGCGGGGCCTGCGGGTCGCGGTCGCCGTGCACAGCGAGAACGGCCGCCGCCGTCTCGGCGGCGGCGCGGTGACCGTGGCCGCCCTGCTGTCGGGCGAGGCGGGTCCTGGCCGTGACGAGGAGGGCGCGCTGGCGCTGGACCTGCTCGTCGTGCTGGACGCCCCGCAGCTGGACGTGGAGAGCGCCGCGATGCTCGTGGAGTCCCTGCCGGACGGCTGCCGTCTGGTCCTCAGCGGCGACCCGAACGTCCTCGGGTCCGCGGGCGCGGGCCGGGTGTTCGCCGATGCGCTGGCGGCCCGGGTGTGCCCGCAGATCGCCTCCCGGGTGCCCGACCCGGGCCCGATCGGGGAGCTCGTCTCGGGCATCGGCATCGGCGAGCTGAACCAGGTCGAGGCCCCGGGCAAGGAGGTTGTGATCGTCCCGGTCAGGGACGCGGGCGAGGCCGTGCACCGCACGGTGCAGCTGGTCGCCGACTCCGTCCCGCGGGCGATCGGAGTGCCGCCCGAGGAGACGCGGGTGATCACCGTCGGCCACAGCGGCTCCGCGGGAACCCGCGCGCTGAACGCCGCCCTGAAGCAGCGGCTCAACCCCGGTCCGGGCCGCTTCGGCGGCTTCGACCCGGGCGACCGGGTGGCCTACGTTCCCGCTCCGGGGCGGACGGTGGGCGCGACGGTCCTCGCGGCGGACGCCGAGGGGCTGCGGCTGGAGTCGGAGGGCGGCGAGAAGCTGCTCGTCCCGAAGGAGCGGGTGGAGGCGGCGCTGCGGCACGGCTGGGCGCTGACCGCGCACCAGGCGGCCGGGATGCGCTGGCCCGCGGTGGTCGTGGTCCTGCCGGGGGACGCGGCCCAGGGGCTCAGCCGGGCCTGGGTGTACACGGCGTTCGGTCGCGGCGAGCGTCATCTGTCGGTGGTGCACGGTGTGGATCAGGCGCTGCCCCGGGCGGTCGCCGAGGGCGTCTCCCAGGACCGCACCACCCGTCTGCGCCCGCTCCTCGAAGCCCTGCTGGCCGACGCGGAGGAGTAGGTCGTGGTCGTGTCCGGAAAGTCTCGCCTGTGCGGGACGGCGAAGGGCGGGGCCCCGTGAGGTGCCCCGCCCTTCGCGGGGCGGTCAGGCCCCCCGGCCCTTCAGGTCGTCGTCCGGCTCGTCGTCGAAGACGGCGCTGACGTCGAAGCGGCAGACGATCCGCTCCGGATCGGCGTGTTCGAAGGGGGCGCCGAGCCAGTCCCCCGGGTCGGGCAGCTCGTCGGCGGCACAGACCCAGAGGGTGGAGTCGCCCTCCTCCAGGCCGAACTCCTTGTGGCGCGAGGCGATCTCGTCCGGTTCGAACTCGCCGAAGAGCAACCCGAGCGCCGCGTGGGCGCCGGCGGCGACCACCGGGGTGGCGTCCGGGCCCTCCTCGTCGCTGTCCAGGTCGGCGATGCGCTGGGCCTGGGCGAGCAGTCGCTGCGGGTCCACCACGGCGTAGTCGCGGCGGATCAGCACGCTGAGGGCATGGGGCTCCTCGGGTCCGGCGTACGGCGGCAGGGAGTCGTCGGCGCCGGGGATCTCGAAGGGGGTGACCTCGTCGTACCGGTCGTAGAGCCGCTCGTCGTAGGCCTCGGCCGCCGAGGCGAGGGCGTTGAAGGCTTCGTAGACGGCCGGGTCGTCGTCCCCCGTGCGGCGTTCGACCGCCTCGAGGTGACGGTCCAGTGCGGCTTTGACCGCCTCGGCGGCGGCACGTACCTCGGCAGCGGTGGGCTGCGCAGCATCAGACATGGGACAGACGCTATCCGTACCGGGCCGGTGCCCGCACAATAGATGCGATGCCGGAATACGAATTTGTCGACGTGTACGTGCCGCGCGGCGTCTCCCGCAAGGAGGCGACGCGGCTCTTGACCGACCATGCCGAGTACGGACACTGGGAGTTGGACCGCCTGACCCTGCACCGGGACGGCAGCCGCAGAGTGCGGCTGCGCCGGCGCATCATCCGTCAGGTCCGCGCCACCTGGTGAGACGACAAGGGGCCCCGCCGCGCGGGGCCCCTGCGTACGCCTGCCGTCCTACGCGGACTGGCGGGCGCGGCGGTAGAGCACGGAGCCGGCGAGCAGCAGCCCGGCACCGGCCGGGAGGATCAGCCCGAGCGGGCCGGAGCCGGTCTCCGCGAGTTCCTCCGTGGCCTCCGGCTGCGTGATGGTGTGCGTACCGGGTGTGTTCGGCCCCTGCGGGGTGGCGGGGCCGTCGGGGGTCTCCCCGTCCCCGCCCGGCTTGCCCGGGTTATCGGGCTTGTCCGGATTCTCGGGGTTGCCAGGGTTGCCGGGGTTGCCGGGCTCTTGCGGGTGGCCCGGGTGCGTCGGCTCGACGCCGTTGCCGCACTCGTTGCCGAACGCCGGGTTGATGGCACCGACGCCCGTGACGCTGTTCCCGCAGACGTTCACGGGGACGTCGACCGGCACCTGCACGTTGTTGCCGGACCCGATGCCGGACGAGTTGTCGGTGCGCCCCTCGGCCGAGGAGCCGCCGCCCGGTCCTCCCGGGCGTCCCGGCTTGGAGGTGTTGGCACACGAGTTGCCGAACGTGGGGTTGAGCAGTCCGACGACGTTGACGGAGTTTCCGCACGCGTTCACCGGGATGTGCACCGGCACCTGGACGGTGTTGCCGGACGCGATGCCCGAGGAATTCGAGGACGTACCGGTCGCACCGGAGTCGGCGTGCGCGTAACCACCGCCGAGGGCGAGTACTCCGCCCGCGGCCGCAACGGTGATCAGGCCCTTGCGCGTGACCTGTCGCATAGGTTTTTCCCTGCCTTTTCGGCTTCTGCCTTCGCGGCTTCAGAAGAGGGCCTCGGACTCGGCGCCCGAGGCGGAAATGCCTACCGGCCCCGGAGTGCATGGCACGCACTCCGGGGCCGGCCTGGGCTCAGACCCCCATGGGTCGAGACACGACGTCAGGCGTTGACGCAGGTGTTGCCGAAGGTGGGGTTCAGCAGCCCGATCACGTTGACCGTGTTGCCGCACACGTTCACGGGGATGTGAATCGGCACCTGGAGGACGTTGCCCGAGAGCACGCCCGGGTTCGCGACAGCGGCACCGTGGGCACTCGAATCGGCAACGGCCATGCCCGCACCCGCGAGAACGAGACCGCCAGTGGCAACCGCAGCAGCGACGACCTTCTTGATCATTATTCCTCCTTGTTGGCAATGCGGTCCCGCGTTACCGCGGACCGCATCACCTGTAACGAGGGGGAGGTAATCAAGCTACGACTGTATGAGTGCATTCACTCTTTCGATCATGTACGTACGCGTGAACGAATATGAAGATCGGTTGATCAGGACGCGTCGATGAACCGGTCGAGGACGCGGACACCGAACGTGAGACCGTCGACCGGCACCCGCTCGTCCACGCCGTGGAACATGCCGGCGAAGTCCAGCTCCGGCGGCAGCTTGAGCGGCGCGAAGCCGAAGCAGCGGATACCGAGGTCGTCGAAGGACTTGGCGTCGGTGCCGCCGGAGAGCATGTACGGCACGGCCCGGGCGATCGGGTCCTCGGCCTTGAGGGCCAGCTGCATCGCGTCGACGAGGTCACCGTCGAAGCTGGTCTCCAGGGCCTTGTCCTCGTGTACGTCCTCACGCGTGACCCGAGGCCCCAGGATCCGGTCGAGATCGGCCAGGAACTCGTCCTCGTACCCCGGCAGGAACCGTCCGTCGACGTGCGCCGTGGCCTGCCCCGGGATCACGTTGACCTTGTAGCCGGCGCCGAGCATGGTCGGGGCGGCGGAGTTGCGCAGGGTGGCGCCGATCATCTTGGCGATGCCACCCAGCTTGGCGAGCGTGGCCTCCATGTCCTCGGGGTCGAGCGGAGTGCCCAGCGCGTCGGACAGCTCGTCCAGGAAGGACCGCACGGTCTTGGTCACCCTGACCGGCCACTGGTGTCGGCCCAGGCGCCCCACGGCCTCGCAGAGCTCGGTGATGGCGTTGTCGTTGTTGGTCATCGAGCCGTGTCCGGCCGTGCCCTCGACGGTCAGCCGCATCCAGTGCATGCCCTTCTGGGCCGTCTCGACCAGGTAGAGCCGCAGGTTCTCGTTGACGGTGAAGGAGAAGCCGCCGACCTCGCCGATGGCCTCCGTCACCCCGTCGAAGAGGTCCCGGTGGTGGTCGACCAGGTGGCGCGCGCCGTAGGTGCCGCCGGCCTCCTCGTCGGCGAGGAAGGCGAGGACGATGTCGCGCGGGGGCTTGCGGCCGCTGCGCAGCCGGTCCCGTACGACCGCGAGGGTCATCGCGTCCATGTCCTTCATGTCGACGGCGCCGCGGCCCCAGACGCAGCCGTCGGCGACCTCGCCGGAGAACGGGTGGTGCGTCCAGTCGTCCGCGTTGGCCGGCACGACGTCGGTGTGGCCGTGGATGAGCAGGGCCGGCCGGGACGGGTCCTCGCCCTCGATGCGGGCGACGGTGGAGGCCCGCCCCTTGTGCGACTCGATGATCTTCGGCTCGAGACCGACCTCGGCGAGCTTCTCGGCGATGTACTCCGCCGCCGCCCGCTCGCCCGGGCCCGAGTGGTCGCCGTAGTTGCTGGTGTCGATGCGGATGAGGTCGCGACAGAGGTCGACGACCTCGTTCTCGGCCGCCCCGCCGTCGGCGCTCCGGCCCGTGTTCGACTCGCTCACGCTGCTTCCTCCCACTACGTGCCCCACGTGGTTGCTGGTGATCCCCCTCATCCTCCCCCGCCCGGGCCCCCCGCCCAAGGGCGGTCCCCGGCCGACATCGGGCCGTCACACGCCACGCGGGTTTGGGCGGGGTCGGAGATGGGCACGGGGTGGTGATCGGCCGCCTCGATTGTTTGCTATGGTTTTCCACGTCGGAACGGCCCAGCTGCCGGAACGACAGACCACCTTGTCCGGGTGGCGGAATGGCAGACGCGCTAGCTTGAGGTGCTAGTGCCCTTTATCGGGCGTGGGGGTTCAAGTCCCCCCTCGGACACCAGCGAAGGACCCCACATGATGTGGGGTCCTTCTTGTTTGTGGACGAGGCGGCGGTGATTCCGGTGAGACGCAGAACGAAGCCCCCGGCCGCGCCGCTGCCCCCGCGGGAGGGGGTCGATCCGGTGCGGGTGCGGCTGCCCGGGGATCCGGGCGGGGTCTGGGGCACCGTCGGGGATCATCTGCGGGATCGGTTCGGGGACGCCGTCGGGGGCGCGCGGGTGGCGGAGATGTTGCGGGGCGGGCGGTTCGTCGGGGTGGACGGGGTCGTTTCCGGCGAGGAGCCGTACACCGCCGGGATGTATCTCTGGTTCCACCGGGACTTTCCGGTGGAGGCGCGGGTGCCCTTCGAGATCGGGGTCGTGTACCGGGACGAGCGGATCGTCGTCGTCGACAAGCCGCACTTCCTGGCGACGATGCCGCGTGGGCGGCATGTGACCGAGACGGTGCTGGCGCGGCTGCGGCGGGAGCTGGGGCTGCCCGGGGTGCAGCCCGCGCACCGGCTGGACCGGCTGACGGCGGGCCTGGTGCTGTGCGTCGTGCGGCCCGGGGACCGGGGGGCGTACCAGACGCTGTTCCGGGACCGGCTGGTCGGCAAGGAGTACGAGGCGGTGGCACCGTACGATCCCGCGGTCGCGCTGCCGGTGACGGTGCGGAGCCGGATCGTGAAGGAGCGCGGGGTGATGGCCGCGCGGGAGGAGCCGGGCGAGCCGAACAGCGAGAGCCGGGTCGAGCTGGTGGAGCACCGGGGCGGTCTGGGGCGGTACCGGCTGCTGCCCACGACCGGGCAGACCCATCAGCTGCGGGTGCACATGAACGCCCTGGGGCTGCCGATCCTGAACGACCCCGTCTATCCCGTGGTCCGTGAGGACGGGCCGGAGGACTTCGGCCGTCCGCTGCAACTGCTCGCGCGGAGGCTGGAGTTCACCGACCCGGTCACGGGTGTCGGTATGCGGTTCGAGAGCCGGCAGCGGCTCAGTGGCCTCGGTTGATCCACTCCTCCAGGTGCGGGGCCTCGGCGCCGATCGTCGTGGGGTCGCCGTGCCCGGTGCGTACGACCGTCTCCGGCGGGAGGGTCAGGAGGCGGTCCCTGATCGAGTCGACGATGGTCGGGAAGTCGGAGAAGGACCGGCCCGTCGCGCCGGGGCCGCCCTGGAAGAGGGTGTCGCCGGTGAAGACCGTGGCCAGGTCGGGGGCGTACAGGCAGACCGCTCCGGGGGCGTGACCGGGGGTGTGGAGGACCCTGAGGTCCGTCCCCGCGATGGTCAGGGTCTGACCGTCGGTGAGGTCGCCGTCCGGGGTGTGGTCGGGGTGGGTCTGCTTCCACAGCGGCTGGTCGTCGGGGTGGAGCAGGATCCGGGCGCCGGTGGCGGCGGCGAGGGCCGGTGCGGCGTCGATGTGGTCGTTGTGCGCGTGGGTGCAGACGATGGCGCGCAGGGTGCGGCCGTCGAGCGCCGCGAGGATGGCTTGGGCGTCGTGGGCGGCGTCGATGACGATCGCCTCCGCGTCGTCGCCGACGATCCAGACGTTGTTGTCGACGTCCCAGGTGCCGCCGTCGAGCGAGAAGGTGCCGGAGGTGACCAGGTGGTCGATGCGGGCGGCCATCAGAGGACCACCACCGAGCGCAGGACGTCGCCGTCGTGCATGCGGGCGAAGGCCTTCTCCACGTCGCCGAGGCCGATGGTCTCGGTGACGAAGGCGCCGAGGTCGATGCGGCCCTGCTGGTGCAGGTCGATGAGCATGGGGAAGTCCCGGGACGGCAGGCAGTCGCCGTACCAGGACGACTTGAGCGCGCCGCCGCGGCCGAAGACGTCGAGGAGCGGGAGTTCCAGCGTCATCTCGGGGGTGGGGACGCCGACGAGGACGACGGTGCCGGCGAGGTCGCGGGCGTAGAAGGCCTGTGTGTACGTCTCCGGGCGGCCGACGGCCTCGATGACGACGTCGGCGCCGAAGCCGCCGGTGAGTTCGCGGATGGCCTCGACGGGGTCGGTGGTACGGGAGTTGACGGTGTGGGTGGCGCCCATCGACCGTGCCGTGTCGAGTTTGCGGTCGTCGATGTCGACGGCGATGATCTTCGCCGCTCCGGCGAGCCGGGAGCCGACGACGGCCGCGTCGCCGACGCCGCCGCAGCCGATGACGGCGACGGTGTCACCGCGGCCGACGTCTCCCGTGTTGATGGCGGCGCCGATGCCGGCCATGACGCCGCAGCCGAGGAGACCGGCGACCTCGGGGGCGACCGAGGGGTCGACCTTGGTGCACTGGCCGGCGGCGACGAGGGTCTTCTCCGCGAAGGCGCCGATGCCGAGCGCCGGGGAGAGCTCCGTCCCGTCGGGCAAGGTCATCTTCTGCCGCGCGTTGTGGGTGTCGAAGCAGTACTGGGGGCGGCCGCGCAGGCAGGCCCGGCAGGCGCCGCACACCGCGCGCCAGTTGAGGACGACGAAGTCGCCGGGGGCCACGTCGGTGACTCCGGCGCCCACCGACTCGACGACGCCCGCGGCCTCGTGGCCGAGGAGGAAGGGGAAGTCGTCGTTGATGCCGCCCTGTTTGTAGTGGAGGTCGGTGTGGCAGACACCGCAGGCCTGGATCCTCACCACGGCCTCACCCGGTCCGGGATCGGGGATCACGATCGTCTCGATCCGCACGGGCTCGTTCCTGCCGGGTGCGACGACCCCCTGGACTTGCTGCGACATGGCAGACACCCCTTCGCTGGTAAGGCTCTTGGGTACCACTATCTCCTGACGCGCGCGAGACCCCCGCAGAGCGCGCCTGCGGGGGTCTCGTCACTCGCGGGGACGGAGGAGGGTTCAGTCCTTGTGCGTGGCCGCGGTCGCGCGGACCCGCTTGCGGACCAGGAACCAGCCGCCGACCAGCATCAGGGCGATGAGCGGGAGGCAGTTCACCGTGGTGCGGCTGATGCCGCCGTCCATCCACATCAGGACGAGGACCGAGCCGAGGAAGAACAGCGTGACGAGCTGGGTGTAGGGCGCCCAGGGCAGCCGGTAGCCGGGCCGGGTGACCAGTCCTTCCTTGGAGCGGTTCACGAACAGCAGCGAGCAGACCATGATCATGGCCCAGGTGCCGATGATGCCGATGGAGGCGAAGTTCAGCACGAGCTCGAAGGCCTCGCCGGGCATGACGTAGTTCAGCCCGACGCCGAGGACACCGAAGGCGGCGGTGAGCAGGATGCCGCCGTAGGGGACGCCGCCCTTGTTCATGACGCCGGTGAACTTGGGGGCGGAGCCCGCCAGGGACATGGAGCGCAGGATCCGGCCGGTCGAGTAGAGGCCCGAGTTGAGGCTGGAGAGCGCGGCGGTGAGGACGACCAGGTTCATCACGCCGGCGGCGCCGGGGACACCGAGCTTGTCGAAGACCGTGACGAAGGGGCTCTGGTCGCCGGAGTACGCGGTGTACGGGAGCAGCAGGGCGAGCAGGACGACGGAACCGACGTAGAAGAGGCCCACGCGCCACATGATCGAGTTGATCGCCCTCGGCATGATCTTCTCGGGGTTCTCGGTCTCACCGGCGGCGACGCCGCACAGCTCGACGGAGGCGTACGCGAAGACGACACCCTGGATCAGCAGCAGCATCGGCATGACACCGCTGGGGAAGATGCCGCCGTTGTCCGTGATGGTGGAGAGGCCCGGGGTGTGGCCGCCGACGTCGTGCGACGTCACGATCAGGAAGATGCCGATCAGCATGAAGGCGACGAGGGCGCCGACCTTGATGATCGCGAACCAGAACTCCATCTCGCCGAAGTACTTCACCGAGATGAGGTTGGCGGCGAGGACGACCGCGAGGGCGATCAGGGCCAGGATCCACTGCGGGACGTCGCTGAACATCGCCCAGAAGTGGGCGTAGGTGGCGGCCGCGGTGATGTCGGCGATGGCGGTCGTCGACCAGTTCAGGAAGTAGAGCCAGCCGGCGGTGTAGGCGCCCTTCTCGCCCATGAACTCACGGGCGTACGAGACGAAGGCGCCGGAGGAGGGGCGGTACAGGACCAGCTCGCCGAGGGCCCGCACCACGAAGAAGGCGAAGACGCCGCAGACCGCGTAGGCGATGAAGAGGGACGGTCCGGCGTTGGCCATGCGGCCGCCGGCACCGAGGAACAGTCCGGTGCCGATGGCGCCACCGATGGCGATCATGTTGATGTGCCGGGACTTCAGGTCCTTGCGGTACCCGGCGTCACCGGCGTCGACGTGGGGGGAGCCCGCCGGTGCCGGTGGCGTGGCGGACAGCGTGTCGGCCGCAGGGGAGATGCGGTCACTCATGGAGTTGTTCGCCTTCGTGAGGGGGGAGGGTCTGTGCGGTACCCGGCCGCGCGCGCGTGGAGGTCTTCCATCACACGGCCAGCGGACATACTCACGGCAAAGCGGGGTTCTCAGCAGTGGCCAATGTCACTGATCGCCCTTATTTGAGCTACTTCTGAGGTTGCGCGACGGTGTACGGGGCGCGTCGGCGGCGGGTCGGGGTGCTTACGGAGCGAGGACGTCCAGCTCCTTGAGAGCGCCGACCGCGATCTGGCGGGTCAGCTCCTCGGCGCGGGTCGCGTCCCTCTCCCGTACCGCCTCGGCCACCTGGACATGGAGGGTGACGGCGGACGGGTCCGGGTCCTCGAACATCACCTGGTGGTGCGTGCGGCCGGTGAGGACCTCGGCGACGACGTCGCCGAGCCTGGCGAACATCTCGTTGCCGGAGGCGTTGAGCACGACCCGGTGGAAGGCGATGTCGTGGACGAGGTACGCCTCCAGCTGTCGGCCGCGCGAGGTGGCGACCATGCCGAGCGCCTGCTCGGTGAGCTCGCGGCACTGCTCGGGGGTGGCATGGGCGGCGGCGAGGCCGGCCGCGACCGGTTCGACCGCCGAGCGCAGCACGGTCAGCGAGCGCAGCTGACGGGGGCGGTCGGCCCCGGCCAGGCGCCAGCGGATGACCTGGGGGTCGTACACGTTCCACTGCTCCGTCGGCAGGACGGTCACGCCGACGCGGCGGCGGGACTCGACGAGGCGCATGGACTCCAGGACGCGCACGACCTCGCGGACCACCGTCCGGGAGACGTCGAAGCGCTGGGCGAGCTCGTCGGTGCGCAGCACGCTGCCGGGCGGGTACTCCCCCGCGGTGATCGCGAGGCCCAGGGTGGCGAGGACGTGCGGGTGGAGCCCCTGGGCCGGTGTCGTCATGGGGTCAGCCTATGCAACGACCCAGGACCGAACGAAAAGTATGACTTTTAAGTCACAGGCTCTTGAATAAGTCGTACCCAATAGGTTTCATGAGCGCGACGGAATCGATGTCGAAGAAGACAGCGAGGCACCACCCATGAGCACCACCCCGCAGACGGCACGCCCGGCGCCCCCGGTCGTCGTCGTGATGGGCGTCGCCGGCACCGGCAAGACCACCATCGGTCCGCTGGTCGCCGACGCGCTCGGCGTCCCCTACGCCGAGGGCGACGACTTCCATCCGGCCGCGAACGTCGCCAAGATGTCGGCCGGCGTCCCGCTGGACGACGAGGACCGCGGTCCCTGGCTCGACGCGATCGGGCAGTGGGCGCACGGCAGGGCGGGGCTCGGCGGAGTGGTGAGCAGCTCCGCGCTCAAGCGGATCTACCGGGACCGGCTGCGGGCGGCGGCCCCGGGGGTGGTCTTCCTCCATCTGACCGGCGCGCGCGAGCTGATCGAGCGGCGGATGACGGCCCGCAAGGGCCACTTCATGCCGACCGCGCTGCTGGACTCGCAGTTCGCCGCCCTACAGCCCCTCGAGGACGACGAGGCCGGCGTCGCCGTCGACGTCTCCAGATCCCCCGAGGAGATCACCGGCCGGGCCGTCGCCGCGCTGCGCGCGCTCGCCGGCTGAGGTCCGTCCGCCGCACCTCGTACGCCCCGCTGTACCTCCCTCTGCCGTACCCGTCCCCTAAGGAACCCACCGTGACCAGTCTCAGCGTCGAGATGCTGGCAGCGGACGCCGTCGAGCCGATCACCTCGGCCGGCAACGCCCAGCTGGGCATAGCCGTGCTCGCGGGCATCGCCGCCATCGTCCTGCTCATCACCAAGTTCAAGCTGCACGCCTTCCTGGCGCTGACCATCGGGTCCCTGGGCCTGGGCGCCTTCGCGGGGGCCCCGCTCGCGGCGACCATCGGCTCCTTCACCACCGGGCTCGGCAACACCGTCGCCGGGGTGGGCGTACTGATCGCCCTCGGCGCCATCCTGGGCAAGCTCCTCGCGGACTCCGGGGGTGCCGACCAGATCGTCGACACGATCCTCGCCAAGGCGGGAGGCCGGGCCATGCCGTGGGCGATGGTGCTGATCGCCTCCGTCATCGGCCTGCCGCTGTTCTTCGAGGTCGGCATCGTGCTGCTGATCCCGGTGGTGCTGCTGGTCGCCAAGCGCGGTGACTACTCACTGATGCGGATCGGTGTCCCCGCCCTCGCCGGCCTCTCCGTGATGCACGGACTGATCCCGCCGCACCCCGGACCACTGGTCGCCATCGACGCGCTCGGTGCCGACCTCGGCATCACCCTCGCGCTGGGCGTCCTGGTCGCCGTTCCGACCGTGATCATCGCCGGTCCGCTCTTCGCCCGGTACGCCGCGCGCTGGGTGGACATCCCGGCACCGGAGAACATGATCCCGGCCCGGCCGTCGGAGGACCTGGAGAAGCGCCCCGGTTTCGGCGCCACCGTCGCCACGGTGCTGCTGCCGGTCGTCCTGATGCTGGTCAAGGCCCTGGTCGACATCGTCGTCGACGACCCGGCCAACGGTCTGCAGAAGGTCACCGACGTCATCGGCTCGCCGCTGATCGCGCTGCTCGCGGCCGTGATCGTGGGTCTGTTCACCCTGGGGCGCGCGGCCGGCCTCAGCCGGCAGCGGCTCTCCTCGACCGTCGAAAAGTCCCTCGCCCCGATCGCGGGCGTGCTGATGATCGTCGGCGCGGGCGGCGGTTTCAAGCAGACCCTGATCGACGTCGGCGTGGGCCGGATGATCCTGGACTTCTCCAAGGACTGGTCGATCCCCGCGCTGCTGCTCGCCTGGCTGATCGCGGTGGCGATCCGGCTCGCGACGGGCTCGGCGACGGTGGCGACGATCTCGGCCGCCGGTCTGGTGGCCCCGCTCGCCGAGGGCATGTCGGCGAGCGAGAGCGCGCTGCTGGTCCTGGCGATCGGTGCCGGTTCGCTCTTCTTCAGCCATGTGAACGACGCGGGGTTCTGGCTGGTGAAGGAGTACTTCGGGATGGACGTCGGCCAGACGATCAAGACCTGGTCGGTGATGGAGACGATCATCTCGGTCGTCGGCATCGTCTTCGTGCTGCTGCTCTCCCTGGTGTTGTAGCCGTACGATCCCGGGTGCTGTAGTCGTACGCAATCGTGCGGCGCGGGCCGGTCGTGGCTGACACACTGTCGGCCATGACCGGCCCTCACGCGCTCAAGCCGTTCCTGCTCGCCTTTCCCGGACCGCTGCGGGACCGACTCGTGGCCGCGGTGCTCTCCGGCGAGAAGACCTCGACGACGGGACTCTTCGCCGAGTGGGAGGCGGAGAAGGAGGAGCTGCCCGAAGTGGGCGAGCGCTCGGCGCTCATCGACTCCGACGGGCGCGAGGTGGCGGTCGTGGAGGTGACGGAGGTACGGGTCCTGCCGCTGGGTGACGTCGGTCTCCAGCACGCGCTCGACGAGGGCGAGGGACACACGTCGGTGGCCGAGTGGCGGGCCGATCACGAGCGTTTCTGGCACAGCGACGAGATGCGCGAGGCGATGGGCGATCCGGCGTTCACGGTCGACGACGCGACGATGGTGGTGGCGGAGCGCTTCCGGGTGGTGGAACTGCTCGCGCCCACCTCCGCCGAGTCACCGAAGCGGCCGACCGCGAGGCGGGACGCGCCGTAGGGTCGCGTCCACCGCCTGGCAGCCAGGGCAGGGGGCCCGGTGGACTCAGTGGAGGCAGAGGCAGAACGGATGGCCGGCCGGGTCCGCGTAGACCCGCCAGTTCGCCCCCGGGCGGAGCTGGTCCGTCCGCTCCAGCACGGTCGCGCCGAGGGCGAGCGCCCGCTTCTCCTCACCGTCGAGATCGTCCACGTCGAAGTCCAGATGGAGCTGCTGTGGGCGCTCCTGGCCGGGCCATTCGGGCGGTCGGTAGCCGTCCACCCGCTGGCAGGCCAGCGGTGTCCCCTCGAACCCGTGCACCTCGACCCAGTCGTCGTCGCCGGAGTCCGCGACCACCCGGCCGCCGAGCAGTTCCGCGTAGAACTCTGCGAGCCGTACCGGATCGGCGCAGTCCAGCGCGACCGCCTGCAGCTTTCGAATCACTTCTGACACTCCTCGCTCTTCGGCCGCTTCCGCGACATCCGTACGGCAGGGGTCGTACCCGCCGACGCGCCGCGCAAGCCCGGCGGCACCACGGCCCTGGCTACACCTAGGGCCTCTCGTTTGGATCATGCCGGGCTCGCGTGCCCTGGCACCGCGCCTCGCCGCGTTGTCGTCGGTCGCCAACGCTCCGCGTTGACTCCCTCCTCCGCCTTGCGATCCGTCCCCTCGGCCCTGGCGGGC
>NZ_JBSFTU010000058.1:0-33890 GCF_053591435.1 Streptomyces sp. NPDC003027
ACGATGGAGCGGCTGCGACGCCCCGTCCCGGACGCCCTGTGGGACGAGCTGCGCGCCGAGGGCCTGCTGCACCCGGACACTCCCACCCCGCCTGTCCGGCCCCGTGGGGGCTACGCGGGCGAGCCGGAGGAGAAGCGCCGCAGGAGCGGCGAGAGCACCAGCACGGACTTGGTGCGCTCCACGAACGGCTCGCCCGCGATCCGCTCCAGGACGCGCTCGAAGTGGCGCATGTCGGAGGCGAAGACCTGGACGACGGCGTCCGCGTCACCGGTGACGGTCGACGCGGACACCACCTCGGGATACCGCTCCAGACCTCGCCGGATGTCGTCCGGGGAGGTGTTGTGGCGGCAGTAGATCTCGACGAACCCCTCGGTCTCCCAGCCGAGCGCCGCCGGGTCCACCCGTACGGTGAAGCCGGTGATGGCGCCCTCGGCACGGAGCCGGTCCACGCGCCGCTTGACGGCGGGCGCGGAGAGTCCGACGAGCGAGCCGATGTCGGCGTAGGAGCGACGGGCATCCTCCGCGAGGGCGTGGACGATGCGTTCGTCGAGGTCGTTGAGTCGCACTACGGGTGGATCACTTCTCTGCGGAGGCCAGTCGGGAGCGGCGCATGCCGTACAGGAAGTAGAACACGAGGCCGACCGCCATCCACGCACCGAAGTACACCCAGGTGATCAGGTCGAGGCTGTACATGCTGTATCCGCAGAAGACGAAACCGAGCACGGGGAAGAGCGGGCCGAAGGGCACCTTGAAGGAGCGGTCCATGTCGGGGCGGCGGTAGCGGAGCACCACGACGGCGATGTTGACCAGGGCGAAGGCGAAGAGCGTGCCGATGCTGGTCGCGTTCACCAGCTCGCCGAGCGGGACGGCCGCGGCGAGGATCCCGCAGAAGAGCGAGACGATCACGGTGTTGGCACGGGGGGTGCCCGTCTTCGGGTTCACCTTGCCGAAGACCTTGGGCACCAGGCGGTCGCGGGACATGGCGAAGAGGATGCGGGTCTGGCCGTAGAGCACCGTGAGGACGACGCTGGCGATGGAGATCACCGCGCCGGCCGCGAGCAGGGTGCCCCAGAAGCTCTGTCCGGTGACATCGTTCATGATCGCGGCGAGAGTGGCGTCGGTGCCGGCGAACTTCTTCCAGTCCCAGGCGCCGACGGCGACCGCGGCGACGAGCACGTACAGCGCGGTGACGATGATCAGGGAGAGCATGATCGCCCGGGGCAGGTCGCGCTTGGGGTTCTTGGCCTCCTCGCCCGCGGTGGAGGCGGCGTCGAAGCCGATGTACGAGAAGAAGAGGATGGCGCCGGCGGCGCCGATGCTCCCGACGCCCAGCGGCATGAAGTCCGCGTAGTTGCCGGACGTGAAGCCCATGAAACCGACCGCGCAGAACAGCGCGAGCGAGGCGATCTTGACGAACACCATGATCGTGTTGGCGCGGGCGGACTCCTTGGCGCCGCCCAGCAGGAACATCATCGCCAGCATCACGACGATCAGGGCCGGCAGGTTGAATATGCCGCCGTCGCCGGGGGGCGCGGTGAGCACCGTGGGCAGGGTCACGCCGAGGGTGCCGTCGAGGAGCTCGTTGAGGTAGTCGCCCCAGCCGACGGCCACGGCGGCCACGGAGACGCCGTACTCCAGGAGGAGACACCAGCCGCAGATCCAGGCGACGACTTCGCCCATCGTTGCGTACGCATACGAGTAGGAGGAGCCGGCGACGGGGATCGTGCCGGCCAGCTCCGCGTACGAGAGGGCGGAGAAGAGCGCCGTGAGGCCCGCGAAGACGAAGGCGACGGTGACGGCGGGCCCGGCGAGCGGAACGGCCTCACCGAGCACGACGAAGATGCCGGTGCCGAGCGTGGCACCGATGCTGATCATGGTCAGCTGCCACATCGAGAGCGTGCGGCGAAGACTGCCGCCCTCACCCTGTCCACCCTCCGCGACCAGCTGTTCCACCGGCTTGCGTCGGGTGAGGGCGGAGAGCACCGAGCTCTTGGGGACGGTCGGCTCGGTGGCCGGCGGGGCTGTGCCTTGATCCAGCACTGCGGGGGCTCCTTGATCGCTGCCTGTCGGGACGCGACGACCGCGGCGGCACGCGAGCCGGGGGAAGGAGCCCGCGAGGGATGGGGGACCGCCGAGCAGGCGGTCGCCGCCACTCCTGGTACGAGGCTTGAGCCTAAGCCTTCACGCTTCGCGTCCGTAATGCAGGGTTGTTGCGCACCTATGGATGATCATTGCGCTGTTGGGGCACAGACGGGGAAACATTGCGCCTCACCGCATGAATCGACACATCGGGGGTGTGAAGCGCTTGCGGCGTGGCATGGACTTCTCATGCCGGACGACCCGCAGCGCGAGCCCTCGGCCCCGCCCCGACCGGAGGAGACACCGGTGCCCTGGCTCGATCCGGAACCCTTTCTGCGCGGTACCGCGTGGCTCGACGGGGGACGTGCGGTGCGCGCCGATCCCGCCGACCTCGACCGGCTGCCCTGGGACATCGCGGAGCGGGCGGCCCTGCCGATCGGGGTGCGGATCGAGTTCACGGCCACGCCGGGCACGCGCGCGGTCGACCTGCGCTACCGCGCCGCCGTTCCCGGGTCCCTGCCGCACTGCTTCGCGCTGTGGCAGCACGGGCGGTGCGTGAGCGAGGTCATGGCGGACGCGGCCGAGGAGGCGACGGTCCGCCTGCCCCTGCCGCCGGAGGGCGGCTCGTTCGCCGTCCACCCGCCCGAGAGCCGGGGGCCGGTCGTCCTGGGCCTGCGGGCGCTCGACGGCGCTCTGTCGCCCGCCCCGCGGCGCCCGCGCTGGCTGGTGCACGGCGATTCGATCACCGAGGGGTGGTGGTCGACCAGGCCGGCCCACTCCTGGCCGGCGACGGCGGGACGGATGCTCGGCCTGGACACGGTCAACCTCGGGTTCGCGGGCGGAGCGCGCGGCGAGCTGTCCCTCGCCGAGCAGCTCGCGACCCTGCCGGGCGAACTCGTCACCCTGGCCTTCGGCACCAACTGCTGGGGAGCCGTGCCGAGTTCGGCCCCGCTCCTCTACGAGACGACGCGGGCGTTCATCGCTCTGGTGCGCCGCGGGCACCCGGACACCCCGCTGCTGGTCCTCTCCCCCGTTCTGCGCCCCGCGGCCGAGACGACGCCCAACGCGCTGGGAGCCACGCTGGCGGAGCTCCGAACCGCGATGGAGGAGGCCGTCCGCGACCTCGTCTCGGCCGGGGACCCCCGGCTGGCGCTGCTGAGCGGACTCCCGCTGCTCGCCCCGGAGGACCTCCCCGACGGCCTCCACCCCGACGACCGCGGCCACGCCCGGCTGGCGGCGGCCGTGGCCGGGGCGCTGCGGGAGGCCGGCTTCGTGGGCCGGTCCGCCGGTCCGACCGCCTGACGCCCTCCCTCGTCTCCGCGCCCGTACGGGAACGGCGAGGCCGGTGTCCGGCCTTCCGGACACGACCGAGGGCCCCCGGGACGCGTGTCCCGGGGGCCCTCTGGGCTACGGTGCTCAGCTCCAGCTGGCGTGCAGCGGCTTGCCCTCGGCGTAACCGGCGGCGCTCTGGATGCCGACGACGGCCTTCTCCTCGAACTCGGCGAGCGAGCCCGCACCGGCGTAGGTGCATGAGGAGCGGACGCCCGCGATGATCGAGTCGATCAGGTCCTCGACGCCCGGGCGGGCCGGGTCGATGAACATCCGGGAGGTGGAGATGCCCTCCTCGAACAGCGCCTTGCGGGCGCGGTCGTAGGCCGACTCCTCGCTCGTACGGTTGCGCACGGCGCGCGCGGAGGCCATGCCGAAGGACTCCTTGTAGTAGCGGCCCTCGGCGTCCTGGTGGAGGTCGCCCGGGGACTCGTACGTCCCGGCGAACCAGGAGCCGATCATCACGTTGGACGCACCGGCGGCGAGAGCCATGGCGACGTCACGGGGGTGGCGGACACCGCCGTCGGCCCAGACGTGCTTGCCGTACTTCTTCGCCTCGGCGGCGCACTCCAGGACGGCGGAGAACTGCGGGCGGCCCACACCGGTCATCATCCGGGTGGTGCACATCGCGCCGGGGCCGACACCGACCTTGATGATGTCGGCGCCCGCCTCGATGAGGTCGCGGACGCCCTCGGCGGCGACGATGTTGCCGGCGACGATCGGGACGTGCGGGTCGAGACCGCGAACGGCCTTGATTGCGGCGATCATCGACTCCTGGTGGCCGTGCGCGGTGTCGACGACGAGGGTGTCCACACCGGCGTCGAGGAGCTGCTTGGCCTTGCCGGCCACATCGCCGTTGATGCCGACGGCGGCGGCGATGCGCAGCTTGCCGTCGGCGTCGGTGGCCGGGGTGTACAGGGTCGCGCGCAGGGCGCCCTTGCGGGTGAGGATGCCGGCCAGACGTCCGTCCTTGTCGACGGCCGGGGCGTAGCGGCGGTTGGCGTGGTCGAGCGTGTTGAACGCGTCGCGCGGGTCGATGTCGGCGTCGAGGAGCAGCAGGTCCTTCGACATGACCTCGGACAGCTGCGTGAAGCGGTCCACTCCGGACAGGTCCGCGTCGGTGACGACACCGACCGGACGGCCGTCCTCGTCGACGACGACACCCGCGTCGTGCGCCCGCTTGGGCAGCAGCGACAGGGCGTCCGCGACGGTCTGGTGCGGAGCCAGGACGATGGGGGTGTCGAGTACGTGGTGGCGGCTCTTGACCCAGGAGATGACGTCGGTGACGACCTCGATCGGAATGTCCTGGGGGATGACGACGAGCCCGCCGCGGCGGGCGACGGTCTCGGCCATGCGGCGGCCGGCGATCGCGGTCATGTTCGCGACGACCAGCGGGATCGTCGTGCCGGAGCCGTCCGGCGAGGTGAGGTCCACGGCCTGGCGGGAGCCGACGGCCGAGCGGCTCGGCACCATGAACACATCGTCGTACGTCAGGTCGTACGGCGGCTTGACGTCATTGAGGAAACGCACGTGCTGAATCCCAGTCGATCGGAGTGGCCCCTAGGCATTTCAGCCAGGGGAAAAAGCACGTAGTTCATTGTCCCACGCCGGTACGGATACCGGACCCGGGCGATTCATCCGAGGCTCGCGGCACCGCTCTTGTCGGATCCTCCGAGCGCGAGGAGCACGGCGAGGCCGGTCGGACGGGTGTCGACCGTCGCGGCGAAGACGTCCTGCGCGATCTGCCACTCCCGCCCGGAAGGTCTCGTAGGGCTCGTCCGTGCACGGCTCGGGAGCCGGGCCGCCGGGCCGGACGCCGTCCCGCTCAGACGCCGTCCGGGTCCGCGCGGTCCAGTGCGGGCCGGGGGCCGGGGGCCTCGGTGAGGAGGTGGTCCGCCGCGGCGCGGTCCGTCACGAGGCTGGTGACGAGACCCGACCGCAGGACCGCGCCGATCGCCGCCGCCTTGCGCTGCCCGCCCGCGATGGCCACGACCTCGGGGATACGGCGCAGCCGGTCGGCCTCGACCGTGATGCAGCGCTCGCCGAGGTCGCGACCCACCCGGCGGCCCTCGGCGTCGAAGAGGTGCGCGGACATCTCGGCGGCGACGCCGAGGGAGGCGTAGTGGGCCCGCTCCTCGTCCGTGAGCATGTCGTGCACGGTCGAGATGCCGGGCTCCCAGGAGCCGATGGACACACAGGCGACCGTGACCTTGTCGAAGTAGTCGAAGGCGCGGGCGATGCCGGTCTGGTTGCGCAGCGCGGCCGCCGTGGCCGGGTCGGGGAGGAGCATCGGCGCGTAGATGGGGTGCGCCTCGCCGCCGGAGACCTGGGCGGCACGGCGTACCGCCTCCACCGAGCCGCGCTCCGCGGTCCCGGCGTCGTACACCCCGGTGAGCTGGACGACCGTGCACGGCGGCAGCCGGTCGAGCGCGGCGGCCATGTGGATGGTCGAGCGGCCCCAGGCCAGGCCCAGGACATCGCCCTCGGTGACCAGCTCGCCGAGCAGATCGGCCGCGACCTCGCCGAGGTTCTCCGGGTCGGGCGATTCGTCCTCGCCCTCCGCCGGGGACTCGACGACGACGGCATGGCGGAGCCCGAAGCGGGCGCGGAGCGCGTCGGAGCGCTCGGCGTCCAGCTCGGCGGGTACGCGGATCTCGATGCGCACGAGGTCGCGTTCGAGCGCGGTCTCCAGGACCCGGGCCACCTTGAAGCGGCTCACGCCGAACTCCTCGGCGATCTGGATCTTGGACTTGCCCTCGAGGTAGAAGCGGCGGGCCATGGCCGCCGCCTGCACCAGCTCCGCGGGTCCCATCCGCAGGGCTGACCGTCCCGCCGAGATACCCGCCACCGCGATCTCCTCACTGCTGCTGTTCACGTACCGCTGCTCACGTCACTGCTGTTCACACTCTGGACTCGCGGTTCATCCTGTCAGATCCCACGGTCCTCGATCAGTCCTGTCGGCCCGCCGTCGGGCCGCGTTCATCTCCCGGTGGCTCAGTGGCCACACGCCCACGCGGCGTTCGCCGTCGCCGCGTCCGCCTTGGCCCGCAGGGCCCGGACGGCCCCGGCCGGGTCGTCCGCGCCGTAGACGGCCGAGCCGGCCACGAAGACGTCGGCTCCGGCCTCGGCGCAGCGCTCGATCGTCGACTCCGCGACGCCGCCGTCGACCTGGAGCCACAGCTCCAGGCCGTGCTTGGAGATCAGCTCACGGGTGCGCCGGATCTTGGGAAGCATGATGTCGAGGAAGGCCTGGCCGCCGAAGCCGGGCTCGACCGTCATGATCAGCAGCATGTCGAGTTCGGGGAGCAGGTCCTCGTAGGGCTCGATGGGCGTCGCCGGCTTCAGCGCCATCGACGCCCGCGCGCCCTTGGCCCGGATCTCCCGCGCCAGCCGGACGGGCGCGGCCGCCGCCTCCACGTGGAAGGTGACGGAGCCGGCGCCGGCCTCCACGTACTGCGGGGCCCAGCGGTCGGGGTCCTCGATCATCAGGTGGCAGTCCAGCGGTGTGTCCGTGGCCCGGCTGAGGGACTCGACGATCGGCACGCCGAGGGTCAGGTTGGGCACGAAGTGGTTGTCCATCACGTCGACGTGGAGCCAGTCGGCACCCTCGACGGCCTTCGCCTCCTCGGCGAGGCGAGCGAAGTCCGCGGACAGGATGCTGGGGTTGATCTGCGCCATGTGCCAAGCCTGCCATGTTCTTGGGCGCTTCTTTGCCGCGGACCGGTTTCGGACCGGGTTCGGTCCGACATCGGCCCGACTTCGGCACCGATCGCGGCGCCCGAGACCGCCACAGGCCAGGCATACCCGGCTTTTCGCCGCCAGGGGGCCCGCCTCCGGAGGCAGGCCCTCCGTCAGGCCGTGCGGCGCAGAAGCGCCAGATACATCGCGTCGGTGCCGTGGAGGTGCGGCCAGAGCTGGACGTCCGGGCCGTCGCCGAGGGCGGGCACGTCCGGCATGAGGGGGCGGGCGTCGATCCATTCGGCTTCGACCGCCGGGCCGCCGCGGCCCTTGAGGACGTCCTCGACGACGACGCGGGTCTCGGCGAGATGCGGGGAGCAGGTCGCGTAGCCGACGACCCCGCCGACGCGGACGGCCTGCAGCGCCTCGCGCAGCAGCCCGCGCTGGAGCGGGGCGAAGCCGTCGAGGTCGGCCGGGCGGCGGCGCCAGCGGGCCTCGGGGCGGCGGCGCAGGGCGCCGAGACCCGAGCAGGGCACGTCCATCAGGACGCGGTCGAAGGATCCGGGGCGCCACGGCGGGCGGGTGCCGTCGGCGGCGATGACCTGGTACGGGCCGGGGTTGCCGGCCAGCGCGCGCTCGACAAGCCGGGCGCGGTGCGGCTGCTTCTCGGAGGCGAGCAGCGCGGCGCCGCGCTCGGCCGCGAGGGCGGCGAGCAGCGCGGCCTTGCCGCCGGGCCCGGCGCACCCGTCGAGCCAGCGCTCGTCGCGGCCCTCCAGGGGCGCCTGGGCGAGCGCGACGGCGACCAGCTGGCTGCCTTCGTCCTGGACGCCCGCGCGTCCCTCACGGACCGCCTCGATGGCGCCGGGCTCGCCGCCCTCGGCCAGCCGTACGGCATACGGCGACCAGCGCCCCGGCAGCACCGAGTCCTCGCCGAGGACCTCGACGAGCTCCCGGGCCGTGGACCGGCCCGGCCGGGCCACCAGCGTCACCTCGGGCCGTTCGTTGTCGGCCTCCAGCAGGTCCTCGATGCCGGCCCGCCCGCCGCCGAGCGCGTCCCACAGCGCGGAGACCACCCAGCGGGGGTGCGAGTGGACGACCGCGAGGTGCTCCTCGGCGTCCTTGTCGTACGGCGGGGCGACCCGCTCCACCCAGGTCTCGAAGTCGTCCTGCGAGATCTTCCGCAGAACGGCGTTCACGAACTTGGCCCGGCCGTCCCCGAGCACGACCCGCGCCAGTTCCACGGTCGCCGAGACGGCCGCGTGGGTGGGAATGCGCGTACCGAGCAGCTGATGCGCCCCGAGCAGGATCACGTCGAGGACCGGCGGGTCGACCTCGCGCAGCGGCCGGTCGATGCACGCGGCGACGATCGCGTCGTACGTCCCCTGCCGCCGCAGCGTCCCGTACACCAGCTCGGTCGCCAGCGCCGCGTCCCTGTCCTCGAACTTCTCGGGCCCCTCCTTCTCCCGCGCCTTCTTCAGCAACGGCGGCAGCACGAGGTTCGCGTACGCGTCCCGCTCGTCGACGGCCCTGAGCGCCTCGAAGGCGAGGATCCGGACGGGATCCTTCTTGGGACGCCGGTACGGCTTGGAGGGACGGCGACGTGCCTGCTCGCTCAAAAGGTGCTCCGCTGACGAAGTGAGAGGTCCAACCCCCTCAGCCTACGTCCGCCCCGCCGAGCCACCCACCGCCCCCTCGGCCGGCGTCGTGAGAGGCCCTACGCGCCGACCCTCTCCCCGGGTGCGATCCGCACGCCACGCGCCCAGTCGGCGGCCTTCATCGGCTTCTTGCCCTGGGGCTGCACCCAGAGCAGTTCGACGGCGTACGAGCCGGTGCCGACGAAGACGTTGTTCTTGCCGGCCGCGAGTTCGCCGGGGGCGAGGTCGGTGCGGTCGGGGACCGGGAGCGCCTGGATCAGCTTGAGGCGCTCGCCCCGGAAGACGGTCCAGGCGCCGGGGGCCGGGGTGCAGGCGCGCACGACGCGGTCCACGCGGAGCGCGGGGGCGGTGAAGTCGACGCGCGCGTCCTCGACCTGGAGCTTGGGCGCGAGGGTGACGCCCTCGGTGGGCTGCGGGACGGCCTTCAGCGTGCCGTCCTCGATGCCGTCCATCGTCGCCGCGAGCAGCCCGGCGCCCGCGAAGGCGAGCCGGGTGAGCAGATCGCCGCTGGTGTCGGTCGGCCGGACGTCCTCGGTGATGACGCCGTAGACGGGGCCGGAGTCGAGCCCCTCCTCGATCTGGAAGGTCGACGCTCCCGTCACCTCGTCCCCGGCCATCACCGCGTGCTGTACGGGCGCCGCGCCGCGCCAGGCCGGAAGCAGCGAGAAGTGCAGGTTGACCCAGCCGTGCGCCGGGATGTCCAGGGCGACGCGGGGCAGGAGCGCGCCGTAGGCGACCACCGGGCAGCAGTCCGGGGCGATCTCGCGCAGCCGTGCGAGGAACTCCTCGTCGCGTGGCCTCGCCGGCTTGAGCACCTCGATACCGGCCTCCTCCGCGCGCTGGGCGACCGGGCTGGCGACCAGGCGCCGGCCACGCCCGGCGGGGGCGTCCGGGCGGGTGACGACGGCGGCCACCTCGTGCCGCCCGGAGGCGAGCAGGGCGTCCAGGGCGGGTACGGCGACCTCGGGGGTGCCTGCGAAGACGAGCTTCATCGGGGGCTGACTGCCTGTCTGTCGGGGCTTTTGGCGGGCGGCGCACCAGTCTAGGTCGTGTCGGCAGGGGGCGTACGTGGGGATGAGCGCCCCGCGCATATGCGTGTACGCCCCCGCAGCGTGACCCCAGGCACGGGTGGCGCGTTGGTCAAGAGAGATTGACCGAAACGGGCCGACCCCTCGTCGTGGCCCGCCCCTATCACACGCCGGTTCGAGAGGCTTTCACATGGCCGACCACGCAACCCACGACGCCCAAGCCCGGGCAAGTCTGCATCTGTTGGTGCGGGACATCGAGCGGGTCCGGCGGCAGGTGGACGCACTGCGCACGCTCACGGCCCAGTTGGGCAATGTCTACCGCCCGCGCCGCTCCGGCCCGTCGACGGGCTTCGTCGTCTACGGACGGGCGCCCGCCCCGACCGTCCGGCTCGCCCAGGAGCTGCGGGACAGCGTCGAGACCCTGGTGACCGCCGCGGTCGACTTCGACCGCTCACTCGGGTTCTCGTGGGACGCGGTGGGCTCGGCGCTCGGGGTCACGAAGCAGGCCGTCCACCGCCGTTACGGCGCCCGGCGCGCGCCCCAGCAGGCGGGCGTCGTGGAACAGGACCGGGCGCCGGAGCCGGGCCCCGCCCGGACGATCCCGGTGGTCCCGTCGGCCCGCACGATGCCCCCGCAGCCCACGCCCGCCACCGCCTCCCTTCGCGAGGACCCCCGCCCGTCGGCCCTCCCGGGCCCGCGCAACGGCTGACGCTCCCCGCTCCTCCGGCCGCCCAGCCCCGCCCAGGGGTCGGGCGGCCGAGCCGCGTCCGGGGCGCGGGACCGGGAGGGCCGACGGGCGGGGTCCCGGACCGGCCGTTCAGCCGGTGACCAGGCTCCCGGCGGGTCGCTGCTCAGCCGATGTCCGGTGGGTCCACCCGTACCCGCACCGGGTCACCGCCGCCCCGGGCCAGACGGGCCGCCTGCGCCTTCTTCAGCGCCGCCGCGAGCGCCGCCCCGTTGCCCGGCGGGACGCGGATCAGCGCGCGTTCCCACTGCTCCCCCGGTGGCGCGTCGCCCGGACGGCGCGGACCGCCCGCCCTGACGACCGGCAGCGGCACCGGGCCCAGGAGTTCGGCGTCGCCGGGCAGTTCGGCGGCCGCCAGGAAGGCCTGGACGGCCTCCGGCGGGCCGGAGACCGCCGCCATCCGGGACACCGGCGGAAAGCCCAGCTCCGCCCGCTCCGCCAGCTCCCGCTGTGCGTGGCCCACGGGATCCCACCGCACGAGCGCCTGCACCGGCCTCAGCGTCGGCTCGGCCACCACGACGACGACGCCGCCCGTCCCGTCCGCCCCCTGCCCCCGTACGAGCGAGGCGGCGTCGATCCAGCGCCGCAGGGCCTCCTCCCCCGCGCGCAGATCGGGCCGGCCGAGCATCGCCCAGCCGTCCAGGAGCAGCGCGGCCGCGTACCCGCCGTCCGCGACGGGCTCGGCTCCGGGCGTCGACACGACCAGCGCGGGCCGCCCCGGCACACGGTCCAGGACGTGGTCGCGGCCCGATGTGCGTACCGGCACGGCGGGGAACGCCCGGCCGAGCTCCTCCGCCGTCCGCCGCGCTCCCACCACCTGGGCGCGCAGCCGGGTCGAACCGCACTCCACGCAGTGCCAGTCGGCGGCGCCACGCCCGCACCAGCCGCACGTCAACTCCCGCTGCTCGGGCGCCTCCAGAGGTCCGGCGCAGTGCCGGCAGCGAGCCGGGGTCCGGCACCGTTCGCACGCCAGCCTCGGCACATAGCCCCGGCGCGGGACCTGGACGAGGACCGGACCGGTCTTCAGCCCCTCCCGTACCGTCTGCCACGCCAGTGAGGGCAGGCGGGCAGCGCGCGCGGCCTCGTCGCGGGCCAGGTCGGTGTCGCCCACGGTCCGTACGAGCGGGGCGGCGGCCCTGACCTGGTCCCGGCGGGCCAGCAGCGGCTGGGCCCAGCCGGACTCCACGAGCTGGGCGGCCTCGACCGTGCAGCTCGTACTGCCCAGGAGGAAGCCGCACCGGTCGTGGGCGGCGCGCAGCAGCAGGACGTCCCGCGCGTGGGGCTGGGGGGCGTGCGGCTCGCTGTGGCTGCCGTCGCCGTCGTCCCAGATGACCACCAGGCCGAGGTCGCGTACCGGAGCGAACATCGCGGCCCTCGTGCCCACCACGGCCCGCACCGAGCCTCGCCGTACCGCGAGCCACTGCGCGTACCGCTTCTCCGGACCGGTCTCCGCCGTCAGCACCGCGTGGCGTCCCTCGCCGAGCACCCGGCCCAGCGCCTCGTCGACCCGGCTGGCCGCCCGGCCGTCGGGCACGACGACGAGGGCGCCGCGCCCGGAGGCGAGCGTGGCGCACACGGCCCGGGCCAGCTCGTCCGCCCAGTGCGGCCCCGGCAGCGCGTTCCAGACCGCCCGCGGCGCCCCGCCCCGGGCGAGGGACTCCAGGAACGCCGGTCCCCGTTCGTACCGCCCCCAGGTGCCGGGCTCCGGCGCCTGAGGCGGCGGCAGCGGCTCCGGCGACGCCTTGCCCTCCGCCCGGGCGCTGCGCGGCGGGACCGCCAGCTGGAGGACGTCCGCCAGGCTCCCCGCGTACCGGTCGGCGACCGCGCGGGCCAGGGCGAGCAGCTCGGCGCTCAGGACCGGCTCGGGCGAGACGACGTCGGCGAGCGCGGCCAGCGCGCCCTTGTAGTCCGACTCGGCCCGCCGCTCGACGAGGAATCCGTCGATCAGCCGCCCTCCCTCGCGCCGCCCGTCCCGGACCTGGTGGGCCCCGGCCCCGAACCGCACGCGCACCCGCACGCCCGGCCGCGCGACGGCGTCCAGCTCCTCCGGCACGGCGTAGTCGAAGAACTGGTCGAGGTGCAGCACTCCCTTGTTGACCACCACCCGTGCCACGGGCAGCTCCTTGGCCAGTGCGGCGCCCCGCCAGGTCCGCGGCTTGGCCCGCGGCACCTTCGCCTTGCGCACGGTCTCCCGGATGAGCGCGAGCTGCTCGGGCGGCTCACCGGCCGCCCCCTCGGGCTTCTCGTTCTCGCTGCTCACAGCCCCATACCTACCAGACCGCACCGACAGCCGGACATGCGGAAGCCCGGCACCCCCGAGGGGTGCCGGGCTTCCTGACAGTGCTTGCCGTGGCTCAGAGACCCGCGGCCTCGCGCAGGGCCTCCACGCGGTCGGTGCGCTCCCAGGTGAAGTCGGGGAGCTCGCGGCCGAAGTGGCCGTAGGCCGCCGTCTGGGAGTAGATCGGGCGCAGCAGGTCGAGGTCGCGGATGATCGCGGCCGGGCGGAGGTCGAAGACCTCGGCGATGGCGGTCTCGATCTTCTCGGGCTCGATGGTGTGGGTGCCGAAGGTCTCGACGAACAGGCCCACGGGCTCCGCCTTGCCGATGGCGTAGGCGACCTGGACCTCGCAGCGCGAGGCGAGGCCGGCGGCCACGACGTTCTTGGCGACCCAGCGCATGGCGTAGGCGGCCGAGCGGTCGACCTTGGACGGGTCCTTGCCGGAGAAGGCGCCGCCACCGTGGCGGGCCATGCCGCCGTAGGTGTCGATGATGATCTTGCGGCCGGTGAGGCCGGCGTCGCCCATCGGGCCGCCGATCTCGAAGCGTCCGGTCGGGTTGACCAGGAGGCGGTAGCCGTCGGTGTCCAGCTTGATGCCGTCGTCCAGGAGCTGCTTGAGGACGTGCTCGACGACGAACTCGCGGATGTCGGGCGCGAGCAGCGACTCGAGGTCGATGTCCGAGGCGTGCTGCGAGGAGACCACGACCGTGTCGAGGCGGACGGCCTTGTCGCCGTCGTACTCGATGGTGACCTGGGTCTTGCCGTCGGGACGCAGGTACGGGATGGTCCCGTTCTTGCGGACCTCGGTCAGGCGCCGGGAGAGCCGGTGCGCGACGTGGATCGGGAGCGGCATCAGCTCGGGGGTCTCGTCCGTGGCGTAGCCGAACATCAGGCCCTGGTCGCCGGCGCCCTGCTTGTCCAGCTCGTCGTCATCGCCCTCGACGCGGTTCTCGTACGCCGTGTCGACACCCTGCGCGATGTCCGGGGACTGCGACCCGATGGAGACCGAGACGCCGCAGGAGGCGCCGTCGAAGCCCTTCTTCGAGGAGTCGTACCCGATCTCGAGGATCTTGTTCCGCACCAGGGTGGGGATGTCGGCCCACGCCTTCGTGGTCACCTCGCCGGCGACGTGTACGAGACCGGTGGTGATCAGCGTCTCGACGGCGACGCGGGAGGTGGGGTCCTCCCGCAGGAGCGCGTCGAGAATGGTGTCGCTGATCTGGTCAGCGATCTTGTCGGGGTGACCCTCGGTCACGGACTCCGAGGTGAACAGACGACGGGACACAACGCTCCCTGTGGTTGCAGCGGCTGCTGGCTCAATGCATGTGCGGACCGGCAGGGGGCTGCGCCCCGCGACGTTCCGCGACCAGTCTATCGGTCATGGTCCCGCATGGGACCGGGTGTCTCGCAAGGTGGGAGCCGGATCATACGAGAAATCGGCCCCCAACCAGCGGGAACACCGCTCCCGTGCGCCCGAGTGGCCCGGTTTCGCGGAGTTTCGCTCCGCCATCGCGGTGATGTCCGGGCGAATCGGAGATTCCGGAATCCTACCCGGACACGGACCGCAGTCGCGGTGCGACGAGGTCCCAGACCGTCTCGGCGAGGGCTTCCTTCGGCCCGTGCGGTACGGGCGTCTCGGCGCCGTCCGCCGCGAGCACCACGGCCTCGTTCTCCTCGGAGCCGAAGGTCTTGCGCTCCCCCACCTCGTTGACCACGAGCAGGTCGCAGCCCTTGCGGCGCAGCTTCTCGCGGCCGTGGGCGAGGACGTCGTCGGTCTCGGCGGCGAAACCGACGACGACCTGTCCGGGGACGGCGCGCTCGGCGGAGATCTCGGCGAGGATGTCGGGGTTGCGGACGAGCTCGACGGTCGGGACGCCGCCGTCGTCCGCCTTCTTGATCTTGCCGGTGGCGTAGACCGCCGGGCGGAAGTCGGCGACCGCGGCGGCCATCACGACCGCGTCGGCGTCGGCGGCGGCCTTCAGGACCGCCTCGCGCAGCTGGACGGCGGTGCCGACGTGCACGACGTCGACGCCCGCCGGGTCGGGGATGCCGGTGTTGGCCTCGACGAGGGTGACCCGGGCGCCGCGGGCGGCGGCGGCCTTGGCGAGGGCGTAGCCCTGCTTGCCGGAGGAGCGGTTGCCCAGGTAGCGGACGGGGTCGAGGGGCTCGCGCGTGCCGCCGGCGCTGACGACGACATGACGGCCGGCGAGGTCGGGCACGGCGGTGCCGCGCGCCAGGACCCTGCGGCAGACCTCGAAGATCTCGGCGGCCTCGGGCAGCCGTCCCTTGCCGGTGTCGACGCCGGTCAGCCGGCCGACGGCGGGTTCGATGACGACGGCGCCGCGGCGGCGCAGCGTGGCCACGTTCTCCTGGGTGGCGGGGTGCTCCCACATCTCGGTGTGCATCGCCGGGGCGAAGACGACCGGACAGCGGGCGGTGAGCAGTGTGTTCGTCAGCAGGTCGTCGGCGAGGCCGTGGGCGGCCTTGGCCAGCATGTCGGCGGTGGCGGGGGCCACGACGACGAGATCGGCGGCCTGCCCGATCCGTACGTGCGGGACCTCGTGGACGGACTCCCACACCTCGGTGGAGACGGGGTGGCCGGAGAGGGCGGACCAGGTGGCCGCGCCGACGAAGTGGAGGGCGGAGTCGGTCGGGACGACCCGTACGTCATGACCGGACTCGGTCAGCCGCCGGAGCAGCTCGCACGCCTTGTAGGCGGCGATGCCGCCGCTCACCCCCAGGACGACCTTCGGCTCTGCCACTGCTGCTCCCCGCACTCGGATGCGTACGACTCCATGAGACACCACAGGCCCGGCGGATGTTCCGCCGGGCCTGTGGTGACGAGCGTCACGCGCTCGGATACGTGCTTACTGCGCCGGGCCCTCGATGGCCTCGGAGGTCAGCAGACCCGCGTTGATCTCACGCAGGGCGATCGAGAGCGGCTTCTCGTGGACGTGGGTGTCCACCAGCGGACCGACGTACTCGAGCAGGCCCTCGCCGAGCTGCGAGTAGTACGCGTTGATCTGACGCGCTCGCTTGGCCGCGTAGATCACGAGGCTGTACTTCGAGTCGGTGGCCTCGAGCAGCTCGTCGATCGGCGGGTTGATGATGCCCTCGGGCGCGGTGATGGAAGAGGACACGCTCTAGCCTTCCGAAGAAACTTCTGGGTGAGCTGATCGGGATGATCAGATCCAGGTGATCAGGAATAGATCAGACAACGTTCATCAAGGCTAGCAGCTCACGCGCCACGTCCTCGACGGAGGTGTTGACCAGGGTGGTGTCGAACTCCCGCTCGGCGGCCAGTTCGATCTTGGCGGCCTGGAGGCGCCGCTCGATGACCTCGGGCGACTCGGTGCCGCGGCCGGTGAGCCGGCGGACCAGCTCCTCCCAGCTCGGCGGGGCCAGGAAGACCAGCTGGGAGTCGGGCATCGACTCCTTGACCTGCCGGGCGCCCTGGAGGTCGATCTCCAGCAGGACGGGCTCGCCCGCCTCCAGCCGGTCCAGGACCGCGCGCCGGGGGGTGCCGTAGCGGTTGCCCGCGAACTCGGCCCACTCGAGGAGCTCACCGTTGGCGACCAGCTTGTCGAACTCGTCGTCCGTGACGAAGAAGTACTGGACGCCGTGCTTCTCGCCGGGCCGCGGCTTTCGTGTCGTGGCCGACACCGAGAGCCAGACCTCGGGGTGGACCTTGCGCATATGAGCGACGACCGTGCTCTTGCCGACCCCTGAGGGGCCGGAGAGCACGGTCAGTCGCGGACGAACCTCTGCTGCCATGCAGCGATTATTCCAGCTTTACGGGTATGCCAGGGACGGCGGTCCCCGGCTCAGGCGCCGGTGCTGCCGAACTCGCGCTCCAGGGAGGCGATCTGGTTGGAACCGAGACCACGCACCCGGCGGCTTTCGGAGATGCCGAGTCGCTCCATGATCTGCTTGGCGCGGACCTTGCCCACGCCCGGCAGCGACTCCAGCAGGGCGGAGACCTTCATCTTCCCGATGACGTCGTTCTCCTGGCCCTGCTTGATGACCTCTTGGAGGGAGGCGCCGGAGTGCTTGAGTCGATTCTTGACCTCGGCCCGCTCCCGGCGAGCCGCGGCGGCCTTTTCGAGCGCGGCTGCGCGCTGTTCGGGGGTAAGGGGCGGAAGAGCCACGCCTACGTCACCTCGGATGTCGAACTGTCGGATACGGACCGGTGGGGAACCTAGTCGCCCCACACCAGTGGAGCAGCGATCAACGCAAGCCTCCGCTGAACGCTGACTCTGCCCCGGAGACTAGCGGCCTATGCCTCTCCAGTCAGCGAGAACGGAGGAAAAGTCCTGGTCAGCATCGACCGACCGGGACTTTTCCGGCATATCGACCGGGTTTTCGGCCAAGTTCGACGTCCTCGACGAGACGGCTCCGACCTGCGGATTGGTCAGATGTGCGGTGCCGCGGCCACGGCCTCGCGGATTTCGTCCGCCCATCGCTCCGCCGAGGCCCGCAGCGCGGAGGCGTCCGGTCCGTGCCGCAGCACCGCCCGGCTGACGTTCGGGACGACGTTGCCAACCGCCGTGCCGAAGACGGCCGGCAGGTCGCCGGGGGCCGCGCCCTGGGCGCCGAGGCCGGGGGCCAGCAGGGGGCCGTTGATGTCGAGATCGAAGGAGGAGAGGTCGCCGAGGGTGGCGCCGACGACCGCGCCGAAGGAGCCCATCGGGGTCTCTCCCGCGTTCTCCTCGGCGAGGTGGGCCAGCATGGTGGCGCCGATCGTCCGGCCGGCCGGGTCGTCGGGGCGGACCGCGCGCTGGACCTCGGCGCCCTCCGGGTTGGAGGTGAGGGCCAGGACGAAGAGGCCGGCACCGCTCTCCCGGGCCAGGTCGACGGCCGGCTTCAGCGAGCCGTAGCCCAGGTACGGGGAGACGGTCAGCGCGTCCGAGAACAGCGGCGCGTCCTCGCGCAGGAAGGTCTCGGCGTAGGCGGCCATGGTGGAGCCGATGTCCCCGCGCTTGGCGTCCATGACGACCAGGGTGCCGGCGGCGCGGGCGTCCGCCACGGTCCGCTCCAGGACCGCGACGCCCTTCGAGCCGAAGCGTTCGAAGAAGGCGGCCTGCGGCTTGAGGACGGCGACCTGGTCGGCCAGGGCCTCGACGACCGTACGGGAGAACCGCTCCAGGCCCGTGACGTCGTCGCTCAGGCCCCAGGACGAGAGCAGGGCGGCGTGCGGGTCGATGCCGACGCAGAGGGGGCCGCGCCGGTCCATGGCGGCGCGCAGGCGGGTACCGAACGCGGGGGGCCGCCCGGAGGGCGTCGTCGAGGGGCGGTGGTCGGGCGACGGGAGGGCGGTCACAGGGCGGCCTTTCGGGTGTCGGCGCCGACGGCCTCGGCGAGCGTGGCGTACGGGGAGGCCGCGAGGCGCGCGGCGAGGCCCTTGTGGATCGCGCGGGCGTAGAACGGGCCCTCGTAGATGAAGGCGCTGTATCCCTGGATCAGCGTGGCTCCGGCCAGGATCCGCTGCCAGGCGTCCTCGGCGTTCTCGATGCCGCCGACGCCCACCAGGACCAGGCGGTCGCCCACGCGCGCGTACAGGCGGCGCAGGACCTCCAGGGACCGCTGCTTGACGGGCGCGCCGGACAGGCCGCCGGTCTCCTTGATCAGCGCGGGGTCGGACCTCAGGCCCAGGCCCTCGCGGGCGATGGTGGTGTTGGTGGCGATGATGCCGTCGAGACCCAGCTCCAGGGCGAGGTCCGCGACGGCGTCGATGTCGTCGTCGGCGAGATCGGGGGCGATCTTGACGAGGAGCGGGACGCGCCGGTCGGTGACCGTGCGGTCGGCCGCTTCCCGTACCGCCGTGAGCAGCGGGCGGAGGGACTCGGTGGCCTGGAGGTTGCGCAGGCCGGGGGTGTTGGGCGAGGAGACGTTCACGACCAGGTAGTCGGCGTGGGCGGCGAGGCGCTCGGTCGACTTCACGTAGTCGGCGGCGGCGTCGGCCTCCGGGACGGTCTTCGTCTTGCCGATGTTGACGCCGACGACGGTCCGGAAGACCGGCACGCGCGCGTGGAGGCGGGCGGCGACGGCGGCGGAACCGTCGTTGTTGAAGCCCATGCGGTTGATCAGGGCGCGGTCCGGGACCAGCCGGAAGAGCCGCTTCCTGGGGTTGCCCGGCTGGGCCTCGCCGGTGACGGTGCCGATCTCGACGTGGTCGAAGCCGAGCATCGACATGCCGTCGATGGCGACGGCGTTCTTGTCGAAGCCGGCGGCGAGGCCGAAGGGGCCGTGCATGCGCAGGCCCAGGGCCTCGGTGCGCAGCTCCTTGTGGCGGGGGGCGAGGACGGCGGCGACGAGGGTGCGCAGCACGGGTACGCGGGCGGCCAGGCGGATCCAGCGGAAGGCCAGGTGGTGGGCGTCCTCGGGGTCCATGCGCTTGAAGACGAGGTGGAAGAAGAACTTGTACATGAGAGGTGTCCTCAGCAAGAGGGGGACACCGTTTCCGGTGTCCCCCTTGTGGGCTGCTAGTCGCGGGCCGCGGTCAGGTGTTCCGCGTGTTCCTGGAGCGAGCGGACGCCCACACCGCCGTGGCCGAGCGCCTCGATGCCCTGGACGGCGGCGGCGAGCGCCTGGACCGTCGTCAGGCACGGGACGCCGCGGGCGACGGCCGCGGTGCGGATCTCGTAGCCGTCGAGGCGGCCACCGGTGCCGTACGGGGTGTTGACGATGAGGTCGACCTCGCCCTCGTGGATGAGGCGGACGATGGTCTTCTCGCCGCCCGGGCCCTCGCCCTCGGACTGCTTGCGCACGACGGTGGCGTTGATGCCGTTGCGCTTGAGGACCTCGGCCGTGCCGGAGGTGGCGAGCAGCTCGAAGCCGTGCGCGACGAGCTCGCGGGCCGGGAAGATCATCGAGCGCTTGTCGCGGTTGGCGACGGAGATGAACGCGCGGCCCTTGGTGGGCAGCGGGCCGTAGGCGCCGGCCTGCGACTTGGCGTACGCCGTGCCGAAGACCGCGTCGATGCCCATGACCTCGCCGGTGGAGCGCATCTCCGGGCCGAGGACGGTGTCCACACCGCGGCCGTGGACGTCGCGGAAGCGCGACCACGGCATCACGGCCTCCTTGACGGAGATCGGCGCGTCGAGCGGCAGGGTGCCGCCGTCGCCGTTCTTCGGCAGCAGGCCCTCCTCGCGCAGTTCGGCGACGGTGGCGCCCAGCGAGATGCGGGCGGCGGCCTTCGCCAGCGGCACGGCGGTCGCCTTCGACGTGAAGGGCACGGTCCGGGAGGCGCGCGGGTTGGCCTCCAGGACGTACAGGATGTCGCCGGCCAGCGCGAACTGGATGTTGATCAGGCCGCGGACGCCGACACCCTTGGCGATGGCCTCGGTGGAGGCGCGCAGCCGCTTGATGTCGAAGCCGCCGAGGGTGATCGGGGGCAGGGCGCAGGCCGAGTCGCCGGAGTGGATGCCGGCCTCCTCGATGTGCTCCATGACGCCGCCGAGGTAGAGCTCGGTGCCGTCGTAGAGCGCGTCGACGTCGATCTCGATGGCGTCGTCGAGGAAGCGGTCGACCAGGACCGGCCGGGTGGGGCTGATCTCGGTGGACTCGGCGATGTACGTCTCGAGGCGGGCCTCGTCGTACACGATCTCCATGCCGCGGCCACCGAGCACGTACGACGGGCGTACGAGGACGGGGTAGCCGATCTCGTCGGCGATGGCCTTGGCGCCCGCGAAGGTGGTGGCGGTGCCGTGCTTGGGGGCCGGCAGGCCCGCCTCGGCGAGCACGCGGCCGAAGGCGCCGCGGTCCTCGGCGGCGTGGATGGCCTCCGGCGAGGTGCCGACGACCGGCACGCCGTTGTCCTTGAGCGCCTGGGCGAGACCCAGCGGGGTCTGGCCGCCGAGCTGGACGACGACGCCGGCGATGGGCCCGGCGAGCGACTCGGCGTGGACGATCTCCAGCACGTCCTCGAGCGTCAGCGGCTCGAAGTACAGGCGGTCGGAGGTGTCGTAGTCGGTCGAGACCGTCTCGGGGTTGCAGTTGACCATCACGGTCTCGTAGCCCGCGTCGCTGAGCGCGAAGGAGGCGTGGACGCAGGAGTAGTCGAACTCGATGCCCTGGCCGATGCGGTTGGGGCCGGAGCCCAGGATGATCACGGCGGGCTTCTCGCGGGGGGCGACCTCGCTCTCCTCGTCGTACGAGGAGTAGAAGTACGGGGTCTTGGCGGCGAACTCGGCGGCGCAGGTGTCGACGGTCTTGTAGACCGGGCGGACGCCGAGGGCGTGCCGGACCTCGCGGACGACGTCCTCGCGCAGGCCGCGGAGCTCGGCGATCTGGACGTCGGAGAAGCCGTGGCGCTTGGCGTGGGCGAGCAGCTCGGGGTCGAGCCGCTCGGCGGCGGCCAGCTCGTCGGCGATCTCCTTGATGAGGAAGAGCTGGTCGACGAACCAGGGGTCGATCTTCGTGGCGTCGAAGACCTCCTCGGGGGTGGCGCCGGCGCGGATGGCCTGCATGACGGTGTTGATCCGGCCGTCGGTGGGGCGGGCGGCCTCCCGCAGCAGCTCGTCCTTGTCGCCGGGCTCGCCGACGAAGGTGAACTGGCTGCCCTTCTTCTCCAGGGAGCGCAGGGCCTTCTGGAGCGCTTCGGTGAAGTTGCGGCCGATGGCCATGGCCTCGCCGACCGACTTCATGGTCGTCGTCAGCGTGGAGTCGGCGGAGGGGAACTTCTCGAACGCGAAGCGCGGCGCCTTGACGACGACGTAGTCGAGCGTGGGCTCGAAGGACGCCGGGGTCTTCTCCGTGATGTCGTTGGGGATCTCGTCCAGCGTGTAGCCGACGGCTAGACGGGCCGCGATCTTCGCGATGGGGAATCCGGTCGCCTTGGAGGCGAGCGCGGAGGACCGCGAGACACGCGGGTTCATCTCGATGACGATGATCCGGCCGTCTTCCGGGTTGACCGCGAACTGGATGTTGCAGCCGCCGGTGTCGACGCCGACCTCGCGGATGATCGCGATGCCGATGTCGCGCAGCCGCTGGTACTCGCGGTCGGTGAGGGTCATCGCCGGGGCGACGGTGATCGAGTCACCGGTGTGGACGCCCATCGGGTCGAAGTTCTCGATGGAGCAGACGACCACGACGTTGTCGTTCTTGTCGCGCATCAGCTCCAGCTCGTACTCCTTCCAGCCGAGGATGGACTCCTCCAGGAGCACCTCGGTGGTCGGCGAGAGGGTCAGGCCCTGGCCGGCGATGCGGCGCAGCTCCTCCTCGTCGTGGGCGAAGCCGGAGCCGGCGCCGCCCATGGTGAAGGAGGGGCGGACGACGACGGGGTAGCCGCCGAGCGTCTCGACGCCCTTGATGACGTCGTCCATGGAGTGGCAGATGACCGAGCGGGCGGACTCGCCGTAACCGATCTTGGCCTTGACGGCCTCGACGACGCCCTTGAAGAGGTCGCGGTCCTCGCCCTTGTGGATGGCCTCGACGTTGGCGCCGATGAGCTCGACGCCGTACTTCTCCAGGACGCCCTGCTCGTGCATGGAGATCGCGGTGTTGAGCGCGGTCTGGCCGCCGAGGGTGGGCAGGAGGGCGTCGGGGCGCTCCTTGGCGATGATCTTCTCGACGAACTCGGGGGTGATCGGCTCGACGTAGGTGGCGTCGGCGATCTCCGGGTCGGTCATGATCGTGGCCGGGTTGGAGTTGACCAGGATCACCCGCAGGCCCTCGGCCTTGAGGATGCGGCACGCCTGGGTTCCGGAGTAGTCGAACTCGGCGGCCTGACCGATGACGATCGGGCCGGAGCCGATGACCAGGACGGACTGGATATCGGTGCGCTTAGGCACGCTCGGCCTCCATCAGGGATACGAAGCGGTCGAAGAGGTACGCGGCGTCGTGCGGGCCCGCGGCCGCCTCGGGGTGGTACTGGACGCTGAAGGCCGGCTGGTCGAGCAGCTGGAGGCCTTCGACGACCTGGTCGTTCAGGCACACGTGGGAGACCTCGGCGCGCCCGTAGGGGGTGTCCGAGACCTTGTCGAGCGGGGCGTCGACGGCGAAGCCGTGGTTGTGCGCGGTGACCTCGACCTTGCCGGTCGTACGGTCCTGCACCGGCTGGTTGATGCCGCGGTGGCCGTACTTCAGCTTGTAGGTGCCGAAGCCGAGGGCGCGCCCGAGGATCTGGTTGCCGAAGCAGATGCCGAAGAGCGGGGTCTTGCGCTCCAGGACGCCCTGCATGACGGCGACGGGACCGTCGGCGGTGGCCGGGTCGCCCGGGCCGTTGGAGAAGAACACTCCGTCGGGCTGGACGGCGTAGACGTCCTCGACGGTGGCGGTGGCGGGCAGCACGTGCACCTCGATGCCGCGCTCGGCCATCCGGTGCGGGGTCATGCCCTTGATGCCGAGGTCGACGGCGGCGACGGTGAACTTCTTCTCGCCGATGGCCGGGACGACGTACGTCTCGTGGGTGGCGACCTCCGCGGCGAGGTTCGCGCCCTTCATCTGCGGGGCTTCCTGAACCTTGGCGAGGAGGGCGGCGTCGTCCGTCACGGCGTCGCCGGAGAAGATGCCGACGCGCATCGCGCCGCGCTCGCGCAGGTGGCGGGTGAGGGCCCGGGTGTCGATGCCGGCGATGCCGACGACGCCCTGGTTCTCCAGCTCCTCGTCCAGCGAGCGCCGGGAGCGCCAGTTGGAGGAGACGCGGGCGGGGTCGCGGACGACGTAACCGGCGACCCAGATCTTCTTGGACTCGGGGTCCTCGTCGTTGACGCCGGTGTTGCCGACGTGCGGGGCGGTCATCACGACGACCTGGCGGTGGTACGACGGGTCGGTGAGGGTCTCCTGGTAACCGGTCATGCCGGTGGAGAACACGGCCTCGCCGAAGGTCTCCCCCACGGCCCCGTAGGCGCGGCCGCGGAAGATGCGACCGTCCTCCAGGACGAGTACGGCGGGAGCTGCCTTGTGCCCCTGCGGGTGGGCCCCCTGGCTGGAGGTCGTCATCGTGCGGTGCCTTCCGTCGTGCGTGTGTGGTTCATGGAGTTGATGGCCTCGACCCAGGCGGTGTGCTCGGCCGCGCGGTCGGAGCGGAAGCCGGAGTCGAGCAGCCTGTCGCCGTGCGCCCAGGTGACGACGAGCAGCCCGCCCTCGGCGAGGACCTTGCCGGCGATGCCCTTGTCGAGGCGGGCCTCGCGCAGGGCGTCGGCCGGGATGAGGAAGTCGTTCGCCCCGGGGCGTACGACCTCGACCCCCGCCTCGGTGAGCGTGAGCTCGACCCGGCTGCGGGTGCCGAGACCGTGGGCGACGATCCGGTCGAGCCACTGCCCGGCGGTGGTGGACCCGTGGTAGCGCCCGCTCAGAGTCAGTTTCGCCTCGCCCGGCGTCTCCGGCACTCCCGGCAGCTCCGGCAGGTCCGACTGGAGGCTGCCGCGCCACTTCCATCCCTGGCGCATCAGCCAGTAGACGAAGGCGACGAAGAGGGCCAGGCCGACCAGCCAGCCGATGCGTCCGGCCCAGTTGGTGACCTCCGCCGATTTCTCCCCGGCGGCCAGGATGATCAGAGATGTCACGCCAGCTTCCCGTCCACGAGCGTCGCCCTGCCCCGCAGGAAGGTGTGGGTGACGCGTCCCGGCAGCTCGCGGCCCTCGTACGGGGTGTTGCGGCTGCGGGAGGCGAAGCCCGCGGGGTCCACGGCTCCACGGTATGCCGGATCGACCAGGGTCAGGTTGGCGGGCTCACCAGCCGAGACGGGGCGGCCGTGGCCCTCGGCCCGTCCGATCCGGGCGGGCGTGACGGACATCCGGTCGGCGACGCCGGCCCAGTCGAGCAGTCCGGTCTCGACCATCGTCTGCTGGACGACGGAGAGCGCGGTCTCCAGACCGACCATGCCCATGGCGGCCGCGGCCCACTCGCAGTCCTTGTCCTCGTGCGGGTGGGGGGCGTGGTCGGTGGCGACGATGTCGATCGTGCCGTCGGCCAGGGCCTCGCGCAGGGCGAGCACGTCGCGCTCGGTGCGCAGCGGCGGGTTGACCTTGTAGACCGGGTTGTAGGTGCGGACCAGCTCGTCGGTCAGGAGCAGGTGGTGCGGGGTGACCTCGGCGGTGACGTCGATGCCGCGGGACTTGGCCCAGCGGACGATCTCGACCGAGCCGGCCGTGGAGAGGTGGCAGATGTGGACGCGGGAGCCGACGTGCTCGGCGAGCAGGACGTCGCGCGCGATGATCGACTCCTCGGCGACGGCCGGCCAGCCGCCGAGACCGAGCTCGGCGGAGACGACGCCCTCGTTCATCTGGGCGCCCTCGGTGAGGCGGGGCTCCTGGGCGTGCTGGGCGACGACGCCGCCGAAGGCCTTCACGTACTCCAGGGCGCGGCGCATGATCACCGCGTCGTCGACGCACTTGCCGTCGTCGGAGAAGACGGTGACGCCGGCGGCGGAGTCGTGCATGGCGCCGAGCTCGGCCAGCTTCTTGCCCTCCAGGCCGACGGTGACGGCGCCGATGGGCTGCACGTCGCAGTAGCCGGACTCCTTGCCGAGGCGGTAGACCTGCTCGACGACGCCGGCGGTGTCGGCGACGGGGAAGGTGTTGGCCATGGCGAAGACGGCGGTGTAGCCGCCGGAGGCGGCGGCCCGGGTGCCGGTGAGGACGGTCTCGGAGTCCTCGCGGCCGGGCTCGCGCAGATGGGTGTGGAGGTCGACCAGGCCGGGCAGCAGGATCCGGCCCTCCGCCTCGACGACGGTGGCGTCGTCGGCCGCCAGGCCCGTGCCCACGGCGGCGATGGTCTCGCCGTCGATGAGGACGTCCTGGGCCTCGCCGCCGAGCACCTTCGCACCTCGGATAAGGATCTTGCTCATGGTTACTTGCTCTCCTCGGTGACAGAGCTGTGCGGGGTGACGGCGGGCTCGTTGCCGCCCAGAAGCAGGTAGAGGACGGCCATCCGGATGGAGACGCCGTTGGCGACCTGCTCGACGACCGTGCAGCGGTTGGAGTCGGCGACCTCTGCGGTGATCTCCATGCCGCGGACCATGGGGCCGGGGTGCATCACGAGGGCGTGCTCGGGCATCTTGGCCATCCGGTGGCCGTCCAGTCCGTACCGCCGCGAGTACTCGCGCTCGGTCGGGAAGAAGGCGGCGTTCATCCGCTCGCGCTGCACACGGAGCATCATCACGGCGTCGGACTTGGGCAGCACGCTGTCGAGGTCGTAGCTGATCTCGCAGGGCCACGCCTCGACGCCGACCGGTACGAGGGTGGGCGGGGCGACCAGGGTGACCTCGGCGCCGAGGGTGTGGAGCAGGTCGACGTTGGAGCGGGCGACCCGGCTGTGCAGGACGTCGCCGACGAGCGTGATGCGCTTTCCCGCGAGGTCCTGGCCGAGGCCGGCGTCGCGGCCGACGAGGCGGCGGCGCATGGTGAAGGCGTCCAGCAGGGCCTGGGTGGGGTGCTGGTGGGTGCCGTCGCCGGCGTTGATGACGGGGGCGTCGATCCAGCCGGAGGTGGCGAGGCGGTAGGGGGCGCCGGAGGCGCTGTGCCGGATGACGACGGCGTCGACGCCCATGGCCTCCAGGGTCTGCGCGGTGTCCTTGAGGGACTCGCCCTTGGAGACGCTGGACCCCTTGGCCGCGAAGTTGATGACGTCGGCGGAGAGGCGCTTCTCGGCGGCTTCGAAGGAGATCCGGGTGCGGGTGGAGTCCTCGAAGAAGAGGTTGCAGATCGTGCGGCCGCGCAGCGCGGGCAGCTTCTTGATCGGCCGGTCGGCCACCCGGGCCATCTCCTCGGCGGTGTCGAGGATGAGGACGGCGTCGTCGCGGGTGAGGTCGGCGGCCGAGATGAGGTGACGCATCATCGGGGGTTTCGCTCCGTGTGGTGGCGAGGTGAGGGCGTGCGGGCACGCAGGGGTGTGCCCTGGACCCGTCGGGGTGCCGTTCCGGCTGGGGTCCGGCTAGGCGATGGGCTTGCCGCCGAGCAGCACGGTGTCGCGACCGTCCTCCTCGGCGAGCTGGACCTTGACCGTCTCCCGCAGCGACGTGGGGAGGTTCTTGCCGACGTAGTCGGCGCGGATCGGGAGTTCGCGGTGACCGCGGTCGACGAGGACCGCGAGCTGGACGGCGCGGGGGCGGCCGATGTCGCCGAGCGCGTCGAGCGCGGCGCGGATGGTGCGGCCGGAGAAGAGGACGTCGTCGACGAGGACGACCAGGCGGCCGTCGATGCCGTCGGCGGGGATGTCGGTGCGGCCGATCGTCCGGGCGGGCTTCATCCGCAGGTCGTCCCGGTACATGGTGATGTCGAGGGAGCCGACCGGGATCGTGCGTCCGGTGATCTCGGCGAGCTTGTCGGCCAGCCGGCGGGCGAGGAAGACGCCACGCGTGGGAATGCCGAGGAGGACCACGTCGTCGGCGCCCTTGGCGCGTTCGACGATCTCGTGGGCGATGCGGGTCAGAACCCGCGCGATGTCGGGGCCCTCGAGGACGGGGCGCGCGGCATCGGTGTGCTGCTGTGTGTCCATATGAAAACGGACCTCCTTCTCCGCCTCACGGGACGGCTCTTAAAGGACGTCGGAACTGCGCCTTCGACTGTAGCAGGGGCGGGCGGGTGACCGCTCACACCCCTCTCGCCACTCCGGGCGCCGTCCCTCGGGAGTGGGCGGTATGGACCATTCGGCTTGACGGAGCCAAGTAACGCTGCGTAACCTCACAGTGAGTTACCAGCCACGCGGCGGAGCCGCACGTTGTCACAGCGTCCGGGGAGCTATATGTCCAGCGAATACGCAAAGCAGCTCGGGGCCAAGCTCCGTGCCATCCGCACCCAGCAGGGCCTTTCCCTCCACGGTGTGGAAGAGAAGTCCCAGGGCCGCTGGAAGGCCGTCGTGGTGGGCTCGTACGAGCGCGGCGACCGCGCGGTGACGGTGCAGCGCCTCGCCGAGCTGGCGGACTTCTACGGCGTCCCGGTGCAGGAGCTCCTGCCCGGTACGACCCCTGGCGGCGCCGCCGAGCCGCCGCCGAAGCTGGTCCTGGACCTGGAGCGCCTGGCCCACGTCCCGCAGGAGAAGGCCGGCCCGCTGCAGCGCTACGCCGCGACGATCCAGTCGCAGCGCGGTGACTACAACGGCAAGGTGCTGTCGATCCGCCAGGACGACCTCCGTACCCTCGCCGTGATCTACGACCAGTCGCCGTCGGTGCTGACCGAGCAGCTCATCAGCTGGGGCGTTCTGGACGCGGACGCGCGCCGTGCGGTCGCCCACGAGGAGAGCTGATCCTCATCCGCTGAGAGTTCAGCAGAAACGTTGCCGCCGGGGTGGCGGGAGACCTGTGGGTCTTCCGCCACCCCGGCGGTCTTTTCGTATGCCGCCTGCCCCCGTACGCCGAAGGGGCCCGCAGCATCATGTGCTGCGGGCCCCTTCGACTGCCGGGGGTGCTGGGGTCAGGCGTCCCGGCGCAGGCGTGGCTTCAAGTCCTTGAAGCGGCCCAGGAGGCCGTTGACGAAGCTCGGGGACTCGTCGGTGGAGAACTCCTTGGCGAGCTGCACCGCCTCGTCGATCGCCACCGCGTCCGGCGTCTCGTCCAGCCAGATCAGTTCGTATGCGCCGAGGCGCACGATGTTCCGGTCGGCGACCGGCATCCGGTCGAGGTCCCAGTCCACCGCGTAGGTGGCGATGAGGTCGTCGATACGGTCCACGTGGTCCGCGTACCCCTCGACCAGCTGCATCGTGAACTCGTTGACCGCGGGCTGCCGGTCGTCGGAGCGAGCGTGCCGGACCCAGTCCGCGAGGACCTGCCGCACGGACGCGCCGCGCTGGTCGGCCTCGAAGAGGATCTGGAAGGCGCGCTTACGGGCGTTGCTGCGGGCAGCCACGGTTAGCTGTTCACCCGGCCGAGGTAGTCGCTCGTGCGGGTGTCGACCTTGATCTTCTCACCGGTGGTGATGAAGAGCGGGACCTGGATCTCGTGGCCGGTCTCCAGCGTGGCGGGCTTGGTGCCGCCGGTGGAGCGGTCGCCCTGGACGCCCGGGTCGGTGTGCTGGATGGTCAGCTCGACGGCGGCGGGGAGCTCGACGTAGAGCACCGAGCCCTCGTGCTGCGCGACGGAGGCGGTGAAGCCCTCGATCAGGAAGTTGGCGGCGTCGCCGACGGCCTTGCGGTCGACGTGCAGCTGGTCGTACGTCTGCATGTCCATGAAGACGAAGTAGTCGCCGTCCATGTACGAGAACTGCATGTCGCGGCGGTCGATGGTGGCCGTCTCGACCTTCACACCGGCGTTGAAGGTCTTGTCGACGACCTTGCCGGAGAGCACGTTCTTGAGCTTGGTGCGCACGAAGGCCGGGCCCTTGCCGGGCTTGACGTGCTGGAACTCGACGACGGACCAGAGCTGGTCCCCGTCGAGCTTGAGCACCATGCCGTTCTTGAGGTCGTTCGTGGAAGCCACGGTTGCGGAATCTCCTGGACTGACGTGGGACCAGAGAGGAGTACGCGCCCTACAGCGCGAGCAGCTCCTTGGTCGTAATGGTGAGTAGCTCGGGTCCGCCGTCCGCCTCCTGGCGCACGACGAGCGTGTCATCGATCCGGACCCCGCCCCGGCCCGGGAGGTGGACCCCCGGTTCGACGGTGACCGGCACACAAGCGTCCAGTTTACCCATGGCCGAGGGTGCGAGCTGCGGGTCCTCGTCGATTTCAAGGCCGACACCGTGTCCGATGAGCGGCGGAACGGCTTCCGAGTGGCCCGCGGCGTCCAGGATGTGGCGGGCGGCGTGGTCCACGTCCCGGTACTCCGCGCCGGGCACGAGCGACTCCCGCCCGGCCCGCTGAGCGGCGAAGACGAGGTCGTAGAGCTCGATCTGCCAGTCCGCGGGAGTCGTGCCGATGACGAAGGTGCGGCCGATCTCGCAGCGGTAGCCGCGGTACTCGGCGCCGAGGCAGACGGACAGGAAATCGCCCTCCTCGACCCGGCGGTCGGAGGGCCGGTGGCCTCTGCGGCCGGAGTTCGGGCCGGTGGCGACGGAGGTGGGGAACGCGGCGCCCTCCGCGCCGTGGTCGACGAGCCGCCGCTCCAGTTCCAGGGCGAGGTGGCGCTCGGTCCGGCCGACCAGGATGGATTCGAGGAGCTCGCCGAGGGCCTGGTCGGCGATCTCCGCGGCGATCCGCAGGCAGGCGATCTCGTCCTCGTCCTTGACGATCCGCAGCTGTTCCACGGCCCCGCGGAGGTCGGCGAGCCGGATCCGGGGCGCGATCGAGCCCATGGCCCGGTGCCGGGCGACCGTCAGGTGGTGCTCCTCGACGGCGAGGGCGTCCGCGCCCGCCTTTCGGGCGAAGTCGACGGCCGCGACGGCGGGATCACCGCTGCCGGCGGGAAGGACGGCCTGCCGGAGGAGTTCGTCGAGCCGTCCGTCGGCGGGATCGCCGCCGGGCGGTACGGGACAGAGCAGTACGTCCTCGTCCGGACCGACGAGGAGGACGGCTCCTGGGGGTGAGGCGCCCGCGAGATAGCGGACGTTGGCGGGGCGGGAGACCAGGGCCGCCGGGCTGCCCGCTGCCGCGCACCGGTCGCGCAGCCGCACACGGCGGTCCGCATACACCTGTGACATGTTCCGAGCCTACGAGGGGCTGGGCGCCCCGGCCCGCTCAGCGCGGCCGACCGGGCCATCGCCGGACGGATCCGGCCAGGCCGGGGCGGGCCGAAGCCGTACGTACGGGCGGGCGGGCGGCCACCAGCCGGCCCGGCTACCAGGGGGCTCGGCTACCAGGAGGGCGGGCTGGCGATGGAGCGGGCCAGGACCTCGTCGAGGACGCGGGCGGTGGTCTCCACGTCGTACTTGGAGTTGTCGATGATCGGAAGGCCGGAGCCGTACCAGCCCGCCATCCGGCCGTGGATGGAGGCGACCTCCTCGTCCGACAGGCGCCGGTTCCCGCTGCGTTCGGCGTTGCGCTCCAACACGATCTCCAGGCCCGGCAGGAGGACCACCGGGAGCAGGCCTGGGCCGACGTGCCGCTTCCAGCCGCCGAGGCCGACGACGGGGCGGTCCGGGAAGACGGCGTCGTCGAGGATGCAGGAGATGCCGTTGGCGAGGAAGTTGCGGGCGGCGAAGCCGCAGGTGCGGCGAGCGAGGCGGTACTGGGCCTCGGAGTGCTCGTTCCAGCCCGACTGGGGGTCGGCGAAGCCGGAGCAGACCCATTCGCGAACGTCGTCGAGGCTGATGTGCGCCGTGGGGACGCGACGGCGCTGTGCCCAGTGACGGGCGACGGTCGTCTTGCCCGCGCCGGCCGGGCCGATGAGCAGGACGGCGAGGGTCGCGGTGCCGGTACCGGCCTCGGCGGGTATGCCGACGGGCGGCAGCTGGACGTGCGCGGTGGTGTCCCGGGGCGGGCCGAGGGGGGTGGGCGCCTGCTGGGGCGGCGGGTGCGGCGCTCCGGCGTGCGGCGGCATCCCTCCGGCGGCCCACCCCGGTGCGGGCGGGGACGGCGGCCCCTGCGGGGCCGGGTGGTGCCCCTGCCGCACCGGGTGCGAGGCCGCCCCCGGATGCGGCGGGGCGGGGTGGGCGTGGGGCGCCGACGGGTGCTGAGGCGGCGCCTGCGGGGAGTGCGGGGACTGCGCCTGGTGTCCGCCCTGGGCCGCTGCCCATCCCGAGCGCTCGGGCGGTGGCAACGGAGCCCCCACTGCGTGCTGCATCCGGTGCCACTCCGTCTCGTACGGCCGATACTTCCGGGAACGTTACCGCCCCCGGCCCCCTGAAGGGGAACGGCCGGGGGCGGTCCGCAGTGCCCTCAGCCGGGCCCGTTCACTCTCAGCCGGTCAGTTCCTCGGCCAGCGCCCGCAGCGCCAGCCGGTAGGAACCGATCCCGAACCCGGCGATGGTCCCGGTCGCCACGGCGGCGACGACCGAGGTGTGCCGGAATTCCTCTCTGGTGTACGGATTCGAGATGTGCACCTCGATCAGCGGGGCGGTCCGCTGGGCGGCCGCGTCGCGCATTCCGTACGAGTAGTGCGTGAACGCACCGGGGTTGAGAACGACCGGAATCGAACCGTCCGCGGCCTCGTGCAGCCAGCGGATCATCTCGCCCTCGTCGTTGGTCTCCCGGACCTCCACGTCGAAGCCCAGCTCGGCGCCGAGCGTCCGGCAGGACTCCGCCAGGCCCTGGTAGGACGTGGCGCCGTAGATGTCGGGTTCGCGGGAGCCGAGCCGGCCCAGGTTCGGGCCGTTCAGCACCAGAACGGGGCGGAGCTCGCTCACGCGGACACCTCGCCGTAGGCCGCGACGAGCACCGCCGGGTCGGGGCCCTCCAGGACGGTCGGCTTGCCGAGGCCGTCGAGGACGATGAAGCGCAGCAGGTCGCCGCGGGACTTCTTGTCGACCTTCATGGTCTCGAGCAGCTTGGGCCACTGGTCGCCGCGGTAGGTCAGCGGCAGGCCGACCGATTCCAGGACCGTGCGGTGCCGGTCGGCGGTGGCGTCGTCGAGCCGGCCGGCGAGCCGGCCGAGTTCGGCGGCGAAGACCATGCCGACGGAGACGGCGGCGCCGTGCCGCCACTTGTACCGCTCGTTCTTCTCGATGGCGTGGGCCAGGGTGTGGCCGTAGTTGAGGATCTCCCGCCGGCCCGACTCCTTGAGGTCGCCGGAGACGACCTCCGCCTTGACCCGGATCGAGCGGACGATCAGCTCTGCGGTGTGCGGTCCGGCGGGTGTCCGGGCCGCCTGCGGGTCCTCCTCCACGAGATCGAGGATCACGGGGTCGGCGATGAAGCCGGCCTTGATGATCTCCGCGAGCCCGCTCACGTAGTCGTTGACCGGCAGCGAGTCCAGCGCGGCCAGGTCGCAGAGCACTCCGGCGGGCGGGTGGAAGGCGCCGACGAGGTTCTTGCCCTCGGCGGTGTTGATGCCGGTCTTGCCGCCGACGGCCGCGTCCACCATGGCGAGGACGGTCGTCGGGACGGCGATCCAGCGCACGCCCCGCAGCCAGGTCGCCGCCACGAACCCGGCGAGGTCGGTCGTGGCGCCGCCGCCGACGCCGACGATGACGTCGGTGCGGGTGAAGCCGGTCTGGCCGAGCGCCTTCCAGCAGTACGCCGCGACCTCGGCGGTCTTGGCCTCCTCGGCGTTCGGCACCTGGATGGCGACGGCCTCGAAGCCCTGGCCGGCGAGGTCCGCGCGCAGGGATTCGCCCGTCTCGGCGAGCGCTTCGGGGTGGATCACGGCCACGCGCTTGGCGCGGTTGCCGATCAGGGCGGGCAGCTCGGCGAGCAGCTGCCGTCCCACCAGCACCTCATACGGATCCGTGCCCGCCGAGCCGCCGACCTGGATACGGGTCACTTCCTGGTCCGTCATACGTCCTTCTTCAGCTCCAGAGCGTCGAGGACCGCGCTCGCGACCTCTTCGGGGGTGCGGTCGTCCGTGGCGACGACGACGCGTGCGACTTCGGTGTAGAGAGGGCGGCGCGCCTCCATCAGCTCGCGCCACTGGCGGCGCGGGTTGACGGCCAGCAGCGGCCGCGCGGTGTTGAGGCCGACGCGGCGGACCGCCTCGTCGACGTCCATCGAGAGATAGACGACGGGCAGTCCGCTGAGCAGCTCGCGGGTGGAGGCGTCGAGGACGGCGCCGCCGCCGAGCGCGAGGACTCCCTCGTGCTCGGCGACCGCCGCGCGTACGGCCTCGCGTTCGAGGGCGCGGAAGTGGTCCTCACCGTCCTCGATGAAGATGTCCGAGATCTCCCGGCCCTGGGCGGCGACGATGTCGGCGTCGGTGTCCCGGTAGGGCGCGCCGAGCAGCTCGGCCAGGAGCGCGCCCACCGTGGATTTGCCGGAGCCCATCGGTCCGACCAGGACGATCTGGGGTCCGCTCACCGGATCTGGAGGTGGTCGAGGTACGACCGGACGTTGCGGCGGGTCTCCGGGACGCTGTCGCCACCGAACTTCTCCACCACCGCGTCCGCGAGCACGAGCGCGACCATCGCCTCCGCGACGATCCCGGCAGCCGGGACCGCGCACACGTCGGAGCGCTGGTGGTGCGCCTGGGCGGCCTCACCTGTGACGACATCGACGGTGGCCAGGGCGCGCGGAACGGTCGCGATCGGCTTCATCGCCGCCCGCACCCGCAGCAGCTCACCGGTGGTCAGACCACCCTCCGTACCACCCGAGCGGCCCGACGTGCGCTTGATGCCCTCGGGCGTCGAGACGATCTC
>NZ_JBSFTU010000059.1:0-33490 GCF_053591435.1 Streptomyces sp. NPDC003027
CGCCAACGCTCCGCGTTGACTCCCTCCTCCGCCTTGCGATCCACGGCACCAGACCCCGCTCCCTGATCCGGCCTGATCCAAACGAAAGACCCTAGCGCCGCATCAGTGACCCGTGTGCTGTGCTGAGGTGACGCGCCGTCCGGATTCCACTCCGGCGGCGCGTGTCCGGCACGCTGTGCTGGTGGCCGAACGAGTACGTGTCCGCGAGGTCGATGCCGACGAGGGACGGCGGCTGCTGCGGACCATCCGCAGGGGCACCGGGTCGGTGGTGACCTGGCGGCGGGCCCAGGGTGCTGCTGTCCGCGCTTCCTGGTCGCCGAGGGGTGGTCGACGACATCGGCCACGAGGGCCTTCGGGTCCTGCCCCGCGAGGAGGGCGTCTGTGCCAGCCACGAGGAGCAGGGCAGCATGATCCGCCGCTACGTCATCTGGCGGAACAAGCACGCCGCCGACGAACGGCTACGTGATGTGGTTGACAGGGCGAACGTCGCCTGATGCGGCACTGGCTCAGAGCTTCCGGAACAGGCCCTCCTGCACCACCGAGACGAGCAGCCGCCCCTCGCGGTCGTAGATCCGGCCGCGCGCCAGGCCGCGGCCGCCCGTCGCGATCGGGGACTCCTGGTCGTACAGGAACCACTCGTCCGCACGGAACGGCCGGTGGAACCACATCGCGTGGTCCAGCGACGCCATGTCGAAGCCGCGCGGCCCCCACAGCGGCTCCACCGGGATGCGGACCGCGTCCAGGAGCGTCATGTCCGAGGCGTACGTCAACGCGCAGGTGTGCACCAGCGGGTCGTCGCCCAGCGGGCCCACCGCGCGCATCCACACCGCGCTGCGCGGGTCCGCGTCCCTGACCTCCTCCTTCGTCCAGCGCAGCCGGTCCACGTACCGGATGTCGAACGGCTGGCGCCGCGCCATCCGCTCCAGCGACTCGGGCAGCGTCCCCAGGTGGTCGCGGATCTCGTCCGCGAGCTTCGGCAGCGTCTCCGGGTCCGTCATGTGCCGCGGCGGCAACTGGTGCTCGAACCCGGCCTCCTCCGGCAGGTGGAAGGAGGCCGTCAGGTTGAAGATCGTGCGGCCCTGCTGGATCGCCGTGACCCGGCGCGTGGTGAACGAACGGCCGTCCCGCACCCGCTCCACCTGGTACACGATCGGGACGCCCGGGCGCCCCGGCCGCAGGAAGTAGGAGTGCAGCGAGTGCACCGGCCGGTCGCCCTCGGTCGTGCGGCCCGCGGCCACCAGGGCCTGGCCGGCGACCTGGCCGCCGAACACCCGTTGCAGCGACTCCTGCGGGCTCTGGCCACGGAAGATGTTGACCTCGATCTGCTCCAGATCGAGCAGGTCGACGAGACTCTCGGCGGGACTGGTCACGACTGCGCTCCTTAAACCCGGCTACAAACCCCGGCTACAAACCCCGGCTGCGAACTCCGGATACGAACCCCGGCTACAGCTGTCCGACGGACGTCACGCGGACCACCGCGCGGCCCTCCTCGTCGGAGGCCGCCAGATCCACCTCCGCGCTGATGCCCCAGTCATGGTCGCCGTTCGGATCGGCGAACGTCTGCCGGACGCGCCACAGACCGTGGGCCGTGTCCTCCTCGATGGAGAGCAGCTTCGGACCGCGCGCGTCGGGACCCGTACCGAGATCGTCGTACTCGTCCCAGTACGCGTCCATCGCGTCGCCCCACGCGTCCGCGTCCCAGCCGGACTCCGCGTCCAGCTCACCCAGCGCGTCCACGTTGTCCAGGGCCGCCAGTTCCACCCGGCGGAACATCGCGTTGCGTACGAGGACCCGGAAGGCGCGGGTGTTCGCCGTGACCGGCTTGACCTGGTCGGCCTTCTCCTGCGCCTCCTCGGCGGTCTCCACCTCCGGGTTGGCGAGCTGCTCCCACTCGTCGAGCAGCGAGGAGTCCACCTGCCGCACCATCTCGCCCAGCCACTCGATCAGGTCCGTCAGATCCTCGGTCTTCAGATCGTCCGGGATCGTGTGGTCCAACGCCTTGTACGCGCTCGCGAGGTAGCGCAGCACGATGCCCTCGGTCCGCGCCAGCTCGTACCAGGACGTGAACTCCGTGAAGGACAGCGCCCGTTCGTACATGTCGCGGATGACGGACTTCGGCGACACCGGGTGGTCACCCACCCACGGGTGGGACTTCCGGTACACCTCGTACGCGTGCCAGAGCAGCTCCTCCAGCGGCTTCGGGTACGAGATGTCCTGGAGCCGCTCCATGCGCTCCTCGTACTCGACGCCGTCCGCCTTCATCCGACCGACCGCCTCGCCGCGCGCCTTGTTCTGCATGGCGGCCAGGATCTGGCGAGGATCGTCCAGGGTCGACTCGACCACCGAGACCATGTCCAGGGCGTAGGACGGCGACTCCGGGTCCAGCAGGTCGAACGCCGCGAGCGCGAACGTGGACAGCGGCTGGTTCAGCGCGAAGTCCTGCTGGAGGTCGACGGTGAGCCGGATCGTGCGCCCCTCGGCGTCCGGCTTGTCGAGCTGCTCCACCACTCCGCCGTCGAGCAGCGAACGGTAGATCGCGATGGCCCGCCGGATGTGCCGCAGCTGCGCCTTGCGCGGCTCGTGGTTGTCCTCCAGGAGCTTGCGCATCGCCTGGAACGCGTCGCCCGGCCGGGCGATCACCGACAGCAGCATGATGTTGGTGACCTTGAAACGGGAGGTCAGCGGCTCCGGCTCGGCGCCGATCAGCTTCTCGAAGGTCGTGTCGCTCCAGGCGACGAACCCCTCCGGGGCCTTCTTCCGCACCACCTTGCGGCGCTTCTTCGGGTCGTCGCCCGCCTTCGCGAGCGCCTTCTCGTTCTCGATGACATGCTCGGGAGCCTGCGCGACCACCAGACCGGCCGTGTCGAAGCCCGCCCGCCCGGCCCGGCCCGCGATCTGGTGGAACTCCCGGGCGCGCAGCGTCCGCACCCGGTTGCCGTCGTACTTCGTCAGCGCCGTGAACAGCACCGTACGAATGGGCACGTTGACACCCACGCCGAGCGTGTCCGTACCGCAGATCACCTTCAGCAGGCCCGCCTGGGCCAGCTTCTCGACGAGACGGCGGTACTTGGGCAGCATGCCGGCGTGGTGGACGCCGATGCCGTGGCGCACGTACCGCGAGAGGTTCTGGCCGAACTTGGTGGTGAAGCGGAAGCTGCCGATCAGCTCGGCGATCTTGTCCTTCTCCTCGCGCGAGCACATGTTGATGCTCATCAGCGACTGCGCGCGCTCGACGGCCTGCGCCTGCGTGAAGTGCACGATGTAGACCGGAGCCTGCTTGGTCTCAAGGAGCTCGGTCAGGGTGTCCGTGATGGGCGTGAGCCGGTACTCGTACGAGAGGGGCACCGGCCGGGTCGCCGAGCGGACCACCGAGGTGGGGCGGCCCGTGCGCCGGGTCAGGTCCTTCTCGAACATCGAGACGTCACCGAGCGTGGCCGACATGAGCACGAACTGTGCCTGGGGGAGCTCCAGGATCGGGATCTGCCAGGCCCAGCCGCGGTCCTGCTCCGCGTAGAAGTGGAACTCGTCCATCACGACCTGGCCGATGTCGGCGTACCTGCCGTCCCGCAGCGCGATCGAGGCCAGCACCTCGGCCGTGCAGCAGATCACGGGCGCGTCCGCGTTCACGGAGGCGTCGCCGGTCAGCATGCCGACGTTCTCGGTGCCGAAGAGCTTGCACAGGTCGAAGAACTTCTCCGACACCAGGGCCTTGATCGGCGCGGTGTAGAACGTCACCTTGTCCTGAGCCAGTGCCGTGAAGTGCGCCCCCGCCGCGACCAGCGACTTTCCCGAGCCGGTAGGGGTGGACAAGATCACGTTGGCCCCGGAGACCACCTCGATCAGCGCCTCCTCCTGGGCCGGGTAGAGCGTGATGCCCCGGTCCTCCGCCCATGAGGAGAAAGCCTCGAAGAGGGCGTCGGGGTCGGCGTTCGGCGGCAGCTGATCGATGAGGGTCACGCCCCCATCTTGCCTGGCATCCGCCCGGATGAGGGAACCGGCCACCGCATACAAGATCACGGAGGATACGCTGGCGCGTCGACCGGTCGTCAACTGGGCGCCGGCGCGGGAGGAACGGGGCGGGGACGAGCATGATGGGACCGGCGCACTCGCTGTCCGGAGCGGCGGCCTGGCTGGGCGTCGGAGCCGCGGCGGCCGCCGCAGGCCATCCGATGCCATGGCCGGTTCTCGTCGTCGGAGCGCTCCTCTGCGCGGGAGCGGCCCTCGCCCCGGACCTCGACCACAAGTCCGCCACCATCTCGCGCGCCTTCGGTCCCATCTCCCGGGGCCTGTGCGAGATCGTCGACAAGCTCTCGTACGCCGTCTACAAGGCGACCCGCTCCTCCGCCGACCCCCGCAGGTCCGGCGGGCACCGCACGCTGACCCACACCTGGCTCTGGGCCGTCCTCATCGGCGCGGGAGCGTCCGTCGCGGCGATCACCGGCGGCCGCTGGGCGGTCCTCGCGATCCTCTTCGTCCACCTCGTCCTGGCCGTCGAGGGCCTGCTCTGGCGGGCCGCGCGGATGTCCAGCGACGTCCTGGTCTGGCTGCTCGGGGCCACCAGCGCCTGGATCCTGGCGGGCGTCCTCGACCAGCCGGGCAACGGCTCGGACTGGCTGTTCACCGGCCCCGGCCAGGAGTACCTCTGGCTGGGCCTGCCGGTCGTCCTCGGCGCGCTCGTCCACGACATCGGCGACGCCCTGACGGTCTCCGGCTGCCCGATCCTGTGGCCCATCCCGGTGGGCCGCAAGCGCTGGTACCCCGTGGGGCCGCCGAAGCCCATGCGCTTCCGCGCGGGCAGCTGGGTCGAGCTGAAGGTCCTCATGCCGGCGTTCATGCTCCTCGGCGGAGTCGGCGGAGCGGCGGCGCTGGGCTTCATCTAGGGCCTCTCGTCGGGATCATGCCGGAGCCCGAGAGCCCGGCATGATCCAGACGCGAGGCGGTCTCTGCCAGCCGTGCCAGGACGTCAGCCGTGCCAGGACCTCCACAGCGCCGCGTACGCCCCGTCGGCCGCCACCAGTTCGTCGTGGCTGCCGAGTTCGCTGATGCGGCCGTCCTCGACGACCGCGATCACGTCCGCGTCGTGGGCGGTGTGCAGCCGGTGGGCGATCGCCACCACCGTGCGGCCGTCCAGGACCCGGGCGAGCGAGCGCTCCAGGTGGCGGGCGGCCCGCGGGTCCAGGAGCGAGGTCGCCTCGTCCAGGACCAGCGTGTGCGGGTCGGCGAGGACCAGCCGGGCCAGGGCGATCTGCTGGGCCTGCGCCGGAGTCAGCGCCACCCCGCCCGAGCCCACCTCCGTGTCCAGGCCCTCGTCGAGCCCGCGCGCCCAGCCGTCCGCGTCGACCGCGCCGAGCGCCGCCCACAGCTCGGCGTCCGCCGCGCCCGTCCTGGCCAGCAGGAGGTTGTCCCGCAGCGAGCCGACGAAGACATGGTGCTCCTGGTTGACCAGGGCCACGTGCTCGCGGACCCGTTCGGCCGGCATCCTGGCCAGCTCGGCGGCGCCGAGGGTGACCGTGCCCGAGCGCGGGGCGTAGATGCCCGCGAGCAGCCGCCCGAGCGTCGACTTGCCCGCGCCTGACGGGCCGACGAGCGCCAGCCGGGTGCCGGGAGGGACGTCCAGCGACACCCGGTGCAGGACGTCGACGCCCTCGCGGTAGCCGAAGCGCACCTCGTCCGCCCGGACCGTACGCCCGTCGGGCCGTACGTCCTCGTCGCCCGCGTCCGGCTCGATGTCCCGGACGCCGACGAGCCGCGCCAGCGACACCTGGGCCACCTGGAGCTCGTCGTACCAGCGCAGCACGATGCCGATCGGATCCACCAGCATCTGGGCGAGGAGCGCTCCCGTCGTCAGCTGCCCGACGTTGATCCAGCCCTTCAGCACGAACACGCCGCCGAGCAGCAGCACGGCGGCCAGCACCGTCGTATGGGTGAGGTTGATGACGGGGAAGAGCACCGAGCGCAGGAAGAGCGTGTACCGCTCCCACGCCGTCCACTCGGCGATCCGCCGGTCGGACAGGGCGATCCGGCGGGCGCCGAGGCGGTGCGCCTCGACCGTGCGGCCCGCGTCGACCGTCTCGGCCAGCGCCCCGGCGACCGCGGCGTAACCGGCGGCCTCCGAGCGGTAGGCCGAGGGCGCCCGCTTGAAGTACCAGCGGCAGCCGACGATCAGCAGCGGAGCGGCGATCAGGATCGCGACCGCGAGCGGCGGCGCGGTCACGGCGAGTCCGCCGATCAGCAGCCCCGCCCAGACCACCCCGATGGCGAGCTGCGGCACGGCCTCGCGCATCGCGTTGGCCAGCCGGTCGATGTCGGTGGTGATACGGGAGAGCAGGTCGCCGGTCCCGGCCCGCTCCAGGACGCCCGGCGGCAGCCCCACGGAGCGCACCAGGAAGTCCTCGCGCAGATCGGCGAGCATCTCCTCGCCGAGCATCGCGCCCCGCAGCCGCACCAGCCGTACGAAGACCGTCTGGACGACGAGGGCGACCGCGAACAGGGCGACGGTGTGCTCCAGCCGCAGATCGCGCGCACCGTCGGCGAGCCGCTCGACGAGCGCGCCGAGGAGGTAGGGACCGGCCATCGAGGCGATCACGGCGACCGCGTTGACGCCGACGAGCAGGGCGAACGCCCCGCGGTGGCGGCGCAGCAGCTCGCGTACGTACGCGCGGACGGTCGCGGCCGTGCCGACGGGCAGGGTCGTCGCCGTCCGCGGGGCCGCCGGGTCGTACGCCGGTGGCGCCAGGCCGATCATGCCGACTCTCCTTCCAGCTCTTCGATCTCTTCGATCTCTTCCATGTCCGCGAGCTCCTCACCGGCCTCGCGTTCCCCTGGGGCCTCACGCTCCGCGCCGGGTGCGGCGGCGGCCGCGCGTTCGTCCTCGGTCTCGCGGGTGACGACGGCCCGGTAGCGCGGCTCGTCGCGCAGCAGCTCCCGGTGCGTCCCCACCGCCACCACCTCGTCCTCGTGGATCAGGACGACCCGGTCCGCGAGGTCGAGCAGGAGCGGCGAGGAGGCCAGGACCACGGTCGTGGCGCCTTCGCGCAGGCGTCTGACACCGGCCGCCACCCGGGCCTCGGTGTGCGAGTCGACCGCCGAGGTCGGCTCGTCGAGGACCAGCACCTCCGGGTCGGTCACCAGGGAGCGGGCCAGGGCCAGGCGCTGGCGCTGGCCGCCGGAGAGCGACCGGCCGCGCTCGGTGATCCGGGCCCTCATCGGGTCGCCTCCGGTGTCCGCCGACCCCTGGGCGAGGGCGTCGAGCACATCCCCGCACTGCGCGGCGGACAGGGCGTCCTCCGCCCGGACCGCGCCCGACGAGGGAACGTCGAGCAGGTCCTGGAGGGTGCCGGAGAGCAGGACGGGATCCTTGTCCTGGACGAGGACGGCGGTCCTCGCGGCGTCGAGCGTCAGCTCGTCGAGCGGTACGCCGCCCAGCAGGACGGAGGTGTGGCCCTCGCCCGGCTCGACGGGATGGCCGCCCAGCCGGTCGGCGAGCCGTCCGGCCGCGTCCGGATCGCCGCAGACGACCGCCGTGAAGCGACCCGCGGGGGCGAGCAGCCCGGTGGCCGGGTCGTACAGATCACCGGACGCCTTCGTCTCGTCGCGCGCCTCCGACACCGTCGACGTGCGTGTCAGCGCCAGCACCCGGGCGGCCCGCGTCGCGGACGGCCGGGAGAAGGAGAACGCCATGGCGATCTCCTCGAAGTTCCGCAGCGGATGGTGGGTCAGCGCCACCGCGCCGTAGACGGTGACCAGTTCACCGACGGTGATCCGGCCGTCCAGGGCGAGCCGCGCCCCGTACGCCACCACGGCGATGAGCAGGACGCCCGGCAGCATCACCTGGATCGCCGCGATCAGCGCCCACATGCGGGCGCTGCGTACGGCGGCCCGGCGCACCTCCTGGGAGGCGGCGCGGTAGCGGCCGAGGAAGAGCTCCTCGCCGCCGATGCCGCGCAGCACCCGCAGCCCCGCCACGGTGTCGGAGGCCAGTTCGGTGGCCTTGCCCGCCTTCTCGCGCTGGACGTCGGCCCGGCGCGTGGCGCGCGGCAGCAGCGGCAGCACGGCCAGGGCGAGGACCGGTACGCCGACCGCGACCAGGACACCGAGCGCGGGCTGGTAGACCACCAGGGCCACGCAGACGACCACCAGGGTGGTGGCCGCCGCGGCGAACCGCGACAGCGCCTCGACGAACCAGCCGATCTTCTCGACATCACCGGTGGAGACGGCCACGACCTCGCCCGCGGCGACCCGCCGGGTCAGGACGGAGCCGAGCTCGGCGGTCTTGCGGGAGAGCAGCTGCTGCACCCGGGCGGCGGCGGTGATCCAGTTCGTGACGGCGGTGCGGTGGAGCATCATGTCGCCGACGGCGATCGCCGCGCCGAGCAGCGCGAGGAGACCGCCCGCGAGCCCGAGCCGCCCGCCGTCGCGGTCGACGACCGCCTGCACGGACAGGCCCACGGCGAGCGGCAGCCCCGCGATGCCGAACTGGAGGAGGAGCCCCCACAGCAGGCTCCTGACCTGTCCGCCGAGTTGGTTGCGGCCGAGCCAGAGGAGGAACCGGGTGCCCGAACGGACATCGGGGACCCCTGGGTCGGCGTAGGGTAGTTCGCGAATCTGCATGTCGTCCCAGGGTCTTCCGGTGGTCCGGGGGTCCGGGTGGTCCAGTGGTCCGGTGGCTCGTCGGCTTGTGGCCGGTCGGTTCGAACCGTGCAAGGTTCGCGCCGGGGACGGCGAACGGCAATTGATTTATTCGCAATCAGGCACAGAACGCGCCAAGATCCGACAGCGCCCTCTGGACGCTCCGGGCCACCCGCGTTTCACTCGCGACCCATGAGACATCAGAGGATCATGGGCATGATCAGCGGCCTGGTGCTGGCCGCCGGTGCCCTGCTCACCGCTCACCCCGCGGCGGCGCACCCGGCCTCCGCCCACGCTCCGGCCGACGCGCCCCCGGCCGAGTTCACCAGCGACTGGCACGACCCGGTGACCGCGGCGCCGCCGGTCGCCAAGCCGGCCACCCCCTCCTGCGAGATCACCCTCGCCGCCGCCCAGTTCCGTGACTTCACGCCGTACAAGGGGAGTTACACCCCTCCCGAAAAGTGCGGCACCCGCTGGAGCAAGGTCGTGCTCCGCCTCGACGGGCAGGTGAAGGGCCGGCAGTACGACCGGCTCGGCCACGTCGCGGTCGGCGGCGTGGAGATCTTCCGCACCTCGACCCCCCAGCCCTCGCCCGACGGCATCCGCTGGTCGGTCGAGAAGGACGTCACCCGCTACCGCGACACGCTCAGCCGCCCGCAGCCCGTCGAGATGCTCATCGGCAATGTCGTGAACGAGACGTACACCGGTGTTCTCGACGTCCGCGTCACGCTCACCTTCTCCACGGCGCGAGGGCCGGTGAAGCCCGCGGCGGACACCCCCGACCGGGTGATCCCCCTGCACTCCACCAGCCTGACCACTCCCCGCAACACCGAACGCATCCTCGCCGAGGTGTACGCCACCGGCTCCGGCGGCGGCTGCGAGGAGTACTGGTACCTGACCGTCCCCGACACCGCCCCGTACTCCTGCAAGGCGACCGACGGCCCCTACCGCGAGGTCCGGGTCTCCGTCGACGGCAGGCTCGCGGGCATCGCCGCCCCGTTCCCCACGGTCTGGACCGGCGGCTGGTCCAACCCCTTCCTCTGGTACGTCACCCCCGGCCCGCGCGCCTTCGACGTCCAGCCGATCGTCTACGACCTGACGCCCTTCGCCGGTCTCCTCAACGACGGCCGCGCGCACCGCGTCGAGGTGTCGGTGCTCGGCGTCCCGGCCGGGCAGACCGGCTGGAGCACCCCGACCAACGTGCTGCTCTGGCAGGACGAGGGCAGCACGGTCGTCACCGGCTCGCTCGACCGTCACGAGGACAGCGCCCCGCGCAACTCCTCGGTCCACACACCCGGTTCGGAACACCGTCTGGAGACGGACGCCGGACACCGGCTCACCGTCGCCGGCCACCTCGACACCTCGCACGGCCGCGTCGACACCACGGTCACCCGCACCGTCGCGCACACCTCCGTCCACCGCTGGGGCGAGGGCGAGAACCCCGACGCGCTCACCGCGCGGTGGACCGACCACGAGACCGTGACCGCCGGACGCACCACCACCCGCACCCACCGCACGTACACCATGGACGGCGAGACCACGGTCGGCGCCGGCGACCGGCTGCGGACCGTGCTCGCGCTCGGCGACCGGGCCGACACCGTCGTCCTGCGCGGCGGCGAGCGGATGTCCTTCTCGCGCCTCGACCACAGCTACGCGGGCGACGCCACCTACACCACGGGCGTGCCCCGTGATCAGCGGCACGCGATCGGCACGACGACCGACCGGTACCGGCTGTACGGCTCCGGCGGCTGCTACGACCGGACCCTCAGGACGGCGCAGGGCACCCTCACGGAGGACCGTCTTCGCTGCTGAGGGCCGCCGTCCCCCAGCCTCGGCCGCCCCCTCCGGCGCGCGGGGCCCGGCTGCCGCGCGCCGGGCCCCGCGTCGCCGCGCGCTACGCCGGCCTGGCCGAGTCCACCCCGGACCTCGCCCTGCGCCACTCGCCCCGGGTGAAGTCCGGGATCGCCTGAGGCGCGCCCTTCGCCTTGATCGAGGCGTCACTGAGCGGCACCGGAGCGGTCCAGGTCGCCGCGTCGTACACGTCGAAGTCCGGAACGAGCCCCAGCCGCATGCACTGCATCAGCCGGAAGAGCATGATGTAGTCCATGCCGCCGTGCCCGCCGGGCGGGTTGGCGTGCTCCTTCCAGAGCCAGTGGTCGAACTCGCCGGCGTACGCCGAGAAGTCGCCCCACTGATGACCCTTGTGGTCGGGCTCCAGATAGATCCGCGCCGGATAGTCCTCGAAGACACCGCGCGTACCGCCGAGACTGTTGATCCGGCTGTACGGGTGCGGGGTCGAGACGTCGTGCTCCAGGCGGATCACCCGGCCCTTCGCCGTCTGGACCAGGCTGATCGTCCGGTCGCTCCCGATGTACGTCTCCTTCCAGCTCGGGTCGCCCGGCGGCATCCGCTCGGCCCGGTACCGGGCCAGACCGAGCGCAGGCGTCCCGAAGCTGCTGATGCTGACGACCCGGTCGCCCCGGTTGACGTCCATGTAGTTGGCGACCGGACCGAAACCGTGGTTGGGATAGAGATCACCGCGCAACCGGGTGTGCCACAAGCGGCGCCAGGGGCCTTCGTAGTACGTCGGCGAGAACATCAGCTCCCGCAGATCGTGGTTGTACGCGCCCGCACCGTGCAGCAGATCGCCGAACTTCCCGGCGTGGGCCATCCGCAGCACCCGCATCTCGTTGCGGCCGTAGCAGCAGTTCTCCAACTGCATGCAGTGGCGGCGGGTCCGCTCGGAGAGGTCGACCAGCTGCCACAGCTCGTCGAGCCGCATCGCGACCGGACATTCGACGCCGACGTGCTTGCCGTTCAGCATCGCCGCCCGCGCCATCGGGAAGTGGAGGTGCCAGGGAGTGGCCACATAGACGAAGTCCAGGTCGGAGCGTTCGCAGAGCTGCTCGTAGTCGTCCTCGCCGTGGGTGTACACGGCGGGGGAGGGCTGCCCGGCGGCGACGACCTTCGCCGCGGCGCGCTCCGTCTTCGCCCTCACCGGGTCGCAGAGGGCGACCACCCGCACCCCGGGCAGGGCGAGGAACAGGTCGATCATGCTGCCGCCGCGGTTGCCGAGACCGATGATGCCGATCCGGACGGTGGAGCGGCCCTCGAAGGGGACGCCGGCCATGGTGGCGCCTGTGCGCGGCGGTGTCCGCGCCGCCTCTTCGGCGTGGCCGGCGGCAGGGGTGTGGGCGGCGGTGGCGTCGGCAGCGGCGTGGGCGGGAGCGCCGCTCAGGGCGCCGAGGCCGAGGCCGGCTCCGGCCGCGCCGGCCGTGGTCCGGAGTACGGAACGGCGGCTCGGGGGCTGTGGTGCGTTGTCGTTCATCGAACCTCCGGTTGCGGTGTGCATGGCTGGTTCATGAATCCCGCACAGGACCCTGGCCGTTGAGGTTCGTGGTGCGCAAGGGCGCGGATTGGACTCTTGCGACGGGTGGTTGGACTCTTCACCTCCGGTTGCCGGTGCCCGGGAACGACGAGGGTCCCCCACCCTGTCGGTGGGGGACCCTCCGCGTCGGGCGCCTCCGGCCGTCAGGGCCGGGTGGCACGCTCCAGGGCGAGGAGCGCCGACTCGTAACGCCGCCCGGTCGCCCGGTCCATGCCGATCTCACACGTCCGGTTCGCCGACAGGTGCGCGTCGAAGGGGCGGGCCGTCACCTCGGCGGCCTCGCGCGCGGTGGCGGCGGCCGTCAGCTCCGGATGGAGCATGCCGCGGTCGCCCGCGAAGGCGCAGCACCCCACGTCCTCCGGTACGACGACGTCGTCCGCGCACGCCGCGGCGAGGGCCGTCAGCCGGTCCTCGTCACCCAGGTGGAGCATGGAGCACGTGGGATGGACCACCGCCGAACCGAGCCTGCGGCGCACGTCGAGCCGCGGGAGCAGCTCGTCGGCCGCCCACACCAGCGAGTCGACCACGGTCAGCTCCGCGTGCAACTCCCGGTTGTCGTCCGTGAGGTAGGGCACCACCTCGTGAGCGATGCCGAGCGTGCAGGAGGAGGCGTCGACGACCAGCGGGAGCCGTCCGCCCGCCGTCCAGCCCCAGGCCGCCTCCACGATCCGGTTGGCCATCACCGCGGTGCCGCGCTCGTACCCCTTGGAGTGCCAGATCGTCGCGCAGCACGTACCGGCCACGTCGTCCGGGATCCACACCGGCTTTCCGGCACGGGCGGAGACCCGCACCACCGCCTCGGGGAGTGAGGGACCCCCCGCTTCCCCGGGCCCGCCGAAGACGCGGTTCACACAGGCCGGGTAGTAGACGGCGACCGCCGCCGGACGGTGGGTGCGGGGCAGGCGACGGGCCGCCGCACCGGGGATCTCGGGCAGCCACTCCGGTACGAGGTCGGGCCGCACCGCCCTGCGTGCGAGCCCGGTCACCGATTCCATCAGCCGGTCGCCGATCCGGTCGCCGGCGGCGACCGCGAGCCGGGCGGCGGCCTCCACGGCCCGGAAGTTCAGGGCGGTGAGCGCGGCGATCCGTTCCTCCCGGGGGGAGTGCCGCGCGTGCCGGAACTCCTTCATCAGCGCACCGGTGTCGATCCCGACCGGACAGGCGAGCCCGCAGGTGGAGTCTCCCGCGCAGGTGTCGACGGCGGCGTAGCCGTAGGTGGCGAGGAGGCCGGCCTCGACCGGGGAACCGTCGCTCTGCCGCATCATCTCCCGCCGCAGCACGATGCGTTGGCGTGGTGTGGTCGTCAGGTCCCGGCTGGGGCAGGTCGGTTCGCAGAATCCGCACTCGATGCAGGGGTCGGCGATCGCCTCGATCTTCGGGATGGTCTTCAGATTGCGCAGATGCGCCCGCGGGTCCCGGTCGAGGACGATCCGGGGGGCGAGGATCCCGTCCGGGTCGATGAGCTCCTTGGTCCGCCACATCAGCTCGGTGGCCTTCGGCCCCCACTCCAGCTCCAGGAACGGCGCGAGGTTGCGGCCGGTGGCGTGCTCGGCCTTCAGCGAGCCGTCGAACCGCTCCACGGTCAGCTTGCAGAACGCGTCCATGAACGACGCGTACCGCTCGACGGCGGCCGGGTCGGCGGCGTCGAAGGCGAGGAGGAAATGGAGGTTCCCATGGGCGGCGTGACCCGCCACGGCCGCCTCGAAGCCGTGCCGTGCCTGCAGGTCGCGCAACTCGGCACAGGCCTCCGCGAGCCGGTGGGGCGGCACCGCGAAGTCCTCCGTGATCAGCGTCGTACCGGGCGGGCGCGAGCCGCCCACGGCGGTCACGAACGCCTTCCGCGCCTTCCAGAGACGGGCGATCGTCCCCGGATCACGGGTGAAGGCGTTGTCGATGGAGGCGACCGGGGTGATCAGGTCCAGCCCCTCCAGGACCCGGTCGCTCTCCTCCTCGTACGCCTCCAGGGCGGCCGCGTCCGGGGCCCGGAACTCGACCAGGAGCGCGGCGGACTCCCTGGGCAGCTCCGCCCAGTCGGCCGGCGCCCCGGGGACGCGGGCCGAGGCGCGCAGGGTGTTGCCGTCCATCAGCTCGACCGCGATGGCGCCGGCCTCGGTGAAGCGGGGCACGGCACCGGCGGCGGCCGGCAGCGAGGGGAAGAGGAGCAGCGCGGTGGAGACGGCGCGGTCCAGGGGCAGGGTGTCGAAGACGACCTCGGAGATGAAGCCGAAGGTGCCCTGAGAGCCGACCATCAGACCGCGCAGGATCTCCACGGGTGTGGCGCCGTCGAGATAGGCGTCCAGGCGGTAGCCGTTGGTGTTCTTGAGGGTGTGCTTGGCGCGGATGCGGGCCGTGAGCCCCGGGTCGGCCTCGATCTCGGCCTTGAGGGCCAGCAGGCCCTCGCACAGGCGCGGCTCGGCGCGGGCGAGCGTGTCGTCGGCCGCCGGGTCGGCCGTGTCGACGACCGTGCCGCTCGGCAGGACGAAGGTGAGCGAGGAGACGGTCCGGTACGAGTTGCGGGCGGTCCCGGCCGTCATGCCTGAGGCGTTGTTGGCGACGACTCCGCCGATGGTGCAGGCGACGGCGCTGGCCGGGTCGGGGCCGAGCACCCTGCCGTACCGGGCGAGGGCGGCATTGGCCCGGGCCAGGATGGTTCCGGGGCGGATCCGGGCCCGGGCGCCACCGTCCAGGACGTCGACGCCCACCCAGTGCCTGCGCACGTCGACGAGGATGTCCTCGCCCTGCGCCTGGCCGTTCAGGCTGGTGCCGGCCGCCCGGAAGACCACCTCACGCCCCTTGCCGTGGGCGTACGACAGGATCGCGGAGATGTCGTCGATGTCCTCGGGGACCACCACGACCTGCGGGACGAACCGGTAGGGACTGGCGTCGGAGGCGTACCCCACCAGGTCGGAGATGGTGGAGAGCACCTTCTCGGGGCCGATGAGCGCCGCGAGCTCCTCCCGCAGATGCCGGGGGGTGCCCCGGGCCTGGAGATCGGGGACCCGGTCGGGGGCCGGCTTCCGCTTCGTACCGGGTCGCAGGGCCTGCGGGTTCGGTTCCAGCAGTGGCATGGGTCGGCTCCCCTTCGGCGGGGCACCCGGTCGGGTCAGCAGCGGCGCTCCGGCAACGGGTCGACCAGGGCGGACAGCAGACCTCCGAGCACCTCGCGCTGATCGACGGTCAGTGGAGCCAGGATGTCCTCCGCGGCCGCCCGGCGCGCGCTGCGCAACGCCCGCAGCGTCGCGCGTCCCGTGTCCGTGAGCTCGATCCTGACGACCCGGCGGTTGGTCGGATCGGCGACGCGGCGGACCCGTCCGGCCGCCTCCAGGCCGTCCACGAGGCTGGTCACGGCGCGGGGGACGACCTCCAGGCGTTCGGCGAGATCGGCCATCCGGGGCGGGTGGTCGTAGTGCGCGACGGTGCGCAGCAGCCGGGACTGGGCGGGGGTGATGCCGACCGGCTCCAGATGCAGTTTCTGGATGCGGTGCAGGCGCCGGGTGAGCCGGAGCAGCTGCTCGGCGAGGAGCCCGTCGGCGTCGGCGTTCCCCGCGCGCCCCGCGTTCCCCGGGTTGCTCGCGTCCGGGGCACCCGCGTCCCGCGTACGCGCGTCCCGGGCACCCGCCTCCGCTGTGCGCGTGGCCGGAGTGCTCGTACCGTCGGAAGTGTCCATGCCGGGAACAATATCAGGACCTGGTTCATTGTGAGTGTAGGTAACAATGCACTATGCTCTGATCGTTCTCCCTGTCGCACCCCTCGTAGGAGCCCATGCACCCCCATGACGAGTCCGCCTGGACGCCTCCCGCGCGTGATCCCGCGCAGCCGAAGGAGCCCGCACAGCTGCGGCGCATCCTGCGGCTCTTCCGCCCGTACCGCGCCCGCCTCGGTCTGGTCGGTGTGCTCGTCGGCGCCTCGTCGCTGGTCTCGGTCGCCTCGCCCTTCCTCCTGAAGGAGATCCTGGACACCGCCATCCCGCAGGGCCGCACGGGACTGCTCACGCTGCTCGCCCTCGGCATGATCGCCACCGCCGTGATCACGAGCGTCTTCGGCGTGCTCCAGACCCTGATCTCCACCACCGTCGGCCAGCGCGTCATGCACGACCTGCGCACCGCCGTCTACGCCCAGCTCCAGCGGATGCCGCTCGCCTTCTTCACCCGCACACGCACCGGCGAGGTCCAGTCCCGGATAGCCAACGACATCGGCGGCATGCAGGCGACGGTCACCTCGACCGCCACCTCCCTCGTCTCCAACCTCACCGCCGTCGTCGCCACCATCGTCGCCATGCTCGCGCTGGACTGGCGGCTCACCGTCGTCTCGCTGCTCCTGCTGCCCGTCTTCGTCTGGATCAGCCGCCGCGTCGGCCGCGAACGCAAGAAGATCACCACCCAGCGCCAGAAGCAGATGGCCGCCATGGCCGCGACCGTCACGGAGTCGCTCTCCGTCAGCGGCATCCTGCTCGGCCGGACCATGGGCCGCGCCGACTCGCTCACCACCTCATTCGCCGCGGAGTCCGAGCGCCTCGTCGACCTCGAAGTGCGCTCCTCCATGGCCGGACGGTGGCGGATGTCCACCATCGGCATCGTCATGGCCGCCATGCCGGCGCTGATCTACTGGGCCGCCGGCCTCGCCCTCCAGTCGGGCGGCGCGGCCATCTCGCTGGGCACGCTGGTCGCCTTCGTCTCGCTCCAGCAGGGCCTCTTCCGGCCCGCCGTGAGCCTGCTCTCCACCGGCGTGCAGATGCAGACCTCCCTCGCCCTCTTCCAGCGGATCTTCGAATACCTCGACCTCCCCGTCGACATCACCGAGTCCGACGACCCCGTCCGGCTGGAGAAGATCGCCGGCGAGGTGGTCTTCGAGAACGTCGAGTTCCGCTACGACCGGGAGGCGCCCGGCGGGCCCACCCTCGACGCCGTCGACGTGACGGTCCCGGCCGGCGGCAGCCTCGCGGTCGTCGGCCCCACCGGCTCCGGCAAGTCCACGCTCAGCTATCTGGTGCCCCGGCTCTACGACGTGACCGGCGGTCGGGTGCTGATCGACGGGGTCGACGTGCGCGACCTGGACTTCGACACCCTCGCCCGGGCCGTCGGCGTCGTCTCCCAGGAGACGTACCTCTTCCACGCCTCGGTCGCCGACAACCTGCGCTTCGCCAAGCCGGACGCCACCGACGAGGAGATCGAGGCCGCCGCGCGCGCCGCGCAGATCCACGACCACATCGCCTCCCTGCCCGACGGCTACGACACCCTGGTCGGCGAGCGCGGCTACCGCTTCTCGGGCGGTGAGAAGCAGCGCCTGGCGATCGCCCGCACCATCCTGCGCGACCCGCCCGTCCTGATCCTCGACGAGGCGACCAGCGCGCTCGACACCCGTACGGAACACGCCGTTCAGCAGGCCATCGACGCGCTCTCCGCCGGACGCACCACCCTCACCATCGCCCACCGGCTCTCCACCGTCCGCGACGCGGACCAGATCGTGGTCCTCGAAGCCGGCCGGATCGCCGAACGAGGCACACACGACGAGCTCCTCGCCCGAGGGGGCCGGTACGCGGCGCTGGTGCGCCGGGACGCCGAGGCGGCACCCGGCGGCGAACACACGAACGTGGGAGCGGTTGTTCCCCAGAACGTGTGATCGTTCCGGTTTTCGTTGCCCCACACCCCTGCGGCGCATGATGCTTACGGTGCGCAAGCGACGGGCTGCAGACCGCGACCGCGCTGTCCCACACACGCATACGTACGAGGAGAAGCACCACCATGAACGTGATCACCAACCTGCTCGCCGGCGTCGCCCACTTCCTGGGCTGGCTCGTCTGACGATCGCAGTGCACGGCGCCGCCGGTCCCCCGTCCCAGGGGAACGGCGGCGCCGCCGCGTGCCCGCTCCCCGAAATCGCCCCTGCCCCGGGTTAGCGTGCGCCCATGACGTACCGGTCCTGGCACGCGAACCGCCGCCGACGCACCCGGCTGACCCGGCGCGGCAAACTGGTCCTGATCCTGTGCGCCGCCCTGGTCGTGGCCACGGCCGTCACGGTCCCCCTGCTTCCGCACCGCGACGCACCCCGGGTGGAGAAGACGCGGACCCTGCTCATCCCGGAGGGCTGGCGGGCGACCCAGGTCTACACCGCCGTCGACCGCTCCCTCGGCCTCGCCCCGGGCACCACCCGCAAGGCCGCGGGCGCCCGGGCCACCGGGCTGAAACTGCCCGAAGCGGCCGGAGGCAACCCCGAGGGGTACCTGTTCCCCGCGACCTACCCGGTGACCTCCTCGACGACCCCCGACGCCCTGCTGCGCTACATGGTCGACACGGCGCGCAAGAGGTTCGGCGCCGACCACATCAGCGCGGGCGCGCAGCGCAACGGCGTCAGCCTGCACCAGACGGTGATCATCGCCAGCATCGTCCAGGCGGAGGCCGACACCCCCGAGGACATGGGGAAGGTCGCCCGGGTCGTCTACAACCGCCTCGCCCGGGGCATGGCGCTCCAGATGGACTCGACCCTCAACTACGCCCTCGGGCGCTCCACCGTGGACACCACGCACGAGGACACCCGGATCGAGAACACGTACAACACGTACAACCGGACCGGGCTGCCGCCCACGCCCATCGGGAACCCGGGGGAACAGGCGATGGCCGCGGCGATCGAGCCCGAGCCGGGGGAGTGGCTGTACTTCGTGACGGTGAAGCCGGGGGACACGCGGTTCACGAACGACTACGCGCGGCACGAGGAGAACGTGGCGGAGTTCAACGCGAACCGTCGGGCGGCGACGGCCGGTTGACCACTTCTCACGGAGCGGTTGATCGCTCTCTCCGGGCTACCCGGAGAGTGCGGCGGGCTCCCGGTCGAGGAGCCGGCGGATCTCGGTGACGGCCGTGCGTCCGGCCCGGTTGGCGCCGATCGTCGAGGCCGACGGTCCGTAGCCGACGAGATGGATCCGCTCGTCACGGGCCGCGCGCGTGCCCTCCAGGCGGATGCCGCCGCCCGGCTCGCGCAGCTTCAGCGGTGCGAGGTGGTCGATCGCGGCCCGGAAGCCGGTGGCCCAGAGGATCACGTCCGCGTCGACGGTCCGGCCGTCGTCCCAGGCCACGCCGGTCGGCGTGATGCGGTCGAACATCGGACCGCGGTCCAGGATCCCCCGCTCCCGCGCGCTCCTGATCGCCTCGGTGAGCGGAAGCCCGGTGACGGAGACGACACTCTGCGGCGGAAGACCCCTGCGTACCCGCTCCTCGACCATGGCGACGGCCGCGCGGCCCTCCGCCTCGCCGAAGGGGCCGTCGCGGTAGACGGGCTCGCGCCGGGTCACCCAGGTGGTCTCGGCGGCGACCTCGGCGATCTCCATCAGATGCTGGGTTCCCGAGGCGCCGCCGCCGACCACGATGACCCGCTGCCCGGCGAACTCCTCGGGTCCGGGGTAGTTCGCGGTGTGCAGCTGACGGCCGCGGAAGGTCTCCTGCCCCGGGTAGCGGGGCCAGAAGGGGCGGTCCCAGGTGCCGGTCGCGTTGATCAGCGCCCGGGCCGCGTACGTACCCTCCGAGGTCTCGACCAGCAGCCGGCCGCCCTCGCCGTCCCGGACCGCGCGGACCTCGACGGGCCGGTGGACGCGGAGGCCGAAGCGCTCCTCGTACGCGGAGAAGTACGCGCCGATCACCTCGGACGAGGGCCGGCTCCCGTCGGCGCCGGTCAGCTCCATCCCGGGCAGCGCGTGCATGCCGTGGACCTTGCCGTACGTGAGCGAGGGCCAGCGGAACTGCCAGGCGCCGCCGGGCCGCGGGGCGTGATCGAGGACGACGAAGTCCCGGTCCGGCTCCAGACCGGTCCGCCGCAGATGGTAGGCGGCCGAAAGCCCCGCCTGTCCGGCGCCGATGACCACCACGTCCATGCCGCGCACCCGGAAATTGTTCACGGTTCTACCAACGAGGGTGGGGGCCCGGATCTTCCCCGTCCCGGATCGCGGATGCGTGATCTTGCGGAAGGGGCGGCAGGATGACCTCATGTCCACTTTCACGACCCGCGTCCTCACCCTCACCACGGGCGACACCGAGACCGTCACCGACCTGACCTCCGAGTGCGCCGACTTCCTCGCGGAAGCCGCCGACGGGCGTGACGGCCTGCTCAACCTCTTCGTCCCCCACGCCACGGCCGGCCTGGCCATCCTCGAAACCGGCGCGGGCAGCGACAAGGACCTCCTGGCGGCCCTCCACCACCTCCTCCCGGCCGACGACCGCTGGCAACACCGCCACGGCTCCCCGGGCCACGGCCGCGACCACGTCCTCCCGGCCCTGGTCCCTCCCCACGCGACGGTCCCGGTCCTGGGTGGCCGCCTGGAACTGGGGACGTGGCAGTCGATCTGCCTGGTGGACACGAATCGGGACAACCCGGAGCGTCAGGTGCGGTTGAGCTTCCTGGGCTGACCGGGCCGGTCAAGGTCGCCCTGGGTGTGGCCGTCACGTCTCCTCACGCTCCGGCGCAACGGCAGAGAGATGCGCCCGACCGCCAGGGACGAGATCGACGGCTGCGGAAAGTGCTTGCTCGGAGCACGCCGGCTGTGGCGACCGCGGACGCTGTCAGGCACGAGGTGTCGGGCCGTCCGCCGGCGTCTTTCCCGGGGGTCAGTCAGGCGGCGGGACGAGATCTCCGCGCAGCCGTCGGGTACGGAGCACCAGCTCCAGTTCGAAGCGCCGGTCCGGGTCGTCCAGGTCGTCGCCCCACAACTCGCGGAGCTGTCTCAGCCGGTAGCGCACGGTCTGCGGGTGGACTCCGAGCCGGGCGGCGACCTCCGGGGCGCCTCCCCGCGTTTCCAGCCAAGTCAGCAGTGTCTCGGCGAGACGGTGGGCGTGCGCCGGTCCGCCGGACTCGTCCAACCGCGCCAGCCTGCTTCGCGCCAGATCGTCGATCAACTCACCTGCCGGCAGCAGTACCAGGGCTTCGACATGCTCGCCGCAGTGCAGGAGCCGCCCTCGCGGCAGCATGCCCTGTTCGATCATCCCGACGGCGGCGTCGGCCCACCGCAGCGACGTGGCGGCCTCGGCCACGGGAACCGACGGGCCGATCGCGCCGGACCAGCCGGCGACTGCCCGGTGCAGCAACTCCGCGCGTCCGGGGGCGTCCGGGTCCGGTACGACGAGGCGCGGCCGCTCGCCCTCCATGTCGAACAGCACCTCGTCGCCCACGGCCGGGGCGACCGCCTCCGCGGCAGGGCGAAGCAGCACGGCCACCGCGACCTTCTCGGGCAGGTGCCAGCCCACGTCGGCCGCGCGGTCGGCAAGGACGGCGGACGGATCCGAGCGGTGTTCGGCGAGCAGGAGATCGACGAGAAGACGTTGCAGGCGCAGCCGCTCCCCGGCCTGGCGGGCGATGGCTTCGGCGTAGCCGCGTACCGACTGGGCCACTATCACGTCGAGGTACTCGAACGCGGACTCGGCGAGCTCGTACATGGCTGAGGACGGAATCTCAGCCTGCTGGCCGATCTCCGCCATGCGCCGCCAGGAAAGGCGCACGCCCAGCCGGTAGATCCCCTGCAGGGAGTCCAGGCTGCGCCCGTGCGCGACCTCGCCGCGCCCGAAGTCCCGGAACATCTCGGGAATGGCGCTCGGCCGGTCCGCGCCGGTGATCATCTGCTCCACGAAGAGCTCCAGCGCGTGCCGGATCGCCACCAAGGCCTTGGGCTCTCCGGACTCGTCGACGATGAACACCAGGCCCGGGTACTCCCGCCGGATCTCGGCGAGGATGTCCTGGGCCAGCTCGGGGACCTGCTCCAGGGCCCGGTCGGCGAACTGCTGAATCCGTTCTCGTGGCACGTCGCGCCACGCTGACGAGGCTTCCAAACCACCGCTCCTGGATGTCCGGTCTTCATGAGCTCGGTCAGCCGGCCTGCACAGGCCAAACTAGCCCGCGCCGGGGCCAGGTGTGCTGGAGGGCCCGTGGGCGGGCGGGTCGGGGAATGTGACGAGCGGCACGTTCTGCTGCTCGGGTGTGGCGTCGAGAGCGGCGACGATTCCGAAGGCGGCGCCTGTGGCCAGAGCGGCAGCGGCGACGCAGGTCAGGAGGGCGGCGAAGAGTCTGGACATGAGGATGATCGGCCTCTCAGTCGATGAGGTCTGTCACCCAGCGCGCCGGCCCGGTCCGGCGCGGTCAGTATGCGAGGCGCATTGACAGGTGGTCAAGCTCCACCTAGCTTCGCCGTTCACAGCAGTGTTACCACCGGGTAAGTCGCTCATCGACCCGGACAGGCTGTGATCCGTGCGCGCGGCCCGTCCCGCACCGCCCTGAACTCCCGCATCTCGCGTTCGTATCGGAGTACCCGCATGCGTCGTTCAATATCACCTTTGTCCCTGATTCTGCTGGGTGCTGGTGTCTTTCTGCTGGTGCTCACCCAACTGCTGGCCTGGTACGTGGAGCCGCGCGCCAAACGCACGCCGACCGATACGGTCTCCACGACGGTCTTCGAAGGTCAGGGCAGCTACTTCGACACCGGGTCCGTTTCCACGGTGGACGACCAGACGATAACGATCACCCGCCGGGTGCTGGGGGACGTCGCCGGCAGTGAGCGCACCGGAAACGCGATCTGGGACGTGTCGACCCAGATCGACACGCCGAAGACGCTGCCGCTGGCCGACCCGCGGAAGTCCCTGCAGTGGGCCACCGAACGCTGGGTGACCGACCGCCGGACGAACCTTCCGGTGCACTGCTGCGAGGAGAAGCCCGCGTTCGAGGGCGAGGCCTACCTGAAGTTCCCGTTCGACGTCGAGAAGCGCACCTACGCCTGGTGGGACAGCAGTCTGGGTGCCACCGTGCCGCTGGAGTTCGACGAGGTCACCAGGATCGACGGGCACGAGGGCTACCGCTTCGTCGGCGCCGTCAAGGCCACCGCGACGGGCACCCGTCTGGTCCCCGGCGTGCTGGTCGGCAGTTCGGAGCCGGGCCAGGTGCTGGCCGAGGAGTGGTACTCCAACGCGAGGATCGAGCTGACCGTGGACCCGCGAACGGGACGGATCATGAACGCGCTGATCGCTCCGACGAAGACGCTGCGGGCCCCGGGTTCACGGAAGGACGCGGTCACCCTGCTGTCCAGCGAGCGGCTGGAATTCACCGACGCGACCCGGCGCGAGCAGGTGAAGCTGGCCTCCGAGGACAGCGGCCGACTGGAGCTGCTCGGTGAGACCGCGCCTCTGGCGGGCGGGATCGCGGGCGGTCTGCTGGTCGCTGCGGGCACGGTGCTGCTGGTCCGGGGCCGACGGCCGGGACACTCAGAAGAGTGATGAAACACGGCTCTTCGAACGGCCCAAATTTGTCACCGCCGTGAGTAGCCGGAATGAATCGCTTGACCGAACACTGACGTTACCCCTCAGTAAGACAGTGTTTCCCGGTGGAACCAGCTCTCACCCAAGGGAGTCCCACCGTCCCGGTGCGGACAGGACGACCGCATGTCCAGGTCCGCTCCGGCACCGCAGCACCCGCGCCGCCTATACCCGCAGCACCCGCAGCACCCGCAGACCGAGCCAGCCCAGCGCTTCATCCCCGGAAGCCCGGCAACCCCACCCGCCTGCCTCTCGCAGCCCCGAGTTGGAGCACCTCTATGCCCCAGCGCCCGTCCGCCCTGGCCCTCGGCCAGAAGGACTCCTTCTCCGTCCCCGCCCAAGCCCGCACCGGCAGCCACGTCGCCGACTCGCCTGCCCCTGACCCGCACCTCGCATCCCCCGACGCACCTCTGCCGCGCAGGATCACCTTTCTCGCCCGCCGTGACTTGGCCAACCGGGCCGCCGGTGGCTCGGAACTGCTCATCGACCGGATAGCCGACGGTCTGACCGCCGGCGGCCACGAGGTGACGCTCGTGTGCGGCGGACCGGCCGCCCCGCGCGACTACCGGGTGGTCTCCGCGGGAGGCGACGCAGGCCACTTCCTGCGCGCCAGGGCGACCTTCGCCCGGGAGGTCGGCGACTGCGACCTGCTGGTCGAGGTGTGCAACGGCATGCCGTACCTGGCGCCGCTGTGGCACCGGGGACCGACGTTGTGCCTGGTCAACCACGTGCATACCGATCTTTGGCAGATGCGTTACCCGGGCCCGGCGGCACGGCTCGGACGCAGGCTGGAGCACTGGGCACTGGCAGGAACGCACCGCGACAACCTGATGGTGGCCGTCTCGGAGTCGACCGCCTCCGAGCTGCGCGGCATCGGCGTGGCCGCGGACCGCATCCGGATCGTCAACAACGGTGTCGAAGAGCCCGGCCCCCTGCTGCCCGAGGCGAAGGAGCCGCTGTTCCTGGCCGTCGGCCGGCTGGTGGAGTACAAACGCATCGACCTGCTCCTCAGATTGTGGGAGCGGGTCCGCCCCGTCACCGGTGGCCGACTCGTCATCGTGGGCGACGGTCCCGAACGGGCACGCCTTGAAGCCATGGCCGGCCCCGCCGTGACGTTCGCCGGCCGGGTGTCGGAGGCCGAGAAGCACCGGCTGATGTGCGAGGCGTGGCTGCTGCTGCACCCTTCCCTCGTCGAGGGCTGGGGGCTGGTCGTCACCGAGGCGGCCGCCCGGGCCACCCCCGCGATCGGTTTCGACATACCCGGCCTGTGCGACTCCGTCGAGGACGGGGAGACCGGGATGCTCGCCCGGGGCGAGAGTTCGTTCGCCGCCGCGTGGTGCACCTTGTCCCTCAGCACCGAACGGCGCGCGTCCATGGGACGTGCCGCCGCGCAGCGCGCCGAGCGCTTCCGCTGGAGCGCGACGGTCCGCCAGTTCCAGGAGGTCGCCGCCGAGGCGGTGGCCCGCGCCGCCGTCCAGGAACGCGGCGGGCGCGGCCATGGCTGAGATCACCGAACGCGGATTCAAGGATCCGTCGCTGAGGCGATCGGCCGCTCTCTTCCGGGCGTTCATGCGCGAACCCAGCGATCCCGAACGGTGCTACACCCTGTTGGCCCGCGACTCGGTCGCACAGGTGGCACGTCATATCGACCTGTCCGGCAAAATCGTCGTCGACATCGGCGGCGGCAGCGGCCACTTCACCAAGGAGTTCCGCCGCCGTGGTGCGCAGAGCTACCTCTTCGAGCCCGACCTGCGGGAGCTCAACGCCGGCGGTCCGGTCACCGAGGACGCGGTGCTCGCCGACGGATATCTGCTGCCGCTCGCCGACGGGGCGGCGGACGTGTGCTTCTCGTCCAATGTGCTGGAGCACGTGTCGGACCCGCAGACGTTCATCAGCGAGATGGCGCGAGTCACCCGCCCCGGCGGACTGATCTACCTGTCGTTCACCAACTGGCTCTCCCCCTGGGGAGGCCACGAGACCGCGCCGTGGCACTACCTCGGGGCCGACCGTGCCCGCGAACGCTACGAACGGCGCACCGGCCGGGAGGCCAAGCACACGCTCGGCGAGAACCTCTTCCCCGTCCATATCGGTCCCACCCTTCGGCACGTCCGCGGCCGCGGCGATGTGCAGGTCGTCACGGCGCGCTCCCGTTACTGGCCATTCCTCGCGAGCACGATCACCCGGGTGCCGGGACTCCGCGAGATCGCCACCTGGAATCTGCTGCTGATTCTCAGGCGAAGCCCATGAGCATGCGAAGCGAGGAACGGTCATGACCACTACGATCCAGGCACCCACGCGGGTGCCGCAGCCCGGCCCGAAGCCGTCGGAGGCGTTCGGTGATCCGCGCGGACGACGCCTGCTGTTCGGCTTCTGGGCCGTCGTCCTGGTGTCGTTCCTCGCGGTGTCACCGGGGAAGATGACGTTCGAGACCAAACTCGGCGTCGCCCTCGACCCCTGGCGCTTCATCGGCGACCTCGGTTCGCTGTGGAACGGCAACGTGGGCCTCGGCGGCATAGCCAACCAGTACATCGGCTACGCCTTCCCGGCACTGCCCTACTACGCGCTCATGGACATGCTGCAGGTGCCGGTGTGGATGGCCGAACGGCTCTGGCTGTCGATCATCGTGACCGCTGCCTTCTGGGGCGCGCTCAGGCTCGCCGAACGGCTGGGCGTGGGGACGCCCGCGTCCCGGGCCGTCGGTGCGGTCGTCTACGCACTGTGGCCCACCTTCACGATCGTCATCGGATCGACCTCCGCCGCCGCGCTGCCCGGTGCCGTGCTGCCCTGGGTGCTGCTGCCGCTGACCTCCGCGAAGTCGAGCCCCCGGACGGCCGCCGCACGTTCGGCCCTGCTGATCCCCTTCATGGGCGGTGTGAACGCCGCCTCGACACTGGCAGCGCTGCTGCCCGTGGGTCTGTACCTGCTCAGCCGCCCTCCCGGCCGGCGTCGACGGGCGCTGCTGGGCTGGTGGATACCGGGCGTCGTGCTGGCCACGGTGTGGTGGGTGGTCCCGCTGCTCCTGCTCGGCATGCACGGCGAGAACTTCATGCCGTACGTGGAGCAGGCCGACACCACCACCGCCACCATGTCCGCGACCGAAATGCTGCGCGGCGCCGGCAACTGGGTGGCCTATCTGAACTTCGGTGAGGCATGGCTGCCGGCCGGCTGGACCGTCGCGACCTCCGTCGTCACCGTTCTCGGTTCGGCGTTCGCCGCGGCGCTGGGGCTGGCGGGCCTGGCCCGGCGGGACCTGCCGGAGCGCCGCTGGCTGATGCTGACCGTCCTGGCCGTCGTCCTGATCGCGCTCGCCGGGTACGGCGGAGCCTTCGGCGGTCCGTTCCACGGTGCCGTCCAGGACTGGTTGGACGGGCCACTGAAGCCGTTCCGCAACATCTACAAGTTCCAGCCGGGACTGGCCCTCGCGCTCGCCCTCGGACTGGCCCATCTGACAGCCGTGCTGTCCGGGAGCAGGGGGTCTCGCGCACTTCGCGGTCGCCGCTGGGTGCCCGCTGCCACGGCGGTGCTGGTACTGCCCGGTCTGGCGCTTCCGTACGCCAACGGCTCGATCCTGCAGCCCGGGGCGTTCACCAAACTGCCCACCCATTGGGAGAAGGCCGCCGACTGGCTCAAGGACAACGCCCCGAACAGCCGGGCACTGGTCGTACCGGCGACGGCGCACGGCATCTACACCTGGGGATCCCCCATCGACCAGCCGTTCGACGTACTGGCCGAGACCCCCTGGGCGCAGCGTGACTTCGTCCCCTTCGGTACTCCCGGAGCACGCCGTATGACGGACGCGGTCGAGCAGGCGCTCCTGTCGGGCTCCGAGGTTCCGGGCCTCCAGGCCTACCTGGCACGGGCCGGCATGCACGAGGTGGTCGTCCGCAACGACCTCGACCCCGACCAGATCGGCTATGTCCCGCCGCAGACGGTGAAGCGGACCCTGGAATCGTCCGGCTACCGCAAGATCACCGGGTTCGGACCGCTGGTGACCGGCGGACGCATCGCCGCCGACACCCCGCTCCAGGTGCAGGGGCTCTACCCGCGGCTCCAGGCCGTGGAGATCTATCAGCCGCAGGACCGCGACGGGAGGCCCGACCGGGTCGGCGTCTCGGCCGTGGCCGACACCGCCGTGGTCAGTGGCGGACCCGAGGCGCTGCTCCAGCTGTCCGCCGACCCCTCGATGGCCGAGCGGCCGGCCGTACTGGCGGGGGACGGTCTTCCCCAGGGCGTCGTCCCGCCGGTGAAGGCGGTCGCGGACGGGCTGCGTCGAGCCGACACCCGGTTCGGCCTGGTCAACAACAACACCTCGTACACGTACACCGCGGACGAGCGCAATCACTCCGGCAGCCTGCAGAACCCGGGCGAGAAGCCCAAGCAGATCCTGCCGTCGGAGGGCACCGAACACCAGACGACGGCGGTGCTGCGCGGCGCCCGTGCCGTGACCGCTTCCAGCAGTGGCAATTGGCTGTTCCACCTGCCGCAGTACGACCCGGTGAACGCCTTCGACGGCAACCCGGACACCGCGTGGGCCGAGGGCAGCCCGGGCGAGCCGGCCGGACAGTGGCTCAGAGCGGAGTTCTCCCGGCCGACCGACATCCCGGCCTCCCTCCAGCTGACGCCCCTGCCGGGCGACTCGATGCGCGCGGCGCCCACCCAGGTGCGGATCGAGACCGACCGCGGTTCGGCCGACAGCCCCCTGCAGACGAACGGCCTGCCGCAGACCGTCAAGGCTCCCTCGGGCGAGGCCTCCTGGATGAAGATCACCATCGTTGCCGCGCAACAGGCGCGCCCGGGCCTCTCCGGGGCCGGATTCGCCGAGGTGTCGATCCCGGACGTGCAGGTGACGCGCATGCTGGTGCTGCCTGCCGACGCGGAACACACCGACGCGGCGGCGAGCGTGTACTCCCTGCACCGCGGCACCGACGCGGGCGGCCTGTCACCCGTATCGGCCGAGGTGGGACTGCACCGGCGGTTCAGCACCCGCGAACCGGGCGAGTACCGGGTGTCGGCGCGAGCCGTCGCCGTGCCCGGCGGCGCGCTCGACGAACTGCTCGACCGCTCGGCCCCCGGGCCGAAGGACCGGGTGACGGCCGGCGTGGACTCCATCAGCCGCAACGGCACGTCACTCAGCGCCCGCAACCTGGTCGACGGTGACCTCACCACCGCCTGGATCGCGGGCGACCGGCCCGTCATCCACCTGAGCTGGCCCCGGAAGAAGAAGATCGACGAGGTCATCCTCGCGCCGGCGGGCGGGGTGTCCACCCGGCCCGAGCAGGTGATGATCAGCTCCCCGCACGGCGCCGCGGTGGCCGACGTCGACGAGAACGGGCGGGTCCGCTTCCCGCAGATCGAGACGAACCGGCTCGACATCACCATCAGCAGGGTCGCCCCGCTCACCGTCCACAATCCGGTGGCGAACGCGGGGTTGCAGCTGCCGGTCGGGCTGAGCGAGGTGCACGTTCCCGCACTGGCCGATCTGCGAGTGCCGCGGGCGAAGCCGACCGCGCGCTTCTCGCTGCCGTGCGGTGAGGGCCCGGACCTCGCTGTGGGCGGTGTCCTGCACAAGACGAAGGCCTCCGGACTCGTCCGGGACCTCACCGAGCGGCGCCCCGTCACCGTCGCCCTCTGCGCGGGGGAGGAGAAGGACGGCACCCTGGAACTTCCGCCCGGCGATCACGAGGTGGAGGCGGGTGACGCGGGGCCGCTGGTGATCACCGACGTCACGCTGACCCGGGGCACTCCGCAGGAACTGGAGGGAGCGGCGGGTCGCGAGGCCACCGTCACCCGGTGGACCGACGACAGCCGGACCGTTTCGGTGTCGGCCGGCTCGGGCGAGGCGACGTACCTGCGGACCTACGAGAACGCCAACGACGGTTGGAAGGCCACCCTGGACGGCACGGAGCTGGAGCCGGTGCGCCTCGACGGCTGGCAGCAGGCCTGGGTGATTCCGGCCGGGGCGTCCGGCACGGTGACCATGGAGTTCGAGCCCTCGGGGTCGTACCGGGCAGCCCTGATCGGCGGTGCGTTCGCCCTCGTCGCCCTGGCCGCCCTGGCCTTCGTGGGCCGCCGACGCGGAGACGGGGGGACCGACGAGGAGCTGCCCGAGCCGCCGGCGCCGGGGATGCTGCTCGGAACCCTCGCGCTGACCGCAGTCGTCGCGGTGGCGGCGGGGCCGCTGGCCCTGGTCGTGCCCGTACTCGCCCTGGCGGCACGGTTCCGGCCGGCCGTGCTGGTGCCGACCGCGGCGGCGGCGATGGCGGGAGCGGGCCTTGTCGCGGCCCTCGGCGCCGGGGAGCCGGTCGCCACCGGGCAGGGCGCGTTCAGCGGCTTCGCCCAGGTGCTCGCGCTGGTGGCCCTGGCCTCCGCCCTGGTGACCGCGGTGAGGCCGGCGTCCGTCGCCGCCCGTGGGCGTGGCGACGGGCGCGGGCGTGACGACGGGGGCGAGGACGGCGATTCCGATGCGCCGGAAGCCGGACCGGTGGTCACGGCCAAGCCGCGCGGAACCGGCGACGGGCACCGGCCGGAGCCGCCCCTTCGGCGGCCGGAAGGCGGTGGCCCCTCGTGATCGCGCCCCGGCCCCCCGCCGGGGGGACCGACACCCCTCCCGGCGGAGTCCGGATCCCCTTTCCGACCGTCGACGAGGTGTCGCGGCACTGCCTCAGTGACGACGAACCGGAGAGCGTGCACATCGAGGTACATCTGCCCGGACGACTGGACCCGGCACGGCTGCGGGCCGCGTTCCGGCGGGCGCTGCTGACGCACTCCAGGGTGCTGGTGCGGGAAGTGCCCGGCCGTCGGCACCGGCGGTCCTTCGCGTGGGAGCTGACCGGCGAACCGGACAGCGACCCGGTGGGCCTCGCGGGGCGGGGCCCCGACGCGTTGGCCGCTGCCCGGGCCCGCGCGCTCAGCGCATGCCCGCCGCTCACCCTGTCGCCGCCCCTGCGCCTGGAAGTCGTCGAGATGGACGCGGGAACGGGCGCCCCGGAGCCGTCGGCGGGCGAGGCTTCGCAGACCGGGACCGTGCTCCTGCTGACGATGCATCACACCGCCCTGGACGCGCCGTCGGGGCTGCGGCTCCTCGCCACGACCGCGGAACAGTACGGAGGAGTGGACCCCGTCCCGGTCACCGGGCGGGTCCGGCCGGGGCGCCCGGGCCCCGCTCCGAGCGGGACAGGCCGCGCCGTACGTACGCGCCCCGTACGCGTCGCGCCGGACTCCCGCCCCGGGCCGGTACGCGCCCGCGCCGTGGGCAACGGCATGCTGCAGACGGACCTGCCCGTTCCGCGGCGTGTGACGCGGGACGGAGGCCACGCGCCCTGGACCGTCAACGACCAATTGCTGGTCGCCACATCACTGATGGTGACCCGCTGGAACGTCGCGCAAGGCCGGCCGGCCGGTTCGGTACGGATCACGATGCCCGTCGACGACCGGCCGCGCGGCACGGAGATGCCGATGGGCAACGGAACCCGGCTCGTCGAGGTGGCCATGACCCCCGAGGACCCGCACGACACGGACCTGCTGCTCGGTGAGCGGCCGGACCCGGCAGCCGTGGCCCGGTTGCTGCGCACCACTGCTCGGCGCACCCACGCACTGAAGTCGGCCCAGGGCGCCCCCCTGGGTGCCGGGGCGAGTCTGCTCACCGCACCGCTGCTGCCGGTCGGCATCCGGGGCGTGCTCGCCCGTGGCGCCCGGCGGGTGGCGGCGCCCTGGATGTCGACGGCACTGGTCACCAACATCGGACGCGTGCCGTACCCGCTGGACTTCGGCGACGCCGGACGGGCGACGGCCGTGTGGTTCTCCGCACCGGCGCGGATGCCGCGCGGGCTGAGCGTGGCCGCGGCTTCCACCGGCGGGCGACTGCATGTGACGCTGCGCTGGTCGCGGGCGCTGCTCGATGACGCGGCCGGTGCGGACCTGGTGGGCTTGTTCGCGGCGTCGCTGTCGACGACGTCTCTCACCTCTGACGGGGCGAATGCTCCGGGGGCGGGGCCGGGAGCCGCGACCGGGGAGGTGGACGCCACCGCCGCGGACGCCGAGGCGACACCGGCCCGGGATCACGCACCGGGCCCGGGCGGCCCGTACCACCGTGACACGCAGCATCCCGACCCCACACCAGGTGGAGCCCGCTCCGCCCAGGACCACCACAAGAGGCCGTCATGACTCTCTCCGCCAGCGGCTCCGCAGCAACCGGGAAGTCGCCCGAGGCGGCGGTGACTTCGCCGGGCCGGCCGGTTCCCGGGCTTCGGGACTTCTACGAGAACCCCACCGTTCCCGTCGCCTCCGGGGAAGCCCGTACCCTGCGCCAGGCCCGGATGCTGGCCGATGCGCTCGGCCCCGTCGGACCCGGCCGCCCGGCCGCGACCGTGCTCGACGTGGGCTGCGGGGACGGCTCGGCGGGCGCGACCGCCACCCGCGTCCTGGACGGGCACCGCATCGTGGGGCTCGACTGGTCGCAGGACGCGCTGCGCCGGGCGGCGCCGCGCCTGAGCCAGGTCGTCCGCGGCGAGCTGACCGGCAGCGGGCTGCCGTTCGCCTCCGGCAGCGCCGACGCCGTGCTGTTCAGCGAGGTCGTCGAGCACCTTGTCGACCCCGACAGTGCCCTCGACGAACTGCGCAGGGTGCTGCGACCGGGTGGGCATCTGATGCTGTCGACGCCGAACCTCGGCGCCTGGTACAACCGCGCCCTGCTGCTCGCCGGGGTCCAGCCGGTGTTCTCCGAGGTGAGTCTGCGCCGCATCCACGGCAGACCGGGCAAGGAGGTGGTGGGCCATCTCAGGCTGTACACGGCGCGCGCGCTGCGTGAGTTCGTGGCGGCGTCCGGGTTCGAGGTGGTGACGGTCGCCGGTGCGCCGTTCCACGGAGTGCCGCGCCCGCTCCGCCCGCTGGACCGCTTGGCCTGTGGGCTGCCGTCCCTCGCTTCCATCCTCCTCGTGCATGCCAGAAAGGTGTAGCCCGTGGTGTGGGGTGTGACCGCCGCGCTGGTGGCGAACGTCCTGTACAGCACCGGCTTCGTCCTGGAGAAGCGGGCGCTGGCAGGCATGCCGCCGCTGAGCGCCGCACAGCCGGGCCGGGCCCTGATCCTGCTGGCCTGCAGGCCCTTGTGGATCTGCGGGGCCGTGGCGCTGGCCCTGGGGTTCGCCGCGCAGCTGGCTGTCTACCGCACACTGCCGATCGCCGCCGCCCAGGGATTGTTCCTGTCCGGGCTGGTCCTCCTGCTGGTGCTCTCGTCGGTGGTGCTCGGTGAGCGCCCCTCCGGCCGTGAGCGGCGTGCGGTGGCTGTCATCGGTCTGGCGCTGGTGATGGTGGTGGCCTCGCTGTACGAGTCCAGCGAGGAGATCAGCCGCAGCGCGCCCGTGGGTACCCTGCTGGCACTGTGCGTGCCGACCCTCGCGGCCGGTCTGGCGCTCTACACGGCCGCGGAGCGGCGCGCCCGTCGGCGCCATCGGCAGCCGACCACAGGAGTGGCCTACGCGGTCGCGGTCGGTCTGATCTACGGCGTCAGCTCGCTCGCCATCAAGGGCGTCTCCGGGTATCTGGACACGTCGGACCTCCTGGGCAGTGTGCCCGCCCTGGTCTCCTCCCCGTATCCGTACCTCCTCCTGCTGACGGGAATCAGTGGTCTGGTGCTGTCGCAGACCGCGCTCCAGCGTTGCCGGGCCTCGCTGATCGTCCCGGTGTGCTCGACGGTGACCTGTGTGTTCACCATCGTGAGCGGCACGATCGCGTTCGACGAGCCGCTGCCCGATGACTCGTTGCGGCTGTTACTGCGTCTCGGCGGCATCGCGCTCGCACTGACGGTTCTGCTCACCCTGCCGCGACATGACGCGGACACCCCCACTTCCGAAGGAATCCGGTCATGAAGCCTGACAACCCGCTGCTGAAGATCCTCGCCTGCCCGCTCGACAAGGGGCCGCTGATCCTCGACGAGAGCGGGGGCGCGCTCTACAACCCGCGCCTGCGTCGTCGCTATCCGATCGTCGATGGCATTCCTCAGCTGCTTCCTTCCTCCGGAGTGCAGGCCGTCGAGGAGGAACGTGCCGTCGAGAACGAGCACGACGTCTCCGCCGTACTGTTCGACTCCGCAGACGGGGACCGCGCCTAGTGACCTGAGTCGGAGATTCGGCGTTGGTTGGGTATGAGTCGTCCGGGTCCGAAGATTCCGCCGTTGTCGATCACTGATGCCCAACGGGCT
>NZ_JBSFTU010000060.1:0-31713 GCF_053591435.1 Streptomyces sp. NPDC003027
GTGTTGCGCTCGATCAGCTTGGTCATGATGCCGCCCTTGGTCTCGATACCGAGGGACAGCGGGGTCACGTCGAGGAGCAGGACGTCCTTGACCTCACCCTTCAGGACACCGGCCTGCAGGGCGGCGCCGATGGCGACGACCTCGTCCGGGTTCACACCCCGGTGCGGGTCCTTCCCGGTCAGCTCCTTGACCAGTTCCGTCACCGCGGGCATACGGGTCGACCCGCCCACCATGATCACGTGGTCGATGTCGGACACCTTGATACCGGCGTCCTTCACCGCGTTGTGGAACGGTGCCTTGCAGCGCTCCAGAAGGTCGGCCGTGAGCTGCTGGAACTGAGCCCGGGTGAGCTTCTCCTCCAGGTGCAGCGGACCCTCGGCGGAGGCCGTGATGTACGGCAGGTTGATCGACGTCTCGGTGGAGGACGACAGCTCGATCTTCGCCTTCTCCGCGGCCTCGCGCAGACGCTGGACAGCCATCTTGTCCTTGGCGAGGTCGACGCCGTACCCGTTACGGAACTGCTTCACCAGATGGTCGACGATCCGCTGGTCCCAGTCGTCACCACCGAGCAGCGTGTCGCCGTTGGTGGCCTTCACCTCGACGAGTCCCTCGCCGATCTCCAGGAGCGACACGTCGAAGGTGCCGCCACCGAGGTCGAAGACGAGGATCGTCTGGTCCTCCTCCTTGTCGAGCCCGTACGCGAGCGCCGCGGACGTCGGCTCGTTGATGATGCGCAGGACGTTGAGGCCGGCGATCTCGCCCGCCTCCTTCGTGGCCGTGCGCTGGGAGTCGTTGAAGTACGCCGGAACGGTGATGACGGCATCGGTCACGTCCTCCCCGAGGTACGCCTCGGCGTCGCGCTTCAGCTTCTGCAGCACACGGGCCGAGATCTCCTGGGCGGTGTACCGCTTTCCGGCCGCCTCGCCGCTCTCCGGGAACCGCCAGGACGCGTCACCCATGTGCCGCTTCACCGACCGGGCGGTGAGTTCGACGTTGGTCACCGCCTGCCGCTTGGCGATGTCCCCGACCAGCACCTGTCCGTCCTTGCCGAAGGCCACGACGGAGGGGGTCGTCCTGTTTCCTTCGGTGTTCGTGACGACCGTGGGCTCGCCGCCTTCCAGCACCGCGACGACGGAGTTGGTCGTGCCCAGGTCGATACCCACCGCGCGTGTCATCGCTCGCTCCTTTCCAGCGCGGACGGAGTCGTCCGGATCCCGCTGTCCGGATCAGATCGCCTGCGGGCGGCCGAAGAGCAGGTCGTAGCCCACGGGGAGCTGAAGCAGGATCCGGTTCATGAGGTCGTCTCCCGCGATGTCGGCCACGACACTGAGCACGGAGCTGACGTCCCAGGTCGCCGTCTTCTCGGTGGCCCCCTCGATCCAGGCGGCCGTCGCCCGGACGAACCGCTCGGGCGGGAGCGGCTCGCGTGCCTGGAGCGGGTTGAGCAGGACCAGGGCCAGCGTCTCGGGGAGTCGCTCGGCCAGCTCGGACCTCACCTCACCCACGAGATGCGCGCCGAGGAGAGCGAGAACGACGCGGGCGGCGCGTTCGGCCTCCTCGCGCGAGCCGTACTCGCCCCGTTCCTGGACCGCGGCCAGCAGCGCGTCCCACTGCATACGCATGGACACCTCCCCAAGGCGGAATGCATATGTCGGACACACTGGTTATATACCGCGCCGTACCAAACTTGACAACCATCGACTCAAGGGTGATCAGTGGCGGGCAGCGGGTGCTCGGCGTCCTCGCCGGAGTAGAGGCGGTCGACATCGGGGCGCAGGTCGAGCATGTCGAGAAGGCGCTCCAGATCCGCCGGGTCGGTGGCGCGCAGGGCGACGGCCAGCCGGGCGGCGCGTCGCTGGTCGGCCATCGCCGAAGGGGTCCGCTCACTGCCTTCTGCTCGCTCCATGACCAGATCCGACCACGCCCTCGCCGTCCGCGCAGCCCGGCCGCCCGTCGGCTTCCGCCCATCGCTGTTCACAAGCGGCCCGTCCGACCTCGCGAGGGTGACCCCTGAGGGCCGTTCTGCCTGGCCTGATGACGGTGGGTGACCCTCTGGGATGCGCGGGTGAGGGGGCGCTGCTTCTCTGAGGTCATCCGCTCACCCCCAGATCTCAGGAGTGATCATGAGCGTTGCAGGAGAGACCGGTGGCCGTGCGCAGCAGCTGCGCCAGAAGGCTCAGGAGATGGAGCAGGCCGCCGAGCGGTCCACCGACCCGGACGAGCGTCAGCGGCTGAAGGACCGGGCCCGGCGGCTCGAGGAGCAGAGCAGGCGCGAGTCGGAGATGGGCATCGGCGAACCGATGTAACGGCTTGTGATCGACCGGCCGGTGGCGGCCCCGGAGGGGGCGGCCACCGGCCGGTCGCGTAGGTGACGCGGGCGCGACGTCGTGATGTCGGCCGTCCCTCCGTCGCGTGGACACCTCCGGAACTCGACGCGGCGCCGCGGTTCGACATGTCTGAGATGGGCATGTCAAACGCTGGTGTCACTCACGTCGTTCCCCTCAGGAGGCCACGCCTTGAAGACGAGTTCGCGGTTCCGCAGGTTGTCGCTCACCCTCGGTGCCGCCATGGCGCTGGTCCTCGCCGTCCCCGGCAGCGCACTGGCCGCGCCCCCGCGAGCCCTCCCCGGCGACGCCGACGGGCTGGAACAGACCTTCCAGCCCGCCTACGACTACGACACGGACGGCTGCTACCCCACCCCCGCCATCGGACCCGACGGGACCGTCAACGGCGGCCTCAACCCCTCCGGCGCCCTCAACGGCCAGTGCCGCGACGCGTCCGACCTGGACAACACCAACGGATACGCGCGCTCCCTCTGCAACAACGGCTGGTGCGCGGTCATGTACGGCCTCTACTTCGAGAAGGACCAGGCCGTCGCGGGCAGCGGACTGGGCGGCCACCGCCACGACTGGGAGCACGTCGTGGTGTGGGTGCAGAACAACGAGGCCCGCTACGTCTCCACCTCCGCGCACGGAGCGTTCGACATCCACGGCCGGGACCGGATCCGCTGGGACGGAACACACCCCAAGATCGTCTATCACAAGGACGGCATCGGCACGCACTGCTTCCGCCCCGCCGACTCCAACGACGAGCCGCCGGAGAACCACTACCGCGGCTGGCGGTTCCCCGCCCTCGTCGGCTGGAACGGCTACCCCGCCGATCTCCGGGACCGGCTCAGCCGGGCCGACTTCGGCAGTGCCGTGTTCGGCCTGAAGGACGGCAGCTTCGCCGCCCACCTCCAGAAGGCCAAGCCGCCGTCCATCCCCTTCGACCCGTACGCCTGACGCTCGTTCCCGGCGCGCGGCGCGTTCGGCGCCCGGCCGGAAGCCCGCCCTCTCCGCCACGCGTCCCGGTGTCCATCGGGGGTATGCGCAACCTTCCTGGAGGACACCGGACTTGGGGGAGGGGACCATGACGTCACGCATCGGATGGCGCCGCGCCACGGCCGATCGGTCGGAGGACGAGGACCCGGGACGCGGCCCCGGAACCTGGCTCCGGGTCTTCCTCGCGGTGCTGGCGGTGGCGGCGATGGTGGCCTTCGGCGTCGTCCTGGCCCGGCTGACCCTCCAGCCGGAGCCGGCCTCGGACGCGCTCACCCACACCAACCTCCGGCCCGGCGACTCGATCCGGGCCTACCTCGCGCAGCCCGCCTTCCGGGACACGGTCAAGCAACTCGGCGGAAACATCCTCCTCGGCGTGCCCTTCGGGCTGTTACTGCCGGTGGTGTCTCCCCGCACCCGGGGCTTCGTCCGGATCGCCCTGCTGACGGTGGCGACGATGCTCCTCGTCGAACTCGTCCAGGGCGCCCTGATCACCGGGCGCGCCTTCGACATCGACGACGTGCTGCTGAACACGGCCGGCGCGCTCCTCGGGTACGCCCTGGTGGGACGCCGCCTGGGCAGGGCGGTGCACCCCCGGCGCAAGCCCCGTTGGTGGTCGCTCCGCCGCACCTGACCGATCCGTCTTCCCAGAAGGAGGCTTCCATGTACGAACGAGAAGGCGACACCACGCCGACGGGCACGCTGGACGGCGGCCGCCCTGGCACGCTGGACGGCGGCCGCCCCGGCACCCGGGACGGCGGCCGCCCCGGCACCCGGGACGCGCGGTCGGACGGCCGGGCCGAGACGGAGGACGAGCGGGCGGACCGGCGCTGGCAGGAACTCATCCAGGAGATACGGGTCGCCCAGACCGGCGTGCAGATCCTCCTCGGCTTCCTCCTCACGGTGGCCTTCACCCCGCACTTCCAGGGCCTCGAACAGACGGACAAGACCATCTACATCGTCACGGTCGTCCTCGGGTCCCTGGCCACGGGGGCGCTGATAGGACCCGTCCCCTTCCACCGGATCGTGTCCGGACGGCGCATCAAGGCGCACGCCGTGGTGTGGGCCTCACGCCTCACCTTCGCCGGGCTCATGCTGCTCCTGGCGACACTGACATCGGCCCTCTTCCTCATACTGCGGGTGGCCACTCACGACACGTACGTGCCCTGGCTGGTCTCCGGCGTACTCCTCTGGTACCTGCTCTGCTGGTTCGCCCTGCCCCTGTGGGTCCGCACCCGTTACACCCGCGACGACTGACACCGCGCCCCATTCCCTGGTCGCCGGGGCCGCGGGCGCGTCCTCCACGGGAGGCGCCCACGGCCCCCGGCCGGCCGTGTGCGAAGGTGACCCGGTGACCACGCCTGAGAACTCCGACCGCCTCGTCTTCGGCTGCATGGGCCTGGGGGGCGCCTGGGACACGAGCCCCCTCACCGCCGCCGACATCGACGTGGCCGCGACGGCCGTCGAAGCGGCCGTCGAGAGCGGCATCACCACCTTCGACCACGCCGACATCTACCGGCACGGAAAGTCGGAAGCCGTCTTCGGCGAGATCCTGGCCCGCTCGGCCGGACTGCGGGAACGGATCACCCTGCAGACCAAGTGCGGCATCCGGCTCGCGGACGGAGACCGGCCCGGCCTGTACGACCTGCGAGGGGCCTCCATAGTGCGCAGGGTCGAGGAGAGCCTTCACCGACTGCGCACCGACGTGCTCGACGTGCTGCTGCTGCACCGCCCCGACCCGCTCGCCGACCCCGCCGAGATCGGCGAGGCCCTGGCCTCGCTCCACCGGCAGGGGCTCGTACGCCGCTTCGGCGTCTCCAACATGAACGCGGCGCAGATCGCGCGGCTCCAGGCCCACACGGAGCTGCCCCTCGTGGCCAACCAGCTGGAGATGAGCCTGCACCGGCGGGCCTGGCTGGAGGACGCCGTCCTCGTCAACACACCCGAGTCCGCCGCCAACGGCTTCCCCGCCGGCACCGTCGAGCACTGCCTGGCCCACGGCATCACGCTCCAGGCCTGGGGAGCGCTGGCCCAGGGGCGGTACACCGGAAGGCAGCAGACCCCGCAGGAGCGGGCCACCGCCGCACTCGTCGCCTCGCTCGCAAAGGCCAAGGGCACCACGCCGGAGACCATCGTGCTCCGGTGGCTGCAGCGCCACCCGGCGCGCGTCGCGCCCGTGATCGGTACGTCGAACCCCGAGCGCATCCGCGCCTGCCGGGACGCCGCGCTCGATGAACCCGGCCTGAGCCACGAGGAGTGGTACACCCTGTGGGTGACCGCCCGCGGCGCAGCACTTCCCTAGGAGCGGCCGGGCGCGGCGGATCAGTCGGTGAGCGGGCGGTAGACGGTCAGGGCGCCGGGCAGCTTGTCCAGACGGAAGGCGCCCGGAGCCGGAACCACCTCGCCGTCGTACGCCATGTCCGTGCCCTCGGGCAGTCCGGAGACGCGCAGGGACGTGGTCCGGGCCGCCGCGTACAGCCGCGTCCTCGCCAGCCCTCCGGCCACCGCCGTGGCGAGCAGCCGGGTGCGGGCGAACCGGCCGCCGTGCGCGACCCGTACATCGAGGACACCGTCCGCGAGGTCGTGGCGCCGCAGCGGGGCCAGGCCCACGCTGCGGTAGGCGCCGTTGCCGACGAACAGCAGCCACAGGGACTCACGCCTGCCGTTGACCTCCGCGCGCAGGGGCCGTGACGTCCGCAGCACGCGCACCACACCGAGCAGCGACGCCAGCGGCCCGCCGAGCCGGGGCGACCAGCGCTCCCGGAGCCGTACGAGCTCCGGATAGACACCCAGACTGAAGGTGTTGAGGAAGTACGCGCGCGACCCGCCCGGCTCACTCGTGATTCGGCCGACGTCGGCGCGGACCGCATGCCCCTCGGTCAGCGCCGCGCAGGCCTCGGCCACCGTGTCCACGCCCAGGTCCACCGCGAAGTGGTTGAAGGTGCCTCCGGGCACGACGAGCAGCGGCACCCCGTGGCGGAGGGCCGGTTCCACCGCCGCGTTCACCGTGCCGTCACCGCCGCAGACGCCCAGTACGCCCCCGCGGGCGGCCACCTCGGCCGCGGCCGTGTCCAGCACCTCCGCCAGCGTGCCGGTCTTCTCCTCGTACAGGATGACCTCCGCCCGCGGCAGGAGCGTCCGGAGCTGGCGTACGGGATCCAGGAGCTGCGGCTGGGCGCCGGAGGCGGCGTTGGCCACGACGACGAGGCCGTCGCCCTCCGGGAGGGCGCGCACCCGCACGCGCGGCCGCGCGGGTGTGGCGACCAGGTCGCGGGTCGGGGCGAGGCCCCGGACCGCGTAGGCCGCCCCCACGCCCAGGCCGGCGCCCACGAGCACATCGCTCGGGTAGTGGACTCCGGTGTAGACACGGGAGAACGCGACCGAGGCGGCCACCGGGAGCACGGCCGCCGCCCAGCCGCGCGACTCCAGCGCGACCCCGGTGGTGAAGGCCGCCGCGGAGGCGGCGTGGCCGGAGGGGAAGGAGCTCGTGAACGGCTGATGGGGCAGTCGCCGCACCAGCGGCACCGCGTCGATGAGCGGACGTTCGCGCCGGACGGCCCCCTTGGCGAGGGTGTTGACGGTGGCCGACGCCAGAGCCAGGGAGGCCGCTCCGCGGACCGCGGCGCGCCGCCCCCGAGGTCCGCCGAAGGCCCACATCCCGGCGGCGATCCCGAACCACAGCAGCCCGTGGTTCGCGCTCCGGCTGAGCCGGGGGAGGACCGGCTCGGCTCCCGGCCACGAACGGTTCGCCACGTGCCCGAAGACCGTGCGGTCCAACCGGCCGAACCTCCCGCGCAGCCGACCCCTGGCGACCTGGCTCATCGCATCTCCTCGTCGTCGGATCCGGAGCTCGAACACGCGCCCGGCCAGCGCCAACGTACCCGGCACGGCCGGAACGACACGTCCGGCGCGGAAAACGGCGCCTGGTGTTCCTCCGTACGCCGCGACGACACCCTCGTCAGGAGCGGGCGAGGTGGGAGTCCGCCGCGCTGTCGCTGTCGGGGTGGATGGCGAAGATCTGGTCGAGGCCCACGATGCCGATGACCCGGGCCACCGGCGGTGGCACCGCCGCGAGCGCGATCGAGGCACCCGCCGCCGTGGCGGTGTTGCGGGCCGTCAGGAACGTGTTGATCCCGCTGGAGTCGCAGAAGTCGAGATCGGTCAGGTCCAGGACGAGCAGGGACCCGGGCGTGAGATCGGCGGCCCGCACCTCCTCGCGCAGGCGGGGCGCGCTCTCGTAGTCCAGGGTGCCTTTGAGCGTGAGGACGGGACCGGCGGGCGTGGTACGGGTGATGATGTCCAGCATGGTCATGATCAGTCTCGATCGGCGGAGGGTCGGTCCGGAGTGTCTCGGTCTCGAGTGTCTCGGTCTGCGGAGCCTCGGTCAACGGAGCGTCGTTCGACGGCGGGGCCGTCGAGAGGAACCCCCAGGGCGAGCAGGGCGGTGTCGTCGCCCAGCCCGTCGCCGAAGCTCTCCAGAAGCCCCGTCAGGGCGGTGACGATCCGAGCGGGCGTCGCCGGGGTGCGCTCGGCGACGAACTCCCGCAGCGCCTCGTCACCGAACAAATCGTAACCGGCTCCCGTACGGGCCTCGGTGAGGCCGTCGGTGTACAGCAGCACGCTGTCACCGGGTTCCAGGACCGTCCGCGCGGCGACGAACTGCGCGTCGGGAAGGATGCCGACGAGCAGTCCTCCCGGCGTCGGCAGGAAATCCGCCCGTCCGTCGCTCCGCAGGACGAGCGCGGGCGGGTGGCCCCCGGAGGCCAGTTCGAGGGCGAAGGACCCGCTCTCGCCCTGAGGCTCGAGCACGCCGAACACGGCGGTGCAGTAGCAGGTCTCTCCCGCCGGACTCTGCTCCGTCAGCGCCGTGTTGAGCGTACGGAGAGCGGCGACGGGGTCGGAGTCGTGGAGCGCGGCCGTCCGCAGGGTGTACCGGGTCAGCGAGGTCAGCGCCGCGGCTTCCGGACCCTTGCCGCACACGTCCCCGAGGAAGAAGGCCCAGCGCTTCCCGTCCAGCGGGAACAGGTCGTAGAAGTCGCCGCCGAGCCGGTCGGGAGAGGCGGTGTGGTAGTACGAAGCGGCCTCGAGTCCCGGGACGGAGGGCAGGCGCGCCGGCAGCAGGCTGCGCTGGAGCACCGCCAACGCGTCCTGGAGCCGCGCCCGGTCGGCCTCCGCCGCGCGGCGGGCCTCCTCGGCCTCGGCCCTGCTGCGCAGCAGCTCCACCTCGTAGGCGCGCCGGTCCCGCGCGTCGGTCAGGGTGATCCTCGCGAGCAGCGGCCGCCCGTCGGAACTCGACCGCACTATGGCGCTGGCCAGGACCGGGAGCGGCTCACCGGACCGGGACAACTCCAGCGAGACGCCGCCCACCTCGCCGTTCAGCCGGAGCGCGGGCGCGAGCTGCGCCTCGTACGAGAGCCGGCCCGCCGGGGTGAGGAGGTCGCCGAAGGCCATGCGGCCCACCACGGAGCTCCGGCTCAGCCCGAGCCACTGCAGCAGGGTGGTGTTGATCCTGGCGATCGTGCCGTCCAGCAGGATCGACACATAGCCGCACGGGGCGGTTTCGTACAGTTCCTCCGCGCTGTCCTCCAACACGGCCATATAGGACTCGAAGGCGGCGGCGGGTGAGTGGAAGCCGGGCTGTTCGTGTCCCGTGGTCCCGTGGTTCATCGAAGAAGGCTCCTGAAGCGGTCGGCCTCTGTCCGGGCCGCACGGCGGAAGCGGAAGAGCGCGCGGAGGGGGGCGGCTCCGCCACCGCGGAGCCGCCCCTTTCGCCGCCCGGACGAGGTCAGTGCTTGAATACGTCCTTCGCCTTCTCCTTGGCGTCCCGCGCGTCGCCCTTGACCTGCTCGCCCCGGCCTTCGGCCTCAAGGCGCTCGTCGCCCGTCAGCCGCCCCGCCGCTTCCTTGATCTTGCCCTTGGCCTGCTCGGTCTTGGCCTTCGACTTTTCCTCACCGGACACGTCTGATCACTCCCTGGTGCCGTGGATCCCGTCTGATGAGAGGGCGCCTGACCTCGAATCGCGGTCGTAAACCACGCGGACGGAAAAAGCTCCCCGCCTGCCTCTCACTGCTCCAGGGGTACGACCGCGCGGATCGTCTTCCCGGCCCCGTGCACCGACACGATCACCTCGCGGCACAGGTGCTGCACGATGGGCCAGCCGTAGCCGCCCGGCGTCAGGGCTTCGGTCCTCCGGTCCGTCGGGGGCTCGCCGCTCCCGTCGGTCACCGACACCGTGACACTGTCACGCGCCAGGTCGAGGCGGAATCCGGTGACGCCCCCGGCGTGCCGCTCGGCGTTCGTCACCAACTCCGAGACGACGAGCATCAGATCATCGACCTGCGACCGGTCCACCGGCCGGATGCTCGCGAGCCGTCGCCTGGTCGCCTCTCGGGCCTCGGCCGAGGTGCGCACCGCCGGTCCGTCGCGGGGCGGGACCCCAAGGGGACGCGTACGAGTGGACATATGGGGCCCTGCCTCATGGCGAGGCTGCATATTGGTTACCCTTCCTCCCGATTTCCCTGCATTCGCTCTCCGCTCGCCTTCCCGCCCTGGGGGAGGTGACACACGGCATAGGGTGACCCGTCTCACCTGCGGGCTCGGGAAGGGCGCCCCGGGACGGCGGCGGGCTCGTCCGCGCTCCTCGCGGCCCGCGCCAGCACGCCCGACAGCTCGACCCGGGACCGGACGCCCAGCCGGGCGAAGACGTTCCGCAGATGGTGGTCGACCGTGCGGGGGCTGATGGACAGCCGGCCGGCGATCTCCCGGTTGGTCGCGCCCTCGGCGGCCAGCGCGGCGATGCGCTGCTGCTGAGGCGTCAGGTCGTCCGGACCCGCCGGCCCGCCTGCGCCCCCGCCCGCTCCGCCCGTGGCCCGCAGCTCCGCGCGCGCCTGGGCGGCCCAGACCTCGGCCGCCGCCCGCTCGAAGGTCACGAGCGCGTCGCTCAGCCGCACGCGCGCCTCCAGCGGCCGTCTGCGCCGCCGGAGCCACTTGCCGTACGCGAGCAGGGTTCTGGCGCGCTCGAAGTCGTTGCCGGACGCGTCGTGCCGCCGCATCGCCTCGCCGTACCAGTACGCCGCGTCCTCCGGCGCCGCCGCCAGAAGGGCGCGGCAGCGCGCCAGCTGGGCGGGAGCCTGCGGGTCCAGTCCGTAGGCCGCCCACGCGGCGAACTCCTCGGCCGCCGGCCGCGCTTCGGCCGCCCGGCCCGTCGCGTCGGCCGCCTCCACGAAGCACGGCACGACGAGCATGCGCAGCGCGAAGTGGCCGGCGCCGGGTCCGGGGCGGACCAGCCGCGCCAGCCGCGCCGCCGCCTGGGCGGCGAGGCCACGGCCCAGCTCCGTCCGGGCCAGTGCCCACTCGGCGAGCGTGGCGGCCTGCGCGAGACCGTGGCGGCGCGCGACCGCGAGCGCCTGCCGGGCATGGTCGCCGACGGAGTCCGCGTCGCCGGCGACCGAGGCGACCAGGGCCAGGACGGCGTGCTGATGGGCCGCCACATTGTGCTGGCCGGTGAGTTCGGCGGCGCGCAGGCCCTCCCGGGCGTGCGTGCCGGCCCGGTCGTGGCGTCCGGCACGTAGCTCGGCATAGGCGAGATGCTCGAGCACGCGGGGGAGCATGGCGGTACGGCCGTCCGCCCGCACCCGGGCGAGGGCCCGGGTGTGGATCCGGGCCGCCGACGCGGTGTCCCCGAGGACCAGTGCGGCGGACCCGGCGCGCAGCAGGAGCCGGGGTTCGTCGGCCTCACCGTCGCACGCCACCACGCGCGCGAGCGGGGCCCGCGCCTCGTGCAACCGGGCGGTGAGCGCCGCGCGCATCCCGTCGAGGAAATCCCGCTCCGCGCCGGCGCCGCCGGGCCGTCGGCCGTCGCCCGGGGGCGGGTGGTGGCGGGCGGTGTCGCCGTGGGGGGCTGTGGGGTCCTGAGCCGCGTTGTCCGGCGACGTGTCGTGTCCGGCCCTGTCGCCGTGCCGGGCTGTGTGGTGCAGCCCGGTGCCATGCCCGCTGCCGTGCCCGCCGCCGTGCCTGGGGCCGTCCGGCTCGTCGGGGGCGAGCGCCACCAGACAGGCCGCGGGGTCGCCCGCCGCCCAGGCGGCCTCCATGGCGAGCAGCCGGGCGTCCGCCGCCTCCTGCGGGGCGTCGTCGCGCAGCAGCGCGTAGGCCAGGAGCAGCGCCTGATGGGCGTCACCGGCCGGACCATCGGCCAGCTCCGAGAGCCCGCGCACGAGTTCGGCCCGGCCGCGCACCACGTCCGCGAGCGAGCGCACCTCGTCGGCGGCGTGGAGCCGGTCCGCCCGGTGGCCGAGTGCCCGGAGCAGGGGCGACGTCCGCGGTGTGACCGGTCGGTGCGCGCCACGGTCCGAGGCCGGCGCGGCGGCGGCCGAGTCCCCTTCGCCGCGCACCCCCGTCAGCGCGCCCCGCCGTCCGCCGCTCGCCGTACCGGCACCCACCGCACCGCGATCGGAGCCACCGGGAGCACGACTCCGCAATTCCGCCGCCTGGTCGAGCACCGTGCCGTCCGACGGCGCCCCGTCGTTCAGCCGTGGCGCGAAGAGGGCCCCTGCCGAGCGGCGCCAGGAGGCCGGTGTCGCGGCGAGCACGGCACGGCGGAGGAACGGGTCCTCGAAGCGCAGCGCATGGCGCGCCCCGCCGAGCAGACCGTCCGCTACCAGTCCGTCCAGCGCCTCCGGAGAGGTACGCGTCGCCCGCGCGGCGGCCAGGACGGCGCCCGCGTCCACCGTGGGCCGCGCCGTGGCCGGGTCCGTGCCCGCTTCGCCGGCGACGGCCACGAGCGCGAGCAGCCGTCGCCACTCGGCGGGCAGCGCGTCGAGCAGCCCGCCGTACACGTCGGTGAGGACGCACGCGTCGGTCAGCGGACGGGGGAGGGGCGCGTCGCCCGCTAGCTGCGCGGGCGAGAGGCGCCGGGCCGTGGCGGTCAGGATGCCGGGGTGGCCCGCCGCCTCCCGGAGCAGCCGCTCCCGCACGTCGGGAGCGAGCGGGCCCGGACAGACGTCGTCCAGAAGACCGCTCGCCCCCGCCCGGCTCAGCGGCCCCAGCCGCAGCAGCAGCGCTCCCGGTACGTCCGGCGGCCGGTGATGACGGGCGAGCGACACCACCCACCCCACACCCGGGAGCCCGCCACCGGCGCGCAGCGCCGAGGCGAGCGCGGCGCGCGAGTGCGCGTCCCACAGGTGGTGGTCGTCCACACACAGCAGCAGCGGCCGCTGGGGGGCGAGGCCCGCCACGGCCGCGCCGACTCCGTCCGGACCCCGCGCCACCCGCAGGGCGCGCCGGGCCGCCGACGGCCCGGGACCGAGCGCGGACAGCAGGCCCCGCACCCCGCTCCACGGGACCTTGTTGCCGGGCGGTGCGGTGACCAGGCGCGCCGTACCGGCGAAACTCCGCGCCGCGTGGTGGAGGAGCGCCGTGCGACCCGTTCCCGGGCCGCCGGTGATCAGCAGTACGCCGCTCGCCCCGGCGCCGACGCGGGCCGAGAGCGAGGCCACCGCGGCGAGCTCGGTCGTGCGGTCGTGCAGCCGCGGAGCAGCGGCCGCGTTCGTCCCTCCGCTCACGGCCGTCACGCTACTGCCCCGTAGGGACCGACGACAGCCCCCAGGGGTGGGCCCTGGCCCACACCTGGGGGCGCGGTGCTGTGAGCGCGCACAAGCGGCTCGTCGCCGCGAGCGTGGAGCAGAAGCGCGGTCCGGGGCGGGGACGGGTCAGGAGTGCGGGCAGGTACCCCGGTACTCCTCGATGGTCAGGCTGGGCCGGGGGAGCGGGCAGAGGAACTGCTCGTACCGGGTGTCGTTGTCGATGAACCGCTTGAGCCACGAGACGCTGTACTTCGCGATCGTCGTGTCCGACGTGTTCGGGGTGAAGTGCGAGGCGCCGTTGAGCTCCAGGTACGCCTTGTCGAGAGAGCTCGGCAGACTCTCGTAGAACGGCTCCGAGTGCGAGGACACCGGCGCGACCGTGTCGCCGTCCGCGCCCACGACGAGGGTCGGGGTCTTGATCTCGGGCCACGTCTTGTCCGTGTTCCAGCCGGTCAGGGGGATCGCGGCCTGGAGCGAAGGCCGGCTCTTGGCCGCTTCGAGCGCGCCTCCGCCGCCCATCGAGTGCCCCATCACGCCGAGCCGGGTGCCGTCGATCCGGCCGCGGACCGCGCTGCGCTGGGTCAGGTGGTCGAGCGCCGCGAGGAGCTGACGGCCGCGGCTGTCGGGCTGGTCCATCGTGGTGTTCGTGTCGATGGTGAAGACGACGAAGCCCTGGGAGGCGAGCCGCGGGCCCAGCCAGGCGATGGACGACTGGGTCGCGGTGAAACCGGGCGAGATCACCACCGCCCCGAAGGTCCCGTCCGCGGTCGACGTGGGGTAGTAGACGGTGCCGCCGCCGAACCCGGTGACGGCGAGGGAGGAGACGCGGGTCTCGGCGACGGCGTACGGGCCGCGCGGCGCCTCGATGCTCGCGACGGTGGGCGCGGGGCCGCGCTCGTAGGGGTTGTCCGCGGCCCGGGCGCCGGGGGCGGTGAGTACCGTGAGACAGCAGACGGCCGCGGCGGCGGCGAGGTGTCGTTTCACGACGGAGTCGTCCTCTCGTGTCGTGTGCGGCGGCTCCCGAGGCGGCCGGGAGCGGCCGTGGAATGACTGGCCCGGTCAATGTCCGGGCAACGAGGGACGAAGGCATCGGCGAAATCGCCGGTCGTGGCGCGGCTTCGCCACCACTCCTGTGAGGCGTCTCTCCTGTGAGGCGTCTCTCCTGAGAGGAGCGTCCGGGCGCGGCCGGCCCCGGAACGCGCCGAATCCGGCACACCCTCGTCGGGATGTGCCGGATTCGGCCACCGGATGGGAGCCGTTCGAGCCTTTCCGGCTCTTCGCTCCGGCCTCTCCAGGCTCTCCGGGCTCTCCGGGATCTACGGGATCTACGGCTCTCCGGCTCTACGAGCTGTCGGGCTGCGCGGCCCGTCAGGCCATGAGCACCGAGTCGTCCTCGGGCCGCGCGCCCGGCAGGCGATGGCGGGCGGCGATCAGTGCCGTGTCCACATCGCGTGTGCCGGTGGAGACACACAGCGTGTACGCGATGTCGTCCATGCGCTGCCGTACCTCCGCGCTCCCGTTCTCCGCGTGCAGCACCCGCAGCGTCTCGTACTGCTCGATCAGGTTGCTCAGCACCGCAGGATGGGCCATCAACACAGTGCAACTCCCCTCGCCGTCAGGGCGCCGACCGCCCGGTTCGAACCGCCGCGTACCCCGGCTCTCCGTTTGTATGCGGGGCGTACGCGGGCTTGTACGGCGGGCGTACGCGGCCCCGAGAGCGGGGCGCGGGCCCGGAGCGGCTCGCTCCGGTGACTCCCACCCGTCTCCCTCCCGCCGATCACGCGGGGTAGGCTCGCCTTTATTGCCGTACGACAACGGTCTGTGCCGGAGGCGTACGGGAGGGGCGGTGTCCCGGCCGCGGGGCACGGCACTGTGCAAGCCCCTCGGCGACTGTCGATGAAGCCAACGAGGGTGGGTCATGTCCGAGACGACGATCAAGAGCTCCTCAGCGGCACGGCGGCCTGGACCGGCCGTCGTGGAGGAGCCGGAACTGCGGCAGCTCCTGGTGGGCCTCACCGCCGTACGGGACGGAGACTTCGGCACCCGGCTGCCGGACGACGCCGACGGTCTGATGGGTGAGATCTCCGCCGTGTTCAACGGCATGGTCGACCAGCTCTCCCTCTTCACCTCGGAGGTGACCCGCGTCTCACGGGAGGTCGGTACGGAGGGGACACTCGGCGGCCAGGCGGTCGTCCCCGGTGTCTCGGGCACCTGGGCGGACCTCACCGACTCCGTGAACGCGATGGCCGGCAATCTCACCACCCAGGTCCGCGACATCGCCCAGGTCGCCACCGCCGTCGCCAAGGGCGACCTCTCGCAGAAGATCGACGTGGACGCGCGGGGCGAGATCCTGGAGCTGAAGAACACCATCAACACGATGGTCGACCAGCTGTCCTCGTTCGCCGACGAGGTCACCCGCATGGCCCGTGAAGTGGGTACGGAGGGCATCCTCGGCGGCCAGGCCGACGTCAAGGGCGTCTCCGGCACCTGGCGCGACCTGACGGACTCCGTCAACTCCATGGCCGGGAACCTCACCACCCAGGTGCGGTCCATCGCGCAGGTCGCCACCGCCGTCGCCGAGGGCGACCTCTCGCAGAAGGTCAGCGTCGACGCGCGCGGCGAGATCCGGGAGCTGAAGGAGACCATCAACACGATGGTCGACCAGCTGTCCGCCTTCGCCGACGAGGTCACCCGCGTCGCCCGCGACGTGGGCACCGAGGGCAACCTCGGCGGCCAGGCCACCGTGCGCGGCGCCTCCGGGACCTGGAAGGACCTCACGGACAACGTCAACGTGATGGCGTCCAACCTCACCGGCCAGGTGCGCTCGATCGCCCAGGTCGCCAACGCCGTGGCCAGGGGCGACCTGTCCCGCAGGATCACGGTCGAGGCCAAGGGCGAGGTCGCCGCCCTCGCCGACACCATCAACACGATGGTGGACACCCTGTCGGCCTTCGCCGACGAGGTGACCCGCGTCGCCCGCGAGGTGGGCACCGAGGGCCGGCTCGGCGGCCAGGCCCGGGTGCCCAACGTCGCCGGCACCTGGAAGGACCTCACGGACAACGTCAACTCGATGGCGAACAACCTGACCGGGCAGGTCCGCAACATCGCCCAGGTCACGACCGCGGTCGCCAACGGCGACCTGTCCAAGAAGATCGACGTCGACGCCCGGGGCGAGATCCTGGAGCTGAAGACGACGATCAACACGATGGTCGACCAGCTGTCCTCGTTCGCCGCCGAGGTCACCCGCGTGGCCCGTGAGGTCGGCAGCGAGGGCCGCCTCGGCGGTCAGGCCGAGGTCGAGGGCGTCTCCGGCACCTGGAAGAGACTCACGGAGAACGTCAACGAACTCGCCGGCAACCTCACCCGGCAGGTCCGCGCCATCGCCGAGGTCGCGAGCGCGGTCGCGGAGGGCGACCTCACCCGCTCGATCACCGTCGACGCCTCCGGCGAGGTCGCCGAACTCAAGGACAACATCAACTCGATGGTCGGCTCGCTCCGGGAGACCACGCGGGCCAACCAGGAGCAGGACTGGCTCAAGTCCAGCCTCGCCCGGATCTCGGCGCTGATGCAGGGCCACCGCGACCTGGCGGTCGTCGCCGAACTCGTCATGGACGAGCTCACCCCTCTCGTCTCCGCCCAGTACGGCGCGTTCTACCTCGCGGAGGACGGACCCGACGGCATCGAGCTCGGCATCGTCGGCTCCTACGGCCGCCCCGCCGGCAGCCCGGCCGACCGCCGCTTCCGGCTGGGGGAGTCCCTCGTCGGGCAGGCCGCCCGCAGCCGCCGGATCATCGCCGCCGACGACGTCCCCGGCGACTACGCCACCATCTCCTCCGGACTCGGCAGCTCCACCCGCGGCAGCCTGATCGTGCTGCCGATCGTGGTCGAGGACCAGGTCCTCGGCGCGATCGAGCTGCTCTCCTTCACCCCGTTCACCTCCGTGCACCGGCACTTCCTGGAACAGCTCATGGAGACCGTGGGCGTCAACGTCAGCACGATCGTCGCCAACGCCCGTACCGACGAACTGCTCGGCGAGTCGCAGCGGCTGGCCGACGAGCTGCGGGTCCGCTCCGAGGAGCTCCAGGTGCAGCAGGAGGAGCTGCAGCGCTCCAACGCCGAACTGGAGGAGAAGGCGGCCCTGCTGGCCTCCCAGAACCGCGACATCGAGGCCAAGAACCTGGAGATCGAGCAGGCCCGGCAGGAACTCGAGGACCGCGCCCAGCAGCTCTCTCTGGCGTCGAAGTACAAGTCCGAGTTTCTCGCCAACATGAGCCACGAACTGCGCACCCCGCTCAACAGCCTGCTGATCCTGGCCCAGTTGCTCGCGCAGAACCCGACCCGCAATCTCACCGCCAAGCAGGTCGAGTACGCCGGCATCATCCACTCCGCGGGCTCCGACCTGCTGCAGCTGATCAACGACATCCTCGACCTGTCCAAGGTCGAGGCCGGGAAGATGGAACTCAACCCCGAACGGGTCGCGCTGCGGCAGCTCCTCGACTACGTCGAAGCGACGTTCCGTCCCCTCACCACGCAGAAGAACCTCGCCTTCACCGTCTCCACCGCGGCCGGCGTGCCCGTGGACCTCGTCACCGACGATTCCCGGCTGCGGCAGGTGCTGCGCAACCTCATCTCCAACGCCGTCAAGTTCACCGAGCGCGGCAGCGTGGAACTGCGCATCGAGCCGGCCGCGGACGACGAACTGCCCGGCACCGTGCACCGCGGCGGCGCCGTCGTCGCCTTCCGCGTCAAGGACACCGGCATCGGCATCGCCGGCGAGCACCTCGAAGCCATCTTCGGCGCCTTCCAGCAGGCCGACGGGACGACCAACCGCAAGTACGGCGGCACCGGCCTCGGGCTGTCCATCAGCAGGGAGATCGCCTATCTGCTCGGTGGCGCCCTGACGGCCGAGAGCGAGCCCGGGGAGGGCAGCACCTTCACGCTCTACCTGCCCGTCGCCCGGGCCGACTTCCAGCCCCAGGCCGCTCACGAGGACGGGCAGGGCGCCGAAACGGCGGAGCCCGCGGAGGTGCAGGCCGGTGCCCGCGCCGGCCGTCCCGCGCTGCCCGCCGCCCCGCAGGCACGCCAGCCCCGGCGCCTGCTGGTGATCGAGGAGCGCCCCCGAGGCCTCCTCTCACTGGTCGCCGAGAACGCCGTGGCCGAACTGGCCGACAGCCGGGACTTCACCGACCGGGGAGGCATCGAGGTGATGACGGCCGTGGGACCCCAGGAGGCCGCGACCGCCCTCGCCACCCAGCCCTTCCACTGCGTCGTCCTGGAACTCGACATGGCGGACGACGAGGCCCTGAACTTCCTCGACGCCATGGACGGGGACGCCGCCCTGCGCACCGTTCCCGTACTCGCCCACAACAACCGCAGGCTCACCGCCGAGCACGAGCACAGCCTGCAGTCACGCGCCCGCCAGCGGCCCCTGGAGCTGCTGTCCAGCCTCGACGAACTCCGTGAGCGGATCGCCCTGCACCTGCTCGCCGACCGGCCGGGCGACGTCGTCCCCCTGCTCCGCGGCGACCAGCGGCAGCCCGCCCCGCAGACCGTCGACGCCGCCCTGCACGGCCGTACGGTGCTCGTGGTCGACGACGACGCCCGCAACCTCTACGCCCTCAGCGGCATCCTGGAGCTGCACGGCATGAAGGTCCTGCACGCGGAGAACGGCCGCAAGGGCATCGACGCGCTCGCCGCCCATCCCGGCATCGACCTGATCCTGATGGACGTGATGATGCCCGAGATGGACGGTTACGCCGCCACCGCCGCGATCCGCCAGATGCCGGCCCATGCCGGACTGCCGATCATCGCGGTCACCGCCAAGGCGATGCCCGGGGACCGGGAGAAGAGCCTTGCCGCCGGCGCCAGCGACTACGTCACCAAGCCCGTCGACTCCGACGAGCTGATCGCCTGCATCCGCCGGTGGCTGTGCGCCGGGCAGTGAACCGCGTCCACAACCCGGCCCGCAGCGCGCCGCCCGCCCCCGACCGCACAGCCGTCGTGTACCGCCCGTCCGTCCCTCCGGCCCCCGAGGCCGTCCCACCCGAGGAGTCCGCGCCATGAGTGCTCCCCCCGACCACGGCGGAGACCCTGTCGCACGTCCCCTCGGCGACGGCACCCGGCCGTCGCCGCCCGCACCGGCAGCCGGGACCGTCCGGCCCGCCTCGGCAGGCGGGGCGGTGCCGGCGCCCCGGAGCGCGGCGGGCGGCGGCCCGCACGGCGACGCCGCCTCCTACCAGGAGGACGCCCTGTCGGACCAGCACTCCACCGTCGGCCGGCTGGCCGCGACGGTGGAACGGCTTCGCGGGGAGGTACGGGCCGCGCACGCCGCGGCCGACGGACGGGCCCTGATCGAACTGGCCAAGGGCGTGATCGTCGAGCGGCTGCGGTGCGGCCCGGCGCAGGCCGCCCTGCAACTCGCCGAACTCGCGGCCCAGGCCGGGCTCTCCCCCTTGGAGCTGGCCGCCGACATCGTCAACCAGGCCGCCCACGACCGCGTCGCCGAGGTCGCCGAGGACTTCGTCCGGCGTGCGGTCGGCGAACCGGAGGGCGGCGGACCGGACGGGGACGAGGGGTCCGGACCGTCGGTCGCCGTCCGGCTGCGCACGGCCGAGAGCGCCGCCCTGAACGCCGGCGACACCCAGGCGGTGGCCGAGTCCCTCCTCGCCCACGCGCTCGCGCCGCTGGGAGCCACGGCCGTCGCCGTGTGGACCGCGGGATCCGACGCCTCTCTCAGCCTCTGCGGCCACGCGGGCTTCGGCGCCGACGAACCCGCGCGCTGGCGCTACGTCCCCCCGGGGGTGGCGACCGCGGCGCGCCAGGCCCTCACCGAGCGCGGCACCGTCTGGTTCCCCTCGCTCGGGGCCACCGGCATTCCCTCCATCGGCTCCGCCCGGAACCCGGACGGCGGCCGCGTGGTGGTGCCCGCCGGAACCGGCGGACGGATCCTCGGCGTCCTGGAGATCTGCTGGCCCCAGCCGCTGGAGCGGCAGCCGCAGGCCGTGGAGCGCCAGATCGAAGCGCTGGCCGAGCTGTGCGCCCACACGCTGGACAACCTCGTCGGCGACCCGGGGCCGGCGCCCTCGCACGAGCCGCCGGGAGTCTCCGAACTGGTGGACCTCTCCGACGGCCTCTACGACCCCGCCCTCGTCCTCACCCCCCACCTGGACGCGGACGGCTATCTGCGCGACTTCCGCATCCACCATGCCAACGACCACTTCCAGGACCCGGCGGGCCGGCCCAGGAGCGCCGTCGACGGGTCCCTGCTCCTGGAGGCGTACCCCACGGCGGCCGGTCACAGCGAGCTCTTCGAGCGGATCGAGCGCGTCTACGCCACCGGCGAACCCTTCCGCGCCCGCCGTGCGCCGCTCACCGCCCTGGTGGACCAGGTGCCCCTCGCCTCCGCCGCCGACCTCAGCATCAGCCGCCACGGCGGCGGTGTGCTGCTCATCTGGCGCATCGAGGACGAGACGGCCCGGCTCGCGAGTCTGCTGCAGCACGCCCAGCGCCTCGGCCGCATCGGCGGGTTCGAGGAGAACGTCCTGACGGGCGAGATCACCTGGAACGGGCAGCTCTTCGACCTGTACGGCAGAGAATTCGGCGAGGCGCCCGTGCCCCTGCGGGACCTGGCCGCCCATGCCCATCCGGACGACGCCGACACCATCGGCCATTTCCTCCAGGCGGTCCTGCACCACCGGCGCGCGAGTTCGGCCGCCTTCCGCCTGCTGCGGCCCGACGGGGTGACCCGGCACATCCGGGTGATCGCCGAACCCGTCCTCGGTCCGGACAGGCGCCTCCTCGCCGTACGGGGTGCCTATCAGGACATCTCCTCGCAGCACTGGACGGAGGTCGCCCTGGCGGCGACCCGTGACCGGCTCGCCGTCACGGAGCAGGAGTCCGCGGAGCGCAACCGGCTGGCGCTCCAGCTGCAGCACGCCATCATGCCGCCCACCAGGGGCCCGCTCGACGCCCCGGGCCTGCAGATCGCGGTGCGCTACCGGCCCGCGGAGACGGAGTCCCTGGTGGGCGGTGACTGGTACGACGCCGTGGTGCTGCCGTCGAAGAAGGTCCTGCTGTGCGTCGGGGACATCGCCGGCCACGGCATCGAGGCCGCCACCGGGATGGTCGTGCTGCGCAACGCGATGCGCGGCCTCGCCGTGACCGGAGCGGGCCCCGCGCAGTTGCTCTCCTGGCTGAACATCGTGGCGCACCACCTCACCGAACAGGTCACGGCCACCGCCGTGTGCGGCGTCTTCGACCCCGAAACCCGTACGCTGCGCTGGGCCAGGGCAGGGCACCTTCCCCCCGTCCTGGTGCGCGGCACCGGAGCCACGACGCTGCCCCTGCTGAAGGGGCTGCTCCTGGGCGCCCTCGCCGAGGCCGAGTACGAGGAGGCGGAGATCCAGCTGGAGGCGGAGGACACGGTGCTGATGTACACCGACGGTCTGGTCGAGCGCCGGGACACGGCCGTGCACGACTCCCTGGCCCAGCTCATCGCCTCCGCTCAGGCGCCGGCCGACACCCTGGAACGCCGGCTCGACACCCTGCTGACCCACAGCAAGTCCGACACGGACGACGACACGTGCCTGATCGGGGTGCGGGTCTCCTGACCCCCGCCCCACCATCCGTTCCCTCACCCCCGAAAGCAGGACCATGACCGAGCGAGAAGCGAACCTGGACGTCGAGGTCGAGATCCGCGACACCGACACGGCGGTACTGGCCGTGGGCGGCGAACTCGACATCGACACGGCCACGCTGCTCCACCACCACCTGGCCAACCAGTTCGTGCACGGCCGCCGCCACCTCGTGCTCGACCTCTCCCGCCTGGCGTTCATGGACTCGTCCGGCCTGAACGTCCTGATCCGGGCGGCGCGCGACGCCCGCGAGTCCGGGGGTGATCTCCATCTCGTGGCGCCGACCCCGGCCGTACGGCGCATTCTGGAGATCACGGGCCTGACGATGACGACGCCCCTGCACGCCGATGTGGCGCAGGCGCTCGTGGCGGCCGGCCACGCGAGATAGTCCCGGACGGAACAGAGCGGAAAAAGAGAAGCGGGAGCACGTGGACGAGATCGCCATTGTCGAGCAGGCGCTGCGCCGGGCTGCTCCGCACATGCTGATGAGTGTCGTGGAGGAGGCTCTGCGGACGTACTACGGCGCCGTGGACGTGGAACTCCGGCTGGCCGACTACGGCCTGCGTTCGCTCCAGCTGGTGGGGAGCAAGCCCCACGCGGAGTGGTCCGTGCCCATCCACAGCAGCCCGCAGGGCCGTGCCTTCGGTGCCCAGGAGCCGTACGTGTCGAGCACGGCCGACTCCGTCCAGGCGCACCTGCCGGTCACCATCAGGGGAGACCGGATGGGCGTCCTGACGGTGACGGTGGCGAAGGACCACGACATCCTTCCGCAGCTGGGGGAGCTCCAGCACATCTGCGAGGCGCTCGGCCACGAGATCCTGGTCGCGGAGCGCGACACCGACCTGTACGTCCTGGCGCGCCGGGCCGCCCGGCTGACGCTGGCGGCCGAGATGCAGTGGCAGCTCCTGCCGGGCCGGTCCTGCGCCCGGCCCGAGTTCTCGCTCGGGGCCCACTTGGAGCCCGCCTACGCCATCTTCGGCGACAACTACGACTGGTCCGCGTCGGCCGACCACCTGACGCTGACCGTCACCAACGGGATGGGCGAGGGCATCGAGGCCGCCCTGCTGACCAATCTCGCCATCAACGCCCTGCGCAACGCCCGCCGCGCGGGCCTCGACCTCGCGGACCAGGCGGCGCTCGCCGACCAGGCCGTGTACGCGCAGTACCGCGGCCGGTCCTATGTCTCCGTCCTCCTGTTGCGCTTCGACCTCACCAGCGGAGAGGTGGAGGCCGTGGACGCCGGTTCGCCCCGGCTCTGGCGGCTGCGGGACCGCGCGGTCGAGAGGGTCTCGTTCGAGTCCCAGCTGCCGCTCGGGATGTTCGAGGACACCGTCTACGTCACCGAGCGCTTCACGGTGCTTCCGGGTGACCGGCTGCTGTTCGGGAGCGACGGGGTGTACGACGCGGCGTCCCCGGAAGGCGAGAGCTACGGCGAACGTGCCCTCGCCCGGGCGCTCACCTCGACGAGGCTGCTGCCTCCCACCCAGGTGCCGGGTGCCGTCCTGCGCGAGCTCTCGGCGTACCACGGGGGCAGCCCTCTGGAGGACGACGCGCTCGTGGTCTGCCTCGACTGGCGGGGCCGCCAGGACGACGCTCCGGGCGACGAGCGGCAGAGCGCGCCGCCGGAGTACGCCGACGCCTGACCGACCGGGCCCCTCCGCCTGCCGTCGCGGGGGCCCGGACCTCGGTGGTCCGCCCGGAATCACATGACCATGTGTCAATAGTTGCCGTCCGGCAAATGTATCCTTGGTGCAACACCTGGCTCGTGCCCGGGAGTGGACATGGCGTAGGCGACCAGAGGGTGACAAGTGGGACATGGGGCGCGTGACCGGACGACGATCACGGCAGGCGTTGGTCAGGCGGACCGGGCGTTCCCGAGCGGCGTGCTGCGGCGCGGAGTCGGGTTCTCCTTGTCCAACGCCTCCTGGAACCCGGTCAGTCCGCGCAGCAGCGCCTTGCGGGTCGTCGGCGTCATGGCGGTGATGACGGCCAGCAGGGACTCCTCCCGCTGGACCCGCAGGTCCCGCAGGTACGCCTTGCCCCGGACGGTCAGGTGCAGTTCGAGCTGCCGGCGGCTGACGGGACTGGGCAGCCGCTGCACGAACCCCAGCGCCTCCAGCCGGTCGCACATGCGGCTCACCGAAGGCGGCGCGGAGCCCAGCAGCTCGCCCAGGGCGCGGAGGTTGATGCCCTCCTCGCGGTCCAGGCTGTAGAGCACACGGAGCTGAGAGGCCGACACGGGCGTCGACGACACCATGTCCCGGCCGCGTTCCCACAACACCTCCAGGAGCTCGATGAGCTCCCGCGCTGCCTCCGTCGTCTCCTGCGGCTCCCGCTGAGACGGGGCGGGGTTCGTGTCCATGGCTACTGACACTCCTCAGGCGTCCGGGGCCGAGGCCGTCGGTCTCGCGACGCGCCGGTCATCTACATCTCTCCAGAAGGCGGTACGGATTCGGTGGATCGACGCGTGACAGTGGAACGCGCTCTGCGCGCGGCGCCGGCACACCGCCTCCTGGACTCCCTCCGTATCGATCTGGCACAGCAGTTCGCCGCGTTCTCCGCCGACCTCCTGCTCGTCGACTACGGCCTCACGGAACTCCGCCCCGTCGAGCCCGCGCAGGCTCCGGGCGGGTCGCAGCCCGTGACCGTGGAATCGGGGCCCGCGGGTCACGCCTTCTCCACACAGCAACCATATCTTTCCGGCGGAGACGGACCCACGGCGACCGCGTTCCTTCCTGTGACGGTTCGAGGCGATCGCTGTGGGGTTCTTGTGGTCGACCTGCCCGCGGAGCGGGCCACGCCGGAGACGACCGAGGACCTCGCCGCCATCGCCGAGATGCTCGGACACGCCCTGCGCGTCGCCGACCGCCACACCGACGTCTACCGGCGGACCCGCAGGGCGCGCGCCCTCAACGTCCCCGGTGAGATGCAGTGGGACCTGCTGCCCGGGCGGGCCTGCGTCGGCGAGGAGTTCGACCTGCACGCGTACTGGGAGCCGGCCTACTCCTCCGGCGGGCATGTCCTCGACTGGTCCGTGACGGGGGAGGAGCTCACCCTGGTCGTCGCCAACGGCGCCGGTCCCGGCACCCAGGCCGTCCTGGTGAGCAACCTCGCCCTGAACGCCATCCGCAACGCCCGCCGCGCCGGCCTCGACGTCGTCGGCCAGGCCAGCCTGACCGACCAGGCGCTCTACGGACAGTACAGAGGAGAGGGATGTCTCTCCGCCCTGCTGATGAGCTTCGCGCGCGCCACCGGTGAGGTGCAGGTCGTCGACGCCGGCTCACCGACGGTCTGGCGCCTCCGCGGCGCCGTCACCGAGCGGCTGGAACTGGAGCGCCAGCTCCCCCTCGGCATGTTCGAGGACACCGTCTACGCGGCCCAGCGCCTGTGCGTCCGCCCCGGCGACCGGCTCGTCTTCCTCGCCTGCGACCCCGCCGAGCCCGCCGGAGCGGGCGACGACGGCGCTCCGGACCTGCCGGTGGCCCGGGCGATCGAATCCACGCGGCACCTGGCCTGCGCGGAGACCCCCCGCTCCGTCGTCCGGGCGCTGCGGGAGTCCGGACGCGCGACGCCGGACGACATCCTCGTCCTGTGCCTGGACTGGCACGGCCCGGAACCACGCCAGGCCCGCCCCGTCCACATTTCTCGGATGTGAACGGAATGGAACGGGCGGGCATGGGAAAATGCGCCCGATGAAGCGAGGAACGAGCAGCCTCGTGAGGGAGGAGGGGCGATGGCCGAGGCGATCGCCAGGAGAAGCGCGGTGCGCCGACCGTCGCTGTGCGCGAGCGTGGACTACGGAGGGGCCGACGGCGGCGACGGCATGATCGCGTCGGCTCGTGACTTCACCGCCGACTTCCTCGCCGCCGCACCTGCCGCGGGAGGCGAGCCGGTCAGCCGGGAGCGCATCGATCTCGCGCGTCTCGTGGTCAGCGAGCTGGTGACCAACGCGGTGCGGCACGCACCGGGCCCCTGCCGGGTCACCCTGGAGCTGTTCGACGGCGCGCTGGAGATCTCGGTCTTCGACCACCTCGACGCCTCCCCGGTGCCCCGGGCGCACGACCCCCGCCGCATCGGCCAGCACGGCGTCGAGATCGTCGTGGCGGTCTGCGAGAGCGTGAGCGTGGAGCCGCAGCCGTCGGGCAAGCGGGTCCGGGCCCGCCTCTCCCTCGCGTGACCCGCTCGGGCGTGGTGGACTGGGGTGGCCGAAAATTTTTTTCTCCCGACGAGAATTTTTTGGCATGCCTCGCGGAAGTGGGGGTAGGCGAGGCCCTCACGGGGGATACGAGCAGCGACGGACGAGGGAGGTCATCAGAGTGCCGACTGAGGTGACGACGGAGACGCGGGCCGGTGTCGAGACGGGTGTGGGGGACCTTCCCGTACTCGAAGCTCCCCGCAAGGTCGCCCCGAAGGACGCACGTGAGCTGTCGAAGGTGTTCTTCGACAAGCTGGCGGTACTGGAGGAGGGGACCCACGAGTACCAGTACGCGCGCAACACGCTGATCGAGATGAACATGTCCCTCGTGCGCTACGCGGCCGGCCGGTTCCGGGCCCGCGGCGACGAGATGGAGGACATCGTCCAGGTCGGCATCATCGGCCTGATCAAGGCCATCGACCGGTTCGACCTCTCCCGTGAGGTCGAGTTCACCAGCTTCGCCGTCCCGTACATCGTCGGGGAGATCAAGCGCTTCTTCCGCGACACCTCGTGGGCGGTCCACGTACCGCGCCGGCTGCAGGAAGCCCGGGTGGAGCTGGCCAAGGCGACGGAGGAGCTGAGCTCCCGCCTCGGCCGCGCGCCGAGCGTGGCGGAGCTGGCGACCCTGATGAACCTCTCCGAGGACGAGGTGATCGAGGCGCGCATCGCCTCCAACGGGTACAACTCCACGTCCCTCGACGCCGCCGTCGGCCCGGACGGAGAGGACGGCGACGCGGCGCTCGCCGACTTCATCGGGGTGGAGGACCCGGCGCTCGAGCTCTTCGAGAACTTCCACACGCTCGCGCCCCTGCTGGAGGAGCTCGACGACCGCGACCGCCGCATCCTGCACCTGCGATTCGTCGAGGAGCTGACGCAGTCGGAGATCGGCAAGGAGCTCGGCATCTCCCAGATGCACGTCTCCCGGCTGCTCTCCCGCAATCTGGAGCGCCTGCGCAAGGGAATGCTCACCCAGGCGTAGACCCGAGCGGGTCACGTCGAGGGGCGAGCTCCCTTCCCGCATACGGAACGGCCTCACCAACCCCCTTCTGGTGAGGCCGTTCCGTGCTGGGCGGCCGGGCAAGCAGGCCCGGCGGGAGAGCGACAGGGGCAATGCTGTTCGGCGTAGGAAGCTCGGGGCGGCGACAGGAACCAGGGACAGGGTGTGGAAGGCGAACGGGGAACGACATGACCGAGGTGAGCGAGACCGGCCTGCGTCAGGGCGACGCCCTGCACGCCGTCGTGGAGTTCGATAAGGCACAGGGCGCCATCGCGGAGGCCCGGGACTTCACCGCCGCATTCCTCCACGGGGCGGCCGCGACCGGCCGCGGGCCGTACCCGGCGCAGGACGTCGACGCCGCCCGCCTCGTCGTCAGCGAACTCGTGACCAACGTCGTGAAGTACGCCCCCGGCCCCTGCCGGCTCGAACTCTCCCTGTACGCGGGGACACTGGAGATATGCGTCCTCGACACGCGCCCGGTGACCCCGGTGGCCCGCCCGCGAGACCCGGACCGGCTGGGGCAGCACGGCATGGAGATCGTCCTGGCGCTCTGCGACGGCGTCGAGACCGAGGCCGTGGCGCCCTACGGCAAGCGGGTCAGGGCGCGTCTCCCCTTGAGCTGACCCGCGCCCCGACCCGTGTTCCGTACGTGCCCTCTGCTCCGAACGTGCCCTCGGTCTCGCCCTGACCGCTGCCCCGGCCGGCAACCAGCCCCCGCCCCCACCTTCGCCCCGCGGAGCCTCGCCGCGCCTGGGCGCGGGGCTCCCTCCGTCTCTTCGACCCGGTGGCGCGACCGCCGCGCTCAGGTCCGCTCCTTGGCCCGGCGCCGCAACCGGCGCTTCAGCGCCTGCCGTTCGTCCTCCCGCAGACCGCCCCACACCCCGGTCACCTGACGGGAGTCGTCCATCGCCCAGCGCAGGCACGCCTCGCGCACGGGGCATCGCCGGCAGATCTCCTTGGCCTCCTCGGCCTGGATCAAGGCGGGTGCGCCGGTCCCCACCGGGAAGAAAAGGTCGGGGTCGACGTTCTGGCAGGCCGCGGATGCGCGCCAGCTCTCCATCGGTATCTCCTGTTCGTATACGACTGGTCGTGTCTCTCCTACTCGGCTCACCCGTGTGCGGTACTTGAAACTCCGTCACCCCGGCCGCGGATACTCATCGCCGCGCGAAGAAGTGCGGAGTCTCGGCCTCCCAGTCGATCCGCGCGGCCTCGCTCCCCTCCGGCACGGCGGCGTACGTCTCACTCAGCCAGTCCCGCAGGCCCGCGCGGTCGACGTCGACCAGCGCGAACGCCCCGGCCGCGCCCAGCCGCATGCGGACGCGCCCCTCCCTGCCGCCGCGGCGCAGCGGCCACAGCCGCACATCACCCTCGCCGCTCAGGACACGGGTGCCCGAGCGGAGCAGGTCCCGGGAGAACGCCCAGACGACGACCCTGCCGAGCGGCAACCGGAAGCCGATCCGAACCGCCCACGGGTCGTCGGGGTCGTACTCGAACGTCGCGGGCACGGAAAGGTCGACGCCTCCCTGCACCTGACGGGCCGTCGTGTGCCAGGCCCGCACCGGAGGCGTCAGCCTTCGTTCCGCGGTCTCGGGTCGGTTCGGTTCGGACATCGTCACCACTTCCCTCGGGGAGATCGCGCTGCCTGAGCGGCGCCGTGCTCCTCCCCTCGTAACCGCCGACGGCGAATTCACGCACCGATCCGGTAAAAGGCGGGTGAAAGGTGGAAGGAGTCCCCGGGGTTGACGTCTCAGACGTAGGTGACCGTCACCCGCTCGAAGCCGAGCGCGCGCAGCATCCCCTCCAGCATGGCCGTGGTGTTCTTCTCGGCCCGCAGGGTCAGATCGCTCTCCCGCGCGGCCTCGCCGATGCGCTCGGCGGCGCGCGCGTGTACGGCCCGCTCGTCGGCGGGGTTGTCGGAGAACAGGTCGCCCAGCCGGTCCAGGAGCCCACGCTGCTTGGAGACCGCGTACGACTTCTCCGGGTCGAGCGACGGCTCGTCGAGCCGCGCGTGCGGCAGGCGCAGCGTGGCCGAGGTGCGCTTCTCGTCCACCGTGACGCTGTCCTGGCCGACGGCGCCCAGATCGACATAGGCGCCGACCGTGCCACTGGCGACGAAGAGCGTACGGGTGCCCCGGATCGCGTCAGGAAGGAGCCGCGCGTCCTTCTCCAGGTCCACCACGATCTGGAAGTTCCCGGCGGCACCTTCGTAACGGTGCATGTCCTGGACGGATTTCAGCAGCGCCGGGCCCGAACGGTCCTTCGTCTCCAGACCGATGACCCCGCCGAGACCGGGGAAGAGGCCGGACCGCCCGAGGAGGACGACCAGGAGCGCCCCCACCAGGAGGGCGACGGCCACGACCGGCAGACCGGCCGCACGCGCGCGGGCCCGCGGCTCGCGCGGGGGAGTCCCCTCACCTTCTCGCATCCTCTCCGCATGCCCCCGGCACGCGCCTTCATCCCCGGGGCGCGCCCTCAAGGCCGGTGGACGCGAAGGTCGGACACCTCGAAGGACATCTCCGACGTGCCGGGCTCGGGAGGCGGGTGGTGGCGCCCGGCGCAGACGGACAGGTTGACGATGAGATACGCCCGCCACCGGCGGCCCACCCCCCGCCGGTCGGCGAACACCCGCTCACCGTTGACGTGCCACACCACGGAGCGGGCACCGAACTCGACCCTCAGGTCCACCCACGCGCCGGGCCGGATCGAGGGATCCCGGTAGTAGAGGTGTCCTCCGCGCACCCGGTTCGACAGCTCCAGCAGATCGGGGTTGTCCGGGTGGTACTCGAAGACGTCGATCTCCTGGTCGCCGTCGCGCCAGGTCCAGATCGCCGGCCAGGCGCCCAGCTCCTCCGGCAGCCGTACCCGCGCCTCCAGGATGTCACCGGCCCGGACCATGAAGCCCTCCGCGCTGCCCTCCGTCGTGAGCAGGCCGGCGTTCCAGTTGCCGTCGGTGCGCCGGGTCGCCAGGAACCGCCCCGAGCGGCTGTACGCGGCGTCCTCGACGAGATGGTCGAGTTTGTCGTCCCCCGGATTGGTCGGACCGCCGTTCGGATAGGCCCAGGACCGTCCGGCGACCCACTGCTCCGTCGAGGCGAAGTCCGCCGTGAAGACCGGCTCCCCGGTGCGGGGCGCGCCGTCGGAGGTGGCCCCGCCCTGTCGGCGCCGGAGCCGTTTCAGCCGGTCGATGATCTCCCTCAGCATCGTGACTCCTCTGCCCCGCCGGTACGAAATGTCCGAACGGGTTCTGCCCGCTCCGCGCCGCACCCACACGAGACTGCTCACTCTGTGGCGTCAACTCGTCACGGTCAGGGAGAAACGCAGGTCTTGGTGGTCTTGCGAGTTTCCGATCCGGGTGCGTGGACAGAGGCAGCAACCAAAGAGTCCGACCGAGGGGTGGAGATGTGCGCAGCGTAGGTGTCGAAGAGGAACTTCTGATCGTGGACGCGGACAGCGGTGCGCCGCGCGCGCTCGCCGGCGCCGTCCTGGCGGCGGCGGAACGCGCCGCCGACCGCGAGAGCCGGGACGACGACCGCGACTTCGAGAAGGAACTCCAGAAGGAGCAGCTGGAGTTCGCGACCAAGCCGGTGACCAGCATGGACGAGCTCCAGGAGGAGATCGTCCGGTGGCGCCGCGAGTCGGCCCGCCACGCGGCGACCGTCGGCGCGGTCGTCACCGCGATGGGGACCTCACCGCTGCCGGTGAGCCCCTCGCTCAACGTGGGGGAGCGGTACGAGTGGATGGGCCGGCAGTTCGGTCTGACCGCGCAGGAACAGCTGACCTGCGGCTGCCATGTGCACGTGTCGGTCGAGTCCGACGAGGAAGGCGTCGCCGTACTGGACCGCATGCGGCCCTGGCTCCCCGTTCTCCTGGCGCTGAGCGCGAACTCGCCGTACTGGCAGGGCGAGGACAGCGGTTACGGCAGCTATCGCAGCCGGGTGTGGAACCGATGGCCCTCGGCCGGCCCGGTGGACGTCTTCGGCTCCGCGGACCGCTACCACGAGCAGGTCAAGGCCATGCTCGACACCGGAGTCCTGCGCGACCAGGGGATGATCTACTTCGACGCCCGGCTGTCCGCGTCCTATCCCACGGTCGAGGTGCGGGTGGCCGACGTATGCCTGGAGGCGTCCACGCCGGTCCTGCTGGCGGCCCTGATACGCGCCCTGGTCGAGACGTCGGCGCGCGCCTGGAGGGAAGGGCAACCGCCGCCCCGGATCGGCACGAGCCTGCTGCGGCTCGCCTCGTGGCGGGCCGGCCGCTCCGGTCTGGACGGCCCCCTCATCCACCCCGAGACGATGCGGGAGGCACCGGCCGAGAGCGTCGTCCAGGCGCTGTACCGCCATGTGGAGCCGGCCCTGGAGGACCTGGGCGACGCCGAGCGGGTCCGGAAGGGCATCGCCGACCTGCTGGCACGGGGCAACGGCGCCCGCGTCCAGCGGGAGCTGCTGCGCACGGAGGGCAGCCTCGCCGCGGTGGTCGCCGGCTGTGCACGCATCACCACGGCCGGCGCGGACGGTTCGCCGTCCTGAGGGGCATCTCGGGGGCGTCCCACGCGTTTGGATCCGGCCGTGGCGCGCATCCGATGGAGGAAGGAAAACGAGGCAGAAAGCCAAGCCCAGAAGGAGGACCACCATGGGCATCATCGCCTGGATAGTCATCGGACTGCTGGCCGGTCTGATCGCCAAGGCTCTCATGCCGGGCAGGGACCCCGGCGGGCTCATCATCACCATGCTGATCGGCATCGCCGGCGGGCTGCTCGGCGGCTGGCTGGGAAAGGTGCTCTTCGGTGTCGAGTCGATCGACGGCTTCTTCGAGCTGTCCACCTGGATCGCGGCCATCATCGGCTCGATGATCCTGCTCGCCCTCTACCGGCTGTTCACCGGTGGGCGGACGCGCCGGCACGCCTGACGGTGCCGGTAGGGACCGCGCCGTGCGGCTCCGACCCCTCCGTGCGTGCTTCCGACATGCTGGAACTCACCCCGTACTGTTC
>NZ_JBSFTU010000061.1:0-31687 GCF_053591435.1 Streptomyces sp. NPDC003027
GCACAACCTCGCCCTCGCTGGATAGATCAGCGGCTCGTACGGCGGCAAGCCCTGCCCAGGGCGATCCGGAGATCATTTACGGGACAACCCTTAGATCGGCATTTTTGTCACCATCCGAAGCCCACACGGCAACGAACTGACCTGCCGAAACCTCGCATCTCCCGCACTGACATCACGATGCCGAACTACCACCGACAAAACCCCGCAGATCATCACAGATGCAACACGGGCTCTTGGGCTCCGCGTGTTGCACCCGCCCGGGAACGGTTGCTGCCCTTGATGGCCACCAGGTCGCGGGACGACTCGGCACGCGGTCGTCACGGTCACCCGGCTCCGCAGTACGTGAACCGAGTTCCCCGTCAGTCATCATCGAGTCGGCATCCGCACACTAACTCCCGAGGACTTCGCCACCATCGCCGTCGACCACCTGCCCGAAGGCTGACGGCGGATCGGGGTCACCACTGGGTGGTGGCCGACACCTATGTGGGTGTCGGCCACCATCGCGTTAGGCAACCAAGGACAGCCAGTTCGTCGCCGGGGGCCAGCGGCGCGGCTTCATGCTCTGCCGGACGCCGAGCAGGTCCGCGCACCGCCCCTCAATGGCGTCCAGCGCCTCGGTGGGCGTCAGGTCGTCCAAGTGCAGGACCCGCACGCAGGCGAAGACGGCCCTTTTGGCCGGATCGCGGTCGTGCCCGTCGAGACGCCCGGTCAGACCGTTGAGGCGGCTTGCCTGACCGAGCCAGCGCAGCCGTCCGGCAATGTCGGTGATCAGGTAGATCCCGGTGAGGACACCCAGGTCGTTGAAGTGCCCGCGGTCTGCCCAGGGCAGCGGCCGCAGGTAGGTCGCTTGCAGGTAGCGGCCGCCGACGAGCGCCAGGCCGGCCAGGAGCGGTGCGGTCAGCACCGGCCCAGCTGGCAGCACGGAGCGGCTCACCGCTCGCCCTCGGCGTTGGCGACCTGCTCGGTGACTGAGTCGATGGTGACTTCGGTCTCGCCCTTCATGTCGGCCAAGCCGGCCTGCATCGCACCCAGGTCCTTCTTGAGCCGGGTCAGGGCCTGCTCCATCACCTCCACGCTGTAGGAGGGCGGATCGGCCAGCGCGGGCTTGCCGACCGCCGCGCCGGCGGCGATGGCCTCGCGAGCCACGACCAGCGCGGCGAGGAAGGCCTGCGGCAACTCACTGGACAGGCTCGTGACGAGGCGCAGCTGGGCGTCGAGGAGGATCTGCTCTGGACTCTTTTCCGGCTGCTGGGGCGGGGCGCTGTCCGACGCGCTGGGGCGGTCGTCCACCTTCTTCTTGGCGCGCCCTGTCTTCGGGAAGGTCACGCTGAACCAGATGCGGTCGGCGACGGTGCCGTCGACCGGAGCGCCGGTCTCATCGATCTGGCGGGGCGGGGTGCTGGCGTCGTTGGCGCGGGCGATCTCGCGCATCAGGGCGATGGTCTGCACGGGCTTCAGCAGCAGGGCGTTGCGTGCGCTGACGCCGCTGCGACGGCCCGGTCCCCGCTGGCCGTCGGCCGATCCGCGGTCGGCCTCGACCATGCCGTGTTCGGCGAGCCAGTGCAGGCCTCGTGTCACGAGGAAGTCGGACAGCTGCGTCTTGTCGGCCTCGGCCTGGTCCAGCGCGGTCCGCCAGTCCGGGCGGTCCGCGAGGGTGCCGCGCTTGGCGATGAAGCTGGAGTAGAGCGTGCCGTCCAGCAGGCGCGGGTTCCACCGGGTCCGGTAACCCTCGGCGATGGCGGCGGAGAGCATGCGCAGCCGGAGAGTGACGTTCTCCTCGCGGCTGTCGTAGTACCGCTCAGGCTCGCCGAGGACCCGGGCCACCTCGCGGTCGTGCCCCGGCTCCTTGGGGAAGGCCATGCCGAGCAGCGCCCGGTCGCGGCGGTCGCGGGCGTCAGTGACCGAGCCGGGGAGGGCGTCCGGCTCGCTGTCCTCGCCGGCGAGCCAGGCCCGGACGGGCTCGGTGATGCGGCCCGAGGCCTTCGCCTCGCGCAGGACCGCGCGCATGTCGGAGGTCGACTTCTCCGCTAGCGGGTAGTCGAGCTGCGGGCGGCGGTGGTCGGCACGGTTAGGGTCGAAGACCGTGTTGTGGAACTCGGTGGGGTTGTCCGTCCCGACGATAATCTGCATCTGGACGGTGGCGACCTCAGCGGCGGCCTGGGCAGTGTCGTGCAGGCGGTGCCTGGTGGAGGCGAACGCGTCCCGCAGCGTGTCCGCGAAGGCGGGGACCCAGATGACGGGGTCGGCGATGTACTCCGGCGGCGCAGGCTGACCAGGCTTCGGATCCGGCAGGTCGAGCATGCCGGTCGGGACGCCGAAGGCGATGTTGCGGGCGGTCAGACCGTAAAGCTTGAGCCTGGCCCGGGAACGGTTGCTGCCCTTGATGGCCACCAGGTCGACGACCTTGCGGATGACAGGGGCGCCCTGGTGGTTCTCGGTGATCGTCCGCACGAAGGGCACGTGCATGGTGCGGTTGGTCTGGCCGAAGACCGTCATGTCCTCGGCGAGGTCGTAGCCCCGCTTGCGGTCGGCCTCGGTGAGGGCACCGTCCATGATGCCCAGCAGGGTGTTGAGGACGGTGGGCTCCACCGGCTCGGCGGTCGTCACGAACGGCAGCGCGGTGCCGTCCGGGCCGGACCCGGTGGTCAGCCTCGGGAGCACCCGGACAGGGGAGGCGCCGAGTTGGGCCGGGCTGTCGAAGGCGCTGCGCACACGTTCGTTGTATTCGGTCGGGGTGCCGGCGAAGCCGTGCGTGGTCACCGACAGGACGTGCAGGCCCGTCTGCTCGTCCTTCACGATCACCCCGGGGCGAAGGCGGTGGACCGTCTCGGTCCGCGCCTTGGTGAGGTAGCGCTTCGGACGGATCACGTAGGACGCGATGACGTCGGTCACCAGCGGGGGCAGGCCAGTGGCGAGGGCCAACGCCTCAGAGAAGGCCCGGGTCCAGCTGAACGTGTCGGCGCCCGGGAACGGGTTGGCCTGGGTGGAAAGCTCCGCCTCGGAGGCGGTCGCCAGGTTGATGGTCGTCATGATCAGAATTCCAGGAGTGGGCGAGTCGGCCCGGGCCGGTCGGTCCGGGCAGAGCAAGGGCCCGGACCCCGGTGGAGGAACTCCGGAGTCGCTGTATCAGTCACCGCACGCCGAAAACGATCTGAGCGACTGTCACACGCGTCCGCCTCCCCGACCGCGTGGTGCGCGACCTACCGAGCCCGCTCGACGAAGAGAATCAGGGAGCTGAGCTGGGTGACCATTGCGCTTCCTCTGCCCGTACGGACCATGAGGGGTGGTGGAGAGCCGGCACAAGCCGAATGCTGGCGCGATCCTACGGCATCAAAAGAGGTCCAGGGCAACCAAACTGATAGGTCGTCGGCTCCCCAGGGGCTGACGCCCGATTGATCGAACGTCCCTGTGTCGTTGGCTGCCGGCCCAGACACCGAGCTCTTTCACCTGGACGGTGGACGGGCTCGCTCTCTCTGGCTATTGCGAGGTGATGGTGATCCTTAGCTCGACTGCGTCAGGCGCTACCAGCTGGGTGCTGCCTTCGGCGGCCCAGGCAAGTCGCCATGTGTCCGTTGAGAGGTTTGCAGTGACTGTAGGGCTAGGGGTGTCATCGAGGGTGATCGCGAGTGGTCGGGCGATCTCGCGCGGGATCCAGCCGAGGAGAAGTCCTTCGTGTTCGACTCGGATGGCGTTCGGGTCTGTGCGGTTACTAGCGTCGCGGTGGAGAGTCAGCGGGGTGCCAGCAGTGAGGTGGGCTAGGTAGCTGGCGCTGTGGGCGTGGCGTACGCCGCGTAGGTGGCAGGTGAATGTGCCGTGGCCGCGCAGGATGGTGGCCTGGGCCGCGCGGGGGCTTCGTCGTTCAGCGCTGCGGATGAGGAGGGCAGTGATGTCCGGCGTGGTGATCTCGGTGAGGTCGTCGGTGCTGAGGTGGTTGAGCCAGTCGAGAAAGACCCTGAAGGTGGGGTCTGTGTAGGGGCAGTGTGCGGCGAGGGCGATGGCGGCTGCGCGGTCGTGGATGCCGATGGTAGAGGCGTAGCAGGCTGCGGGCGTATCGACGCCGTATTTGGCCATGGCGGGGAGGGCAGCGAGGCGTCCTTCGGCGGGGATGCCGCGGCGGTGTTCGAGGAGTTGGAGGATCGCGGAGATCGCCCAGGCAAGGTCGTGTCCGATGACGCTGTCGATGACGACTGCGGTCTTGGTGATGTCGGCTGTGTGCAGCAGGTTTTTGTGGCGGTCGTGGATGTCGGTCGGGGGAAGGCCGGCGATCCAGTCGGCTGCGACGGGCGCGATGGCGGCCACGGGGACCTTCTTTTTACGGGCACCACGCTGGAGCTCCAGCACCGTGGTGGCTGCGGTCACGACGAGCTGCTGCAGTTCGGGCCACTGATCGCGGTCGAGGAGATCAGGTCGTGCCTCGAGGGTGGTCGCGATGCGGTCAGCAGCGGCGAGGGCGTCGATGCCGCCTTGGACGCTCAGGCCGGTGCGAACAATGCCGGCGCGGATGGCTCGGTCGGGAAGTCGTTGGCCGATGGCACGAACACGGCGTGCGGAAAAGCGGGCCAGTGGTTGAAGCGACCAGTGGCGGGCCCCGAGCTGGTGGGCAGCTAGGGTCTGGCCGAGCAGGGTATGGGTAGCTTCTTCGAGGAGGCCCTGGTCGGAGGTGTCAACAACTTCCTCGGCAAGCTGGGCGAGCAGTTGGATGTCCAGCCCCTCGGCCCACAGGATCGCTTTGTCGTCTTCAGGGTCGGCAAGGTCCAGGGTGGTGAGGTCTTGTCCGGGGGTTGGGTTGGTGCCGAGTCGGGCACGCACGAGTTGGACGTACAGGTCGGCGAGTGTGGAGATGACCGGTTCGATGTTGCTGCGGTCCAGGTAGCGACGGCGCAGCTGCCGTGCCTCGGTCTGGTCGTTGGCGATGAGGACGACGTGGCCTTCGGTTTCCTGGAAGGCGCGGCCAGCTCGGCCAGCGGTGTTCCAGAAGTCGCGGACTTTGATCGTTTCCTCTTTGCTGCGGCGGACGTCGGGGACGAGGACGGTCTTGGTGGGCAGGTTCATGCCCTGGGACAGGGTGCTGGTCGCGCACAGCACGCGCAGGGTGCCGTCCCGGTAGGCGCGCTCCAGGCAGTGGCGGACGGCTTGCGGTACTTCTGCGTGGTGGTAGGCAAAGCCGCGCAGGACCATGGTGGTCAGGTCGTGCCCGTCGCCGACGTGTCTAGCGATTTCGGTGCATAGTTTCAGACGGCCAATCAGGATTTGGGGGTCGATCGTGCCGTCCTCGGCGGTGCCGAGGGATCGGGTGCCATCGGTGTTGAGGGCTGTGGCGAGGGCTTTGGCGGCCGCGTGGGCCTTTACGCGTGAGGGTGAGGCGATCAACACGGGGCCAAGGCGGTCGAAGTGGAGGGCCAGTGCGGCCGTGACGTCCTTGCGTTCTCGGGGGAATAGGCGGGTCTTCTTCAAGTGGCGGGTGAGGACTCGGGAGAGGAAGAAGTCGCTGCTTCCGTGGACGCCGTACTCGATGGTGCCGCTCTGGCCGTCGATGTCGCGGCCGCGCCAGTAGAAGACGCCGGTGCGCAGCTGGGAGGGGGTCCAGTGGGTGCTGGCGTGGTTGGTGCCGTCGGCGGCGGGAGCGAGCCAGCGGGCCAGGTCGTCGCCGTTGGGCAGGACGGCGGAGAGCAGGATGGTGCGTGAGGTGGGGGCGGTGTGGCGGATGCGGGTGAGGAGCATCTCCAGGCGCAGGCCCCGTTCGTTTTCGGCGCGGTCGAGGCTGTGTCCTTCGTCGACCAGAATCAGGGCGAGCCGGGGGGCGAGTTCGGGGACGTTGCGCAGGAGGAGGTCGAGTTTTTCGCTGGTGACGACGAGGACGTCGGTGAAGTCCAGCAGTTGGGTTTCGTAGCGGACGTGCTCGACGCCGCCGAACATCGCGGAGACGCGCAGGCCGACCAGTTCGAGGCTTGCAGCCAGGTGCCGTTCGACCTGGGCAGCCAGTGCGCGGGTGGGGACGACGTAGACGGCCAGACGGGGCAGGTTCCACCAGGTGTCGTTGTCTGTGGGCCGGGGGGTGAGGGCGTGGAGGATGGCCCACTCGGCGATGTGGGTCTTGCCCGCCGAGGTGGGCATGGTGACCGCGAGGTTGGTCGCCGCAGCGTCCACGAGCCCTCTCTCCAGGGCCTTTCGCTGGGAGGGCCAGACTTGGGTCATGGGCCGTTTCGCAACGATCAAGGCTTTGAGATAGCGCTCCCATAGTCGGCCCCAGGTGGCCGCGCGGCGCAGCAGCATCCACGGTGAGGTGGCGACGATGTCCTCGACGACGTACGCGAGGGAGTCGATCAGGGTCCAGGTGTCGACGACCGAGGCGTCAAGGAGGATGGAGGCGGCCTTGCGCAGGTCAGTGACGGCTGCGCGTCCCGCTGCCCGGTCCCCCAGACGCCACAGGGCGGCGAGGGAGCGTGCGGCGCGTCCGGTCAGCCCGTACGCGGCGAGGACGGCGGCGTCCGCCCGGTCGGCGAGTCCTAGGCGGGCTGCTTCGACCAGCTGCTCGCCGAGAACGGGTAGGTCGGCTTCGGCCTGGGCGCCGAGGCGGGCGGCTTCGTCGATGTCGCGCTGCAGCACAGCGCCGGTCAAGGCGGCCACTCGATACGGGGCTGCGGTCGCGGCGGCCGAGACGAGTTCCTCGGCGGCGGCGAAGGCACGCATGGCTTCGGTGCGGAACTCTGCTGCGAGGGTGGCGGAGTTGGCCTGATAGCCGGCCAGGCTCCACATCGTCGCGGCGATCGCGAGGAGCTCCATGCGCTGCGGGTCGGTGGTCTCGTACCGCGCCGCGAGGTCAGCGTAGGCCTGGGCGATCTCGGTGAGCGGTCCTGGGTCTTCTCGCCGATCACGGGGCGTCCGGGTGAGCTGCCCCAGCCGGGCCAGCGTCAGGCCGCGGCGCAGCTCTCTGAGGTCGTAGGTGTAGGCGGCGGTGGCACCGTCGATGCTGATCTGCTCGGCCAGGACGTGCGAGCGCAGCTGGGCGCGCAGCGGCTGGGCGGCCTCTCCCTCGGTGAGGGCGTCATGGCCCAGCTGAGCCAGGACGCCGTTATAGTCCCTCACGCGGCAGTGTCCCTGGTGTGGTCTTTGGGCGCGCCTTGGGCTTCGGCTGCCTTGTACACGCGGGCGACGAAGTCCTGCAGGTCGCGGATCTTCACCACGGTCAGCTCGGTCGGCTGCTTGACGATGCCGGCGAGACGGGTGACGACCTCCTCCTTCCACGCCGCGTGGTCGTGCACGAATACCATGTGCCGCTCGACGGAGCGATGTTCCGGCTGCCTCAACACCTCGGCAATCCGGCGGGCCAGGAAGCCCTGCCCTCGTTCAAAGCAGCGGACCATGACGAACCGTATGCTTTCATCCAGCCGGTCGTTGTCCAGGATCTTCTCCAAGCTGTCGTGTGCTTCCTGTCCCAGGTCGAGCTTGCGCGTAGCGCGGGTCTTCACCTCCGGCACGGCAACCACGGGTGGGTTCTGGCGGAGCCGGAACGCAAGGACATCCGTGCCTTGGACCGCCTGGTTCGCAGTCTGCTTCCAGCGGAGCTTCAAGATCGGCACGCACCATCGGCGCACCCTCCTGTACAGCGCCCCGGTGACAATCTCCCCGAAGTCACCGTGCCGCGTCCGCGTCTCAGCCGGGAACATATTCGTGCGCACGTAACGAGCGACTTCCGGCGCGCCCAAGTCGTCAAAGACGAGAGCGAGCTCCCCCGGAGTGACGTAGTTCCGGGCCACCTCACGTCCGAGCTGCTCCAGCAGCTCCGCCTCACCAAGTTGCCCCGAGTCGACGAGCGCCTCGTACTGCAATGGTCCTGCCGGCAGTTGCACCGGCTCCGTCTGAAGCCACTTGTCGAACACGCACACCCCCGAGTTTCGACTCCCCGCCCAGTCACCATTGTCTCGGATTTTTCAGAATGCTGATCCGATGATCGCGTTTTTCCTGGACCACAAGCCTTTACGGCCCCCAGCAGGTCGGGACGTGATGATGGAGGAGGAGCATGACGTGCGCGCCGGGTGCTGGACGGTCAGGTACGGAAGCGGGAGAGCCAGGTGTCGCCGGCCTTCTGCTCGGGCACGGCCTGGTCGTGCCCTTGGTGCTCGGGCCCGGCCTGCTCGGCTTGACGCTCGGTGGTGATGGCGCGCTGCTTGCAGTCGTCGCACAGGTGCGGGTGGGTCTCGCGCGGGGCGCCCCACCCGGCGGGCTCGATGGCCTTCCACCGTTCGTCGGTGACCGGGTGCCGCAGCCAGCGCACACGGGGCGGCGGACCTCCGCTCGGCCCCTGTGCTGTGTGGCGATGCGGCGCGGCTCCTCCTGGTGCATCGACGCCAGTGGCCTGTGACTTCTGCCATCGCTGTAGGCCGGGCGAAGGGGGGCCTGGCACCCAGTCGATGGAGGTCGCCGCTACCGGCTCGTCTGGGAGACTCCACTCGGGTGCGGTCCGGTGTTGAGAGGGGCGCGGATGGACCGTCAGCTGAGTGTTGAGGAACGGCTGGAGCGACTGTTGAGATGGCAGAAGCCTGCGGGGTCGGCTGAGGCCGAACGGCAGCGACGTGCCGAACGGATGGTCCGGGAGGCAGTGGCCGCCCACAGTGTCTTCGCAGACCTCGACATCACGGTGGAGGCAAAGGGGTCGTACCCGAACAAAACGAACGTGCGTAATGACAGCGACGTCGACATCAAGGTGCAGATCAACGAACCGTTCCACGCACAGATCGACCCGCAGAGGTTCTGGTTCGGTGGGCGCTGGATGCACCGGTATGACGGGCCGTGGAAGCCTCGCATGCTGCGGCAGGAGCTGCACGCGGCCTTGGAGAACGCGTTCGGCACGGTCGACGACGACCACAACGTCGCGTTCTGCATCCCCGAGGTGCCCGGCAGCCGGCCGAGCGCCGACGTCGTGCCCTGCTTCAAGTACGTGCAGTTCACCGACGAGTCCTTGAGCCAGAGCATCGAGGGGAGCATCGTCTACTGCCGTGATGGGGCGGAGATCATCAACTGGCCCCATCAGCAGCTGGTGAACAGCAGGACCAGCACGGGAAGTGACACCCCGCCCGCTCCCACCCAGTACGACCAAGTCATCGACCAGGCCTTCCAGTAGTGACGAACTCGTTGATGAAGACACAAGGCCCTCATCCCTTACACGCCACAGGAGGGCCGGATCCGGATGCCGAACGGAAAGAATTTTTCCCAACTCCCCCTACCGACCCGCGCGAAACACTGTTTCCCCAGGTCACATGGTTGTCTGGGCTGGAAAATTGATGCAGATGGGAAGGATCCGCGTCGAATCCGGGTCCCCGAGGGGCGCGCGGGCTGGGCGGGCGTCTGGCGCTGTGGGACGAGCCGGCACCGGCGCGGCCGCTGGGAGCGCCTTGTTCGCGACAGCTCCTGCCGGCTGGGGTGAGGTGGTCTCGATCTGCTGAGCATCCATTGCGAAAACGCCCGCCAAAACGGTGAGCACGAGACCGTGATGGAGTGACCCATTACCCCAGCCTCCTGCGGATCGCTCCCCTGCAGGGGGAGACGACCTCGTCGCTGATCTGCCGCATCGCCAGCCGCTACGGGTTGGAAGCGAAGGCGTTGCGGTCCTGCTGGCACTGGCGCAACCACCAGCCCAAGCACGAGCGCGGGGCCTGTCGGGCCGACGCCGAGGTGCTGCTGAATGCGGCTGGACGGCAGCTTCTGGCAGGGTTGTGCGGCGTCGAGGAAGGCGTGCTGGCGCGGGCGTTGCCGTCCTGGGGGCAGGAGGATGCCAAGTTGCCCGCCGAAGCGGGCGGAGTGCCGGCGGCGGTGTGGCGGATCGGCGCAGTCGCCGGGCCGGTGGCTTTCGGCTGTCGTCTGTGCACGGCGCGGCGTACGGGGACGGCCATGCGGGTGATGCGATACGCCCCGCGGTGGGAGCAGGTGTGCGTGCGGCATGGGCGGTGGCTGCTGGACGCGGATGCCGACCAGCCCCACGAGTATCTGGACGTGCAGCGTCTGCCGGAGGTGGTCGCGGCGCAGCGGCGGTGGATCGGGGTGGGGCGTCGGGCTGCACGGGCGGGCGCAGAGCCGGAGCGGGTGTTCGCTTTGGCGTATGCGGTGGTGGCCCGGTGGTGGGCGCAGGCCTATGCCTGGGAGCGGGAGACGATCTGGCCGCGGCGGCTGCATCAGGTCGCGGGTGGGGATGCCGGTGGTGATCTGGAGTGGTGGCGGATCGTAGGGCGGGACGCGGCCATCTTCCCGGAGGTCGTGGCGGTCGCCGACGCGCTGATGGATCCGGCCATGGCGGAGCTGGTGTGGGTGGATGGTGGTGCGGGGCGGCCGCGGGCGCTGCCCGCCGACGGGATGTTCTGCCGCCGGCTCGGGGAGAGGGTCGGTCGACCGTGGCTGGGGCCGCTGGCCGCGACGGACCACGGCGGTCCGCTGATCGCCTGGATGGGCGGCGTCATCCGTCGGCGCCGCACTGCCGGGGGCTCACCGGGGTGGGGGGATGATCCGTGGTGGGTGCGCCGGGAGCATCAGCCGGTGGCGATGGCCGGGCAGTTGCGGGTGCTGGGCAAAGAGAAGCGGGCGCCGGGCTCGGGGACGATGTGGCGTGCGGCGGTGCCCGCCGAGCAGCGGATGCTGATCACCCGGACGATCGAGAGCGCTGAGGAGCAGCTGCTTCAGCTGCGCGGCGTGCAGAGCGGGCCGACCGCCGAGGTCACCCGGCTGCTGCTGCGCGGCCTCGGTCACAGTGCCGGTCTGATCGAGGCGGCCTGGAAGCGGACCGCGGTGGCAGCGGTGAACGGCGGAGTGCCCTTGGAGGAGGTGGCCCGGTGGGTGGACATGCCTGCCGAGACGCTCAGGAGGATGCTGACGACGGGTAAGCGGGAGGACGGCGGTTGAGCACGGGGACGAGCGTCGACTGTTAGCTGATAGGGCACTCGTTTGTGGCAGAAATCCTGAAAACAGCGGCGGCTGCCGACGTGAGCGACTTGGCTGACGCAGGTGAGCAGCACAGGAGCGGCCGGGGCCGTGGGCAGGGCGATTGGCCGTGGAGCGTCGGAGCGGTTTCGAGGCGGTGTTCCTCGACCCGGTAGGTCAGCGGGTTCAGCAGCGGTGGGCGGATGCCGCCATGACCGTGGCGTTCGAGGAGTTGCCGCCGGTGTCTGCGTTCCCGGTGATCCCGGGACGGCGCTGGGGGCCGGGTTTGTGGTGGTCGGCGACCACCGGGCGGCACGTGGCAGCGGGTTCGAACGCGATGCGCGTCCAGTTGATGGTCCTGGACCGCGACCCTGACGTGACGGGGCTGGCAGGGCGGCCGGTAAGGGTGATGTGGCGTGAGGAGCGGGGACGGGTGCGTGCTTGGGTGCCGCAGCTGTTCGCCCGGTACCGCGATGGCACGGGTCTGCTGGCCGACTGCCCCAGCCACCCGGAAGCCGGCGGCGAACGCGCGGTGAAGGCTGCCGAAGCGGTAAGCGCAGCATGTGAGGAACTCGGCTGGGCCTACCGGCGCCTTGCGCCGCTCGACGACGTCCTGGCCGCCAATCTGAAATGGCTGGCCGGCTACCGCCACCCCCGCAACGCCGGCCGCCCCGCCCTGACGCTCACAGTCATGGAGGCGTTCGCGCGGCCGCGCCCACTGATCGAAGGTGCCGAAGCGGCCGGCGACCCGATCGAGGTCCTCCCCGCCGTCTTCCATGCCCTGTGGCACGGACGGGTGGCGGCGGATCTGGAAATGCCGCTGCACGAACGCGTCCTGGTCGGTCTCCCAGGCTGGAACGGCCCCGGCACGACAGGTGGGGCCGGGTGAGCGCGCGGCGCCGTGTCCGGCCCGCTGTGCAGGTCGGGGCGCATGTCCGATTCCGCGGTGTGAAATGGCAGGTGGCCGCCCTGTCCGGGCAGGTGATCCATCTCGTCGGCCCGGACGGAGGTGGTGAGGCCGTGCTCGCCGGGTACCTGTTCGCCGATCCCGGCTTCAGCGTCATCGGAGCGGATGCGCCGCAGGCGGCCCCGCAGTGGGGGCTGTTCGACACCGCCCCCGCCACGGCACGCGAGAAGGCGCTGGCCTGGCAGCGGCATGTACGGGAAGTCGAATGCGGCCTCGCCGACGGGCCCGGCAGCGGAGGGGTGGTACGGCCGCAGTACGACCCGGAGCGGCACACGCTGGCCGAGCGGGAGCAGGCCAAGGCCGAGGAGCTGACCGCGCTCGGGTTCGGCCGGGTGTCGCGCACCACGGTGCAGCGCATGCGCCTTGCCTACCGCAAACAGGGACTGTGGGGGCTGCTCGACCACCGCACCACCCGAGCTTCCAGCCCCACCGGGCGTTCCGACGAACGGGTCGCCGCCGCCGTCCGCGAGGCGCTGCGCCGCCGCCGCGGCCGTTCCAAGGGCACCATCAGCGGTCTGTTCCCGCTGATCAACCAGATCCTGGAAGACCGACACGGTCCCGGGACGGTGCCGGTGCCGTCCCAGGCCACGCTGTACCGACTCGTCACCACCCTGGCCCGACCCGGCGAACTGCCAAGTGGCCCGGTGCGGCAGGTGCCCGCGAGTTTCGAAGGGCGGGCTTTCACCCCCGCCACCGCGCTGCGACCCGGCGAGCAGGTCCAGATCGACACCACCCGCCTGGACGTCCTGGCCCTCTTCGACGACGGCCACCTCGCCCGGCCCGAACTCACCATCGCCGTAGACGTCGCCACCCGCGCCATCCTCGCCGCCGTGCTGTGCCCGAGTGCGACCAAGGCCGTGGACGCGGCCCTGTTGCTGGCGGAGATGGCCGTCCCGCACCCCGCCCGGCCGACCTGGCCGGGCATCCTGCGCATGGACGGAGCCGCCACGCTGCCCCATCAGCGCCTGGCCTCGCTGGACGAGCGCCTGGCCGGGGCGGCGGCCCGGCCGGTCGTCCTGCCCGAGACGATCGTCGTCGACCGGGGGCAAAATCTTCGTCTCCCGGGCGTTCACCGCCGCCTGCGAGACCCTCGGTATCAGCATCCAGCCCGCCCCGCCCCACGCCCCCACCGCCAAAGGCATCGTCGAGCGCACCTTCGGCACCATCAACGCCCTGTTCTGCCAGCACCTGCCCGGCTACACCGGATCCGACGTCACCCGCCGCGGCCCCGACACCGAGAAAGGAGCCTGCTACAGCGTCCCCCAGCTCCAAGACCTGCTCGATGAGTGGCTGGTGCACTACCACCACCGTCCCCACGAAGGCCTGCGCCACCCACTAATGCCCCGCAAAGCCCTCACACCGAACCAGATGTGGGCCGCGCTGTCGCCGTCGCCGGATACGTGCCCGTCCCGTTGACCGGCCGCGACTACCTCGAACTGCTGCCTGTGCGCTGGCAGGCCATCACCGCCTCCGGCATCCGCATCCACCACCGCACCTACGACCACGATCTCCTCGCCCCCTACCGCGGCCAGCCCTCCCCCGTCGCCGGCCGAGGCGGGAAATGGGAGATCCACTACAACCCCCACGACGTCCGCCAGATCTGGATCCGCCTCCCCGACGGCGACCTCACCGCAATCCCCTGGATCCACCGCGACCACGTCCACCGGCCCTTCGACGAACGCACCTGGCAGCACATCAAAACCCTCGCCCTCCACGGCAACCACGGCGATGCCGAGCAGTACGAAGCCGACCTCGCCGACGCACTCGACCAGCTCATGCGCCGCGTCCACAGCGGCCACGCCACCAAGGCCGAGCAGGCCCTCCTGGCCCGCACCACCGCAGTCCCCCTCCCCACAGCCCGCCAACCAGGACACGACACCGCACGGCCCGCCGACAGCCCGGCGCAGCAAGGTGCCGATGGCAAAGACGACAGCATCGATGACCTCGACGACCTGCCCGACGACAACTTCAGTCCCGCCCCTGCCACCGGATTCGGGCTCTACGACACACACGAGGAAGCCGACAAATGGTGAACCCGAACCCGCAGAGTGCGGGCAGCACACTGGCGAAACCCACAACGAGCCCGGTCCCACTCAGCGCACACGACACAACCCCAGCTCACACCCCGAACTGCCCGGTGGAACCGTGCACCCGGCCTCTCTCAACGAACCCACAACACACCAGGCCAGCAAGCCCGCAATACACCAACAAACCCCCCTCCGAGCGTCAATCCCCCACCGCGCATCTCCGGCCGGAGGAGCGTGGAAGCTCCACACCTGGTGCGGGGTGTGGAGCCCAGCTCACTCAGCGGAAGGGACCGTCGGTCGCGAAGGCCTGGGCTGCAAAGCGCTTGCCCATTCGACGGTATGCGGCGGCGGTGGGGTGAAGGCCGTCGGCCAGGTCGTCTGCCTCGTCCGGGCCGAGCAGCTCGCGTCCGTCGAGATAGTGGAGGTGGGGATCGGACGCCTGTCGTGCCGCAGTGATCCGGGCAAGCTCGGCACGGACCACCGCCAGCGACAATGCCCCGCCGGCCACATCGGCCGGGTCGCCCAGGGCAGCGAGCCTCCCGTCCGGGCCGGTCGCGGTCGGGCCGGGGGTCTCCTCCAGGGCCGGACAGCTCACCGGAGAGATCAACAGCAGCGGGGTGTCCGGGTGTCCATCCCGGATCGTGTCCAGGAATCCGTGTACCGCCGGGCCGAACGTGCGCAGTCGGAAGGCGGACAGGCTCACGATGTTGATGCCCACCTTGAGACTGATCAGGTCGGCGGGCGTATCGCGGATCGTCCGGGCGACATAGGGATCCAGCAGCGCGTTGCCCGCCTGGCTGAGGTTGATCACCTCCACCCTTCCGAGCGCAGCTGCCACCACCGGCCAGGTCCCGGTCGGGCCGTCAGCCTCGATGCAGTGGCTGATGGAACTGCCGTGGTGCACCCAGCGGCGCCGCCCGTCCGGCAGCGGTGCCAGCACGTCACCGTCAGCGCGCAGTGCCACCAGTTCCGTCGGGGTCTGCTGTGGCAGCCACAACTCGACGCCCTTCATGCCGGCCGGCAGCCCAGCGAACCGTACGGTTGCTGGCTCGCCCGGGATGAGTCGCTGTACGGCCCCGGGGCCCGCCATCCGCAGCACGTTGCCCACCGGCGCCTGCTGACGCCCGGCCAAGGCGCCGTCCACCAGCAGCTCCAACATCCCGGTTGGGCGAGGGTGGGGGTCGGAGTCGAGCTGGCCGGTGGAGGTGAGTACCTCGAACTCCAATGCGCGCGCATCGGTGCGGAACACCAGCCGCACCCCCGAAGGCATCACGGTCACCCCGTAGACCGACGGGTCCTGGTACTGCTCCTTGGTCCACGCGGGCAACCGGCGCGGCATCACCCCTGCCTGTGTGGTCTCCAGGTCCAACGCACCCCGTATCTCCACCGGCCCGCCCACCAGCGGAACCGCCCGCAGCGCCACCGTCACCGCTGCTGTCCCAGGTCAACGTGGTCCGGAGATGTCATCGACCCGGCGCCTTCGTGGCTCATCGACGCCCGCCGAACTCCCAGTCGTGGACCTCGATGTCCGCGTACCGGTCCGCAGTCAGGACGGCTCGTGCCGTGTCCGGATCCGGGGCCCTCAGCAGCACCGCCGTACCCAGCCAGGTGTCGCCGTCGTCGGACAGCAGCGGCCCGTACGCGACCAGCTCGTCCCGGTCGAGCGGCAGGGCAAGGTCGGCGGCCGGGCCCTCGCCGAGGCCGAGCACCAGGTACCGGTTGCCATCGGTCCGGCCACCGGGGAAATCCCACATGGTGCGCCCCAGCACGTTGCGCCACCGGCGCAGCAGCACATCCCGGTACGCGCCGGCCTGGTAGTTGGGCTCCTCGAAGGCGAACGCGCGGGCCGCGGCGGGATCGGGCAGATCGACGATGTGCACGCTGCCGGTGGGTGTTCCACCATCATCGGCGAAGGTCGGGCCGCGAGCGATCAGAACCTTCGCGTACCGGTCCATGTAGGACCAGTGCTCCTCCACCGACTCCTTGCGTAACGCGAGGGAGCCGGGCCGGTCACGGTGGTAGCAGAAGAACTCCATGACCACAGACCCTTCCCCATCAAGGGCACCATCTCAACTGGCTTTTGGCAACGATGACCAGCGCTCGAAGCCAGACAGCATTCCGGAAAACGGCGTAGCGTCACGGTCGCGCGGTCACAACCAAGTGAGTTCGAACACGGCTGCTCCGCAGCCAAGTGGCAGAAACAGCATCCGGCGCCGGCATCCCCGGCTCAGGACGGCCCACAGCCGCCCAAGGATCACGCACCGGACTCTGAAAGCGGGCACTCAGCAGTTGTAGCGGTGGGTGTACGGGGTGCCCCACTCCCCGTCATACGGCCGCCGGGCCCGGATCGACACGACCGCGTGCGCGTGAAGCAGCGGCCTCGATTCCGTGGCTCTGGACTCGTAGTGCCGGAAGACCGCGACGATCAGCCCGTCCTTGACCCGGGCCCGCTGCTTACCGCCGGCCTTCCAGCGGATCTCCACGACCGACTCCTCCAGCCATACCAGCGTCTTGTCGCGGGCGACGTCGCCGCACAGCTCCAGCACCCGGCGGCGCCGGTCGTCCATCAGGGCCCACGCGAGGTACGCCGTCGGCGGGAGCCGGAACAGCAGGTCGAAGGCCGGCCAGGGCTGGACGAGAAGCCCCGCCTCGAAGAGATCCGCGACAACCTCAAAGACAGGGTCGCCGAAGCCGAACGCGAAGGGTGGCTCGGCGAAGTCGAAGGACTGTTTACCAGCCTCGCCGCCGCCGAGGATAAGATCGCCCAGATCGATGCTCAGCAGAAGAAGCAGTCCCCCGTCTTCCTGGGCCTGCCCACCCTCACCCAGCTCACCGTCCGCACCAGCGAAGCCACCAAGTAGCCCTGGACCACCACCGCTCCCGAAGTCGTTAGCGGAAGTCGTAGTCCTCATCCATGCCGCTGGAGAGCCAGATCTCCTCGGCTCCAGCGAACGAGTGCCCCTCAGGCTCCTCCTCATGATCAAGGAAGTCCGGACCCTCGAAGTGATCCTCACCGATCATGCACCGGCAGGGAGAGACCTCCTGTGAGGGTTCACCGTTGACGAGGCTGTTGACGACACGGTCATGCGAAGGTCCCGTAGGCATGGCCCGATGCTACCAAGTCGGGCCAACGCTCCCTCCAGCCCTGTCCTCCCGTAATGATCTCCGAGTCGTTAGTTCAGAGATGGCGTACAGCACGTCGTCTGGCGCCGCATCGGCACCCACGGCATCCTCACGGGCCCCTGACCGCGTCGGGAGGCGGAGGGCATGGGCGGTCACCCGCTGGCAGGCTCGGCACCCGCGCCGAAGGGCTGGACGTCCGCAACCGCGACGTCCAGCCGGAGCCGGGCGAGGCGCACCGGGTGCCTCCACGCTCCGCGCCCCAGCGCCGTGTCCACCGTGATCTCGGCGACCAGCACCGGTTCGACCAGCACGACATCGAGCGGCGTCCGCGACCCCCAGGAGGTCATGAACCGGACGTTTTCCCCGGGATGTCCGGGCCCGGGTGGCGTCAGCCGCTGGGTCCACCAGCAGCGCAAAGCGTTGCGGGCCGGTGAGCTGGAGAAGCGGCGCAAGACGCTGCTCGACGCGCCGGAAGCCGGGATGGTGTGGGAACCGGGCGAAGAAGCCTGGGAGAACAAACCCGCCGCCCTCCGCTCCTAGAGCGCCTTCAAGCTGCCGGGCGCGTAGCCGAGAAGGGGTTCGGCCTCGGGCGCCGGGGCGCAAGACTAGGCGAGGCGTCATCCGGGGTACGCATGGCCAGCGGCGGCGGCGACCGTACGGCGGCACGCGGTACGACGGCGGGACGGTCGGCGACCGTACGGCGGGTGGCGGGAAGGGCGGCCGTACAACGGAGTGCGGCGGCGCGGGCGCAGGTGTGCAGGTAGGAGGGATTGCCGTACGCCGCCAGGCCCCGCTGCCATGCCGAAGTTGTTGTTGCACACCCGCCGCCCGGGCGGGGGACTGAGCGCTGTTAGTCATCGGCGCCCAGGGTTGCCCGACGAGGTTGTGACGCGCCGGGCGTCGGGGCGGGGGCCGACGACGTGGTCTGGCTTGCCGCCAACCGGGTCGCGCCGCGCACCTGTCGATCCAGCCAACGCCTTTCCGACCGGGGGTAGTGCTTCCTGTACTCCAGCGAGCCCCACCAGACTCCTCGCCAGAGCCGATAGCAGCCACGGGCCAACGGTTCCGCGACAAGCACGAGCACGAGCACCCCAGTGACGGTGACGTAGAACGATGACCTCGCCAACTCTGACGCCGGTCCGGGGTGGGCCGTCCCGGTCCACGCGAGGATGCGCATCTGCTGTACCAACAGCAACGCACACGTCGCCGACCAGATCAAACTGGCCACGGCGTTGGCACGGGTCCGCCGACGCAGTTCGTCACGCTGCTCTTGCAACCGGACGAGGGACTCCGGTGACGGTTCAGTGCCTAGGCGCCGCTGGTCGAGCAAGAGCGCCTTGGCCTCGGCCTGCTCGCGCGTTGCGGCAAGCATCCTGTCGCCCACCCGCTTCGTCAGTCCGGTGTACTGGACCGTCCCCACCAGCAGGACAGCCGCGTTGATCGTCGTCACAATGGCGGCGTAATCATTACTCATCGCCCAGACCATGTACGTCCCCCAGCGTCCTCGCGGCGAGCTGCGTCACGTCAGCATCCGACACGTTCCTTCCCTGCACAGTGCTACGTAACGCCAAACCTGAGCCCGAGGCCGAGACACGATGGGCGCTGGTCCGCGGCCGCCGAGCACGGTGCAGAGCGAGGGCGGCAGCGTCGACGGAGCCAAGACTGACGTCAGCACCGGAACCTCCGGCCGCTGGCGGCACGCCGCACGCTGGCACCGGGTGCGCCCCGACCTCTCCCCCGCCGACGCCCCCCCGCTGGTCGCCAGCGAGCTGTCAGCGGCACGGGCGCTGAGTTCGACCGGGTTCGCCGTGGCTTCCGGACGGGTGGTTTTCCCCTCGCGTACGCGTGCGCAGTTCTAGCCGTACCGGCCCAACTCGCCCGAGCCTAGGATGATTTGACACAATTTTGGAAGCTCTGTCAGCTCTGTTCCGCCGCTTCGAGGCGAACGAGCGAGAGGTGATCTCATGCGACGAACCGAGTACGGCGCGAGCCAGGCCGCCAAGCGCCTGAAGGTGCCCGCAGCCGCCTTCCGGTGGGCCCGGCACACCGGTCTCATCCCCGCCTCCGACGTGTCATCGTCCTGGTGGTCCCGGTCCGCTGTGGAGGCGCTGGACGCCGACGCCATCCGGGCCGCGATGCCCTCCCGCCGATCTCCGGCGGCGCGGCGGCCGACCGGATCGCCGACGCGCTCGGCACCCCGAACGTGATCAGCGAGAAGGCGAACGTGACGGCGTTCGTAGTGCGCCGGTTCGTCGACCGCGGCCTCCTGGTCGACCTGAGCGCGAACCCGGACGGGACACTGCACCACCCCGGCCAAGTCGCGGAGGTCTGCCAGCACGAGGGCCTGGCGGCCCTGGTCGCCGCCGACACCCCGCTCGGACCAGAGCAGGCCGCCGCCCGGCTCGGGGTGCGCCGTGCCGACTTCGACCACATGGTGCGGCTCGGCTGGGTCCGCTCCCCACAGTCGATCGAGGTCCGCTTCGGCACCGGCCGGGCCGGGGCCGTCGACGTCGTGCTGTACACCACGGCGTCCGTCGACGCGGTCATCCCCACCCACCCGGAGGTCGACTGGGAGCAGCTGCGCACGGTGGAGAAGGGCCGACGCTCTCCGCTTGCGGCGCTGCGCCCGGAACCGGCACCCGTACCGGCGTAAGCCTCCGAGTTCCGCCCGCCCGCGCCCCACGCCGTCCAGAACGGCGGCTCGGGGCGCGGGCGTTCTTCTTGCGTGCCGCTCACGCGTGCCCGGCAGCCAGCGAGCCAGGACACCGTCCGTTCGACGACCCAGCGGTGACGGCCGAGCCGTTGTGAGGCCTCGATGCCACGGCGGGCGATGCGGTGGTGAATGCCGCGTTTGCGGAGCCAGCAGCGCAGGTGGTCGTAGTCGTAGCCTTTGTCGGCGTGTAGCTTGCCAGGGGCGCCGTCGGCGAGGTCCACGCCTGGATCGGATCGGCGGGATGCCCGGCAGCGCGGCAAGGTGTTTCGCCGTGCCCGGCCTGGCACGGTCCGCTTCGACGAGCGCGCACGTGGGGGCGTACAGGTACCAGCCAGCCTGGGCGTGGGCGCGGTGATGAGGCGGGAAGCAAGAACGTTGCCCTGACCGGCCGCGGCCATCGCGGTGTTGTCCAGGACGATGTGCATGGCCTCTGCGGCTGCTGGAAACCCTCGACCCCACCCCGCGCGGACAGGCGGTCGGCCAGCTCGCCGCGGACCTCGCCCGCCGAGTGCCGACGGAGCAGCAGACGCACCTCAGCCGATGACGCTCGATGTCGGTGGCCCGCGCGCGGACGTAACGTGGAGATATGACCGGCACGCGGCCCGGCGGGCACGGCGATGACAGGCGCCTGGGAGCCGGAGGTGGCTGCGATCAAACAGCTGATCGCGGCGTACCCCGAGGAATACGCACGCCTGCTGAGCCGGGCGGAGGCCGAGCACCGGCGACGGCCTTCATGCTTCGACTGTGCCTACCTCGGTCCCGCTGACCAAGAACTCGCAGACCTTCTCGGTCACGACTCCCTGGGCCACCGGGTCCTGCACCGTCTCCAGGACTACGGGGAGATTCACAACGTGACCGCTCTGCGTACAGCCCTCGACAACGCACCGGGCCTCAGCCACCTCCGCGGCCACGGCCGCGGAGACAGCGGTCTTCACCGCATCCACACCGCCCCGCACCTCCTCGACCACACCCGGCAGCCGCCGGCCTGACCAGAGCGTCTCGGATCCTCGCGCCTGGAGTGCCCACCTCCGCGGTAGCTGCGCCCGCTGCCTTGTCAACTGCACCTCGCACGGCTCGTTGCCCCAGGTAGTTCGTCCCCAGGAGTGGTTGTGTGGGACCTTCACCGTGAGTTCATCGAGGGGCGGGCACGAGCCGCCGGCTATGTAGCCGGCGGCGTCCCGGGCCTCTGCGGCGGTGAGCAGGGGCAGACGGGGGTAGTCGCCGGACGGCGGCTCAGCAGTCTCCACACGGGCATCAAAGGGCGACCGGCGGCAGGACACGACGACCAAGCTGAGGGCAGGGTCCCGGGTCCGGCCTAGGAGGCCCGCTTCCGCGCTCGTCGCGTACCTCCGAGTCCAGCAGCGGCGCACCGCCGCGGCGGAGGTCGTCGACGTAGATGTGCTTGGTGTTGAGGCTGCCGCGGACTTCGCCCGCCCCTCCTCGTCGTCGAGGGGCGGGCGCCGCCGCTACATGGCTTGCCGTTCTTCAGCCGGGTGGAGGTCGCGCACCTTGGACGTCAGGGTGCCGTCGTGCTGCTCGTAGTGGGACAGGGCGAGGCCGAGGCCGAAGAATGTCGGGGCCCATTCGCCGACGAAGATTCCCCACCGGTCGGCGCGGTCGAGGCCGGCACCTGGTTCTGCCTTGAGTGATGCGGCCCAGGTGAAGATGGACAGGCCGATGGACAGGAAAGCTGCCGTGTAGGCGTGTTCGCTACGGAAGCCCTTCTCATGCAGCATCTGGATCATCGTGGGTCTCCCTGGTGTAAGTGGGGGGCAGGGCACTTTCACCAGGGTCACCCAGCTGGATGACACTCGCATCTGGAGCTGAGCAGGGCGCGGCCGTGCTTACGACGGTAGGAGGAAGGCTGGGCCTTGGTCGCCGGCGCGCCAAGCCCTCCCGTGGGGAGCCGGGAGGGGGCGCGGCCCCGCCGCTGTGGGGCAGGGAGGGCCAGGGGCGGTCCTTCCCCGGGGGGAGACGCGAATGCGGAGGACCACGTACCGCGCCTGCATCCGCTGCCCGGTTCTTCAGGTCGGCCTGAAGATGCTGCCCAGGCTCGCGGAGATCGAGAAGGACCTGGTCCTCCGTCGTAAACGCGCCGAGGAGGAACAGCTCGGCCAGATCGAAGGGGTCGACCTGACCCTGACCTTCGTCCGGGCCAAGCAGGCCGCGGCAACCGGCACGGTCTGCCCGATGGTGCCCATACGGTGTCGGCGTACACATGAAAATGCTCACCCGGGTACGGCGCTACATACCCATGCCACACGCTCCGGGCTGCTGCTCAGGGCGTGGGGGCGAAGCGCACTCGCACTGCGAGTACGTCACCGGACGAATCCAGATCGGCGTTCACCGGGAAGATGCCGTCGCCCCAGCTCGTCATTGCGCACAGCACTCGGGCATCACCGAGTTCCACGGATCCGGCTTAGACGTGCGAAGCACGGACCTCGCGCATGATCTGCCAGTGATGGGAGTGAGGTCGGAAGTCCACCGCCATGCGTTGTCCGGTCTCGTCCTTCCATCTCGACAAAGCACGTGCTCTGTCCATGGCCTCCGAGACGGGCAGGGCAGTCCACCCGCGAACACCGTCCTCGCCGGATTCGCCCAGTTCGGGTGCGGCAAACGTCGCGGCTGCTTCGTCTGCCGCGGCCCCCCAGAACGCCACGTCGGCCGAGCCGTCCACCCGGCATCGTGCTGCCAGGTGTTCAGGGCGTCGACATCGCCGAAAAGCACACGTGCCCAGTCCACTCCTACGTCACCCAGGTAAACCGATGACGCGACTCGGCCCTCGCGCATCCGGATCGAGATCTCGGACCAGCGAGCGCCGACACCGTCTCCGTAGTCGATCTGTGTAGCCAGCACGGGCAGGTGCTGACTTCTGGGTACGCCGCCCACGGCAACGACGGGCACCCCGAACATCGAAAAGTAGCCACCGCCCTCTTCGGCTGTCCGACGGGCCCTGTGGGCATGGGCCTCCCGACCGGCAGGGCCTCCAGTCGCGCGTCCAGGCTGGCAGATCGGCAGTGGCCATCGAAAGTCGCCTCGAATGCGGCGGCCTTCGAGGCCGGGACGTCATGGAGCATGGAGCCTGGCCGCCTATCAAAGGTCCGAACTGCTTCGGAGGCGTCCGGCCCGGTGACGACGAAGTCAATGGCACCCGTGACGTCGGCGGCCATTGCAGGGTCTTCGATACCCAAGGAGGCTGGATCAATGTCCGCCGGCGACCGGTCTCCGCTCCACAGCCCCAGGTAACCACCGTCAATGATCACTAAGGTGCCGGATGGGCAACTGATGGTCCCCAGCTCGAACATGTCTTCCATGGCGCGCGAGTCTACGGCCACGGCAAGTCGTCCGAGGGCGGATACCTAGTCGGACGGCCACTGAGGCCCTGCGTCGCACGGCAGGGGTGTGCACGGCCGACATACGGACGCGGCGATGATCACGAGGCACTGCTCTTTGCGGTGAGAGGAGCACTCTGCCCTACCGGTACACCGTCGGCGCGCGCCGTAATGCCTGCCTGACGCTGCTGACCACGCGCGGCCGCAAGAGGGGGATACGGTCGACGGCATCAGCCGGTCATTGAGCGGTGGATCACTGGTGATCGCCTCTCGTAGGGCGTGTACGACATCGGCGGGCGGCGGCCAGTCGCCGGATGCGGCCTGGAGACGGTTGGTCAGGCCGGAGGCGCGTGCGCAATGCTCGACGCCGGGCGAGATCCAGGCGCCAGGACATCGCCGCCTTCCTGCCCTGCGCCGCGGTGGTCTTCTTTCGCCAGGGCCTCCTGCCGGCGCAAGAATGACCCACCCCCCGCGCCGGCCCCGGCGCAGCGTCCCGGCGAAAGGGGGTAGCGACCCCCGGGGCCAAGAGCCGGGGACGGGCCCGGAAGGCCGGGCGGCCGTCGGCACAGCAAAGGCACGGCCACGGGAGACATCCAGGCCAAGGGGCCGCCACGAGGACGAGCGCGTACTCGATCATATGTACCGGCCCCGCACCACCGGACCCGTGCGAGCTGGAGGCGCTGGACCTCCCCGCGCAGTGTCGGCACGACTGCGTGCTGCGGTTTATCGAGGGCTACGGAAGTAGGGGATAACGTTGCCGACGATACCGACGGCGTTGCCAGCGAATTGGACCTCGGGGACGGGGATGGCATCGGCGCCGCCGCAGTGGTTGACGGGACTGTCCATGGGCAGTCCGGCGAGATTGCCGCTGGCCGTACCGGTGCCGTGGGTGGTTGCTGCGCTCGCCTGGGAGGTGCCGTGGATGGTGCACGCGGTACCGAAGGCGGGCGAGGCAATCGGCAGGATGCCGCCGGCGAAGGCGGGGGTGGCAGTGAGGCCGATGGCGAGGAGCGCGAGACAACCGGCGCTGGATGCACGATTCATGCCCTAAGTAACGCTTTTCTGCTGGCGTGGATACGGATGTCGATGCCTCCCGAACTCAACACGGACCGGGATTGCGACATATGTCCTTCATGTCACTCCATCGGCTGGTCGGGCTCCGGTGTCGCCTACCGCCCTGATGCGCGGGCAGTGGCTCAAGTACTGGACGACAGGTTCTAAGAGGCGCTGTATGCACCGACACCGCACCGCAGTCGCGGCCATGTCCGTCGTGGCCGCGTTGTCCCTGGCCTTGGGCATGGGCTCAGCCCCGTCCGCCGCCGCGCCGGGTAGCCCCGGACCGCGCCCCGCCGCAGCGTGTGGAGGCGATCGTGACGACTACGTCGGTCTGACGTTCCGGGGCTCGATCACCAGCCCTTACGGCAAGAAGCACTACGACCTCGAGGCCATGTTCTGGCACCAGCCGACGCAGCCGTACCTCGTGGATCTGAAAATGACCAGCGCGTTCGATGGGACGCTGACCACCGCCCAGAACTCGTACCGCACAAGCAACGTGCAGTGGTGGAACGTCACTTTCAGCACTCCCGAGGTCGAGAGCATCGGCAAGCACACGTTGTACCTCCGGGCCAAGTGCGACGAAGGAGGGACCAAGCCGACCGCCCTGGAGGGCTACACCGACGCAATGCTGAAAGTGAACCTCAATCGGGTGTGACCACGGTCGTGCGGTGGTCCCCGTCAGCTGTTGACGGGGACCACCCGCACGACCGTGGTCCGATGCCGCTGAACCCGCGCCCGGTCGCGCGGCGGAACTCCTCGCGGCCCGGTGGGTACCCGGGGTGCACACCGGGCCGATCCGGGCCTCCTGCGAGTCGTGGAAGGTGCACAACCTGGGTGAGGCCGCCTGAGAAGCTGTGTTTCGGAACCCTGAATCCGCAGGTCACGCTCAAGGGAACACGAACCCTACCGCCGCCCTAACCACCACTTGGGCGCTCCAGGACGGCGTGGAGCGCATCTACAGTTATGCCGGCGGTGTTCACGTTGTGTCCGTCGACCACCGACCCGGCCACGGCGCGGGAGTGGCTTACGTGGACGGCCGCCGGGGTCGAGGGCCTGTGCTTCAAACGGCTGGACGCGCCGTACACGGGCGGTGCGCAAGAACAGGTGCGGGCCACGACCGAAGCCCTCGTGGGCGCGGTCACCGGGTCCCTGGCCGCGCCGCGCACGGTGCTGCTGGGCCGCCACGACGGCGCGGGCCGGCTGCGGTACGTCGGGCGTACCACCACGCTCTCGCAGGCGGCCGGTAGGGCCTTGGCCTACCGGCTCACCCCGGCACCCGGCGGGCATCCGTGGGAGGGGTGGACGTTTGCCGCCGGGTGGGGAACCGCCCGCGCGCTCGACCTGCTCCTGGTGGTGCCGGACGTGGTGCTGGAGGTGGCCGTCGGCGTCGCGCGGGACGCGGGCGGCCGGTGGCGGCACCCGGCTCGGCCCCACCGCGTCCGCACCGACATCGACATCGGCGGCGTGCCGCCGTTCGAGGAGTGAGACCCGGCCGCCGAGGGCGGGGCCAGCGGTCACCGGGGTGGGGCCTGGGGCGTCTCCGGTGCCCCGTTTCTAAAATAGAACATGAACGAACACGAGTGCTGCCGCCGGACCGCGACCGCCTGGTGCTCCTGCCGACGTGGCTGCGCCTCACCCACTCCTTGATGTACTAGGCGGCATTCAGACCGTGGAAGGGTCACCTGCGGACCGGACAGGCCGACGCAGTGGGCACCCCGGACGCTGACCCGAGCTGATGCAGGATCTCGACAGAGAGCAGGTCCTCTTTACCTTTGAAGGCGTCTGCGATCACCGGGTCGGTGGGGAGGACCGTCTCGGCCGAGACGTTGTCCTGAACGATCCGGGCGAGATTGTCCAGGGCAACGAAGACGGGGTCGCGAGGAACCTCGGCCGTCGACAGGTCGATTAGGTGCGTGGTGACCTTCGCCGGGTTCATGCATCGCCTGATGATGATCGACGCCTGGTTCAGCTCGGAGGTCGTCCAGATCGACAGCACGACTGTATACAGGTCGTCCCATGCCTTTTCTCCGACCAGGTCCCGCCACGTGCGCATGAGCCCTTCCACACCCGAAATCTGGGCGGCAGCGGCATACGTCATGTTCGTGCGGATGCTGAGGTAGGTCTTGGCCGAGAACTCCTGGAGTGAGGCCATGTCGAAGGTTCCGCTGCTCAGGCACTCACGGGTGAATCTGAGTGCTTCGTCGAGGATCTTCCCGCAGGAGACCTCCAGTTGGTGTGGCAGGTTGGCCTTTGCGAGCTGTCGGCGTGCGGTGCTGAGCGTGGCAGCGTAACTCTGGAGCGGGCCGATCCAGCCGTCTGAACGAGACCCTGCGAAGGCGACCATCTCCAGGTCGTGGGGGTCGATGCGGCAGGCGTTGGGAATGTTGGGCACCCTGTCGCTCAGATACGCGGCAAGGATCGAGAAAATGCCCTGGGGTACGTGGCTGATCGACTTCGCCAGCTCGAACAGCTCGGGCACCGGCCTGACCGACTCCTGCGGGCTTCCACCACGGACAAGAGTAAACGTGCCGCCCCTGGCGTCATTTTGGACCACGATCACGGGACCCAGACGACGGATCATCTCGGACTTGAGTGCGGCATAACTCGCGCGCATCCCCGCGTTGACCTCTCGGATCGCGTCACGAGCCTTCACCTCAATGTCCGTCCGAGCCCGATCTTCAGCCGTGGCGGCCACGGCCGACGGGGGGACGCCGAACAGCGCTGCCGCACCGGCCACCGAAACGCCGTCGATGAATCCTCTGCGTGTGACCATTCCCGTCCTTTCATCCTGCGCGCAGAAGAAGTGCGCGGCGGGCGCAGATCACTTCGCGCGGCTTCGGCTGCCACCGGCCAGCTTCGCAGCAAGACCACCTGTGAGCGGCACGCCGCGCGCCGGGGTGCGGACAATTGTTTGTGGATGCTGCTATTCCTCGCCCACATGATCCAGCAGGGCAGCCGCGTACTGCCTGGCACTGCACCTGCGTGGTCAGCGCCGTCAGCGAAGCCCGGGCACACGAAGAAAGCCACGGCCTTGGGCGCGCTTGCCCGCGTAGGTCGGCCCAGACGATAGTGAACTCCGGCCGGTCACAAGGGGCCGCGCAGGCAGCCCCTACGACATGACGTCAGGTGAGCAAGATGTCACTCAATCGGCTGGTTGGCTATGGGGTGTTCTCTATCGAGTAGATGCACGGGCAGAAGCCTGTGAGAAGCCGTGCACCTTCGAGGAGGCTCTGTATGTACCGATACCGCACTGCGGTCGTTGCTGCGTCCGCCCTGACCGCGCTGTCGCTTGCCCTGGGCGCGAGTGCCACCACGTCCGTCGCCGCTCCGGGCGATCCCGGACCCAGCCGTGCTGCGACATGTGGAGGTGATCGTGACGACTACGTCGGCCTGACCTTCCGCGGCTCGATCACCAACCCGCGCACCAACAGGAAGCTCTACGACCTCGAGGCCACGTTCTGGCACCAGCCGACGCAGCCGTACCTCGTGGACCTGAAGATGACCAACGCGTTCCACGGGACGCTCACCACCGCCCAGAACTCCTACAGCACCAGCAACGTACAGTGGTGGAACGTTACCTTCCGCACTCCCGATCGCACCGGCCCGCACGGCGAGAGCTACCGGCCGTACACGGTGCACCTCAAGGCCGCGTGCGACGACGGGGGAACCAAGCCGACCAGCCTGGAGGGTCGCACGGGTGGAGGGGCGAGGGTGCAGCTCACCCGGGTGTGACCACGGCGTAACCGTGGCACCCGTCAGCCTCGTCAGACCACCGCCAGGTGGGCGCTGCCACACGTGTGTCGCTGATTCGTCTCATGCCCAGCATGACGTGCCGCAGCTGCGGCGGGTTTCTGCGGCCGGCACGCGTTCCGCCTTCCGGCTCTGTGAAGCTACCCGGCAGCGGGGTCACCAAGCCGGTCTGGCTGTGGTGGTGGATACCGGCGCCACCGAAGCGGACGTCAACCGCCGCTGGCAGTCGTTCCTGCGTCGCGGCGATGGGCAGGATGCCGCCGGCTGACGCGGGCTGGGCGCCGAACCGGTCAGGTGCGGCGCTGCACCTGGACCGACCTGCGTCGACCACCACGACCCCGGTCGACCATCTGGAGGCCGACCTGCGGGTGCGCGTGCGTCCCGCCGCACTGCCGGAACGGATCTGGATCGTCGGGGTCGGCACCCCAGTGCGCATCCCGTTCGCCAACCACCTCCGTAACGTCGTCACCCAAGCACACCGGATCACCGGCCCGCTCCTGTAGCCACCCGCCTGACACGCCCACCACGCCGGCACACGCGCGGCGCCGAAGGGGAGGCACCGCCCTGTCATGGGCCGGTGGCCCCAGCGCCGAGGACTGCCTCGCCGGGGCCGTCGCCTCAGCCGAGTGCGTCCCGCGCCCGTGATGGCCGTCGCGGGCCCGACGAGTCGTCCGGTGTGGTGTAGGAGTTCAACGTGCGCACGTACCACCGGTGCCCTGCTCCGAGGAGGGACGGGCGGATCGCGTGAACGCGACCATCCCTGCCATGGTCTGGCCGAGCGGCGGACCGCACCAGGGAAAGGACGCGCGGAGGGGCGCGGTGCGCGAGTCGAGGCCGCGCAGTGCCTGGGATGCCATAGCCGCAGGAAGGAAGGCGAGGTGGGGGGCGGGGACCGCGACACCGGCCGCCTCGTCGAGACGCGTGGGGGTGGTGCGAAAGCCCAGGCGCTCGAAGTGGCCGAGTCGCGGGCTGTCCACCCAGGCCAGTACTCCTGCCACGTCCAGCTCGGCCACGGCCCTGAACGCGTGCCATTCCAGCAGTGAGGTGAGGCCGTGTCCCTGCATGTCCTCGCGGGTGGCGCCACGCCCTCCCACGATGGCCGGGAAGAAGGCCATCCGGTGTGGCATATCGCATGCGAGCACGGTTCCAGCGCGGCCGGCGTCGCCCGCGCACGCCCAGCGGCTGGTGGCCAGGAGGCCCTCCGGCCCCCACACGCCCAGGACCGCACACTGCTCGTCGCTCTCGCCCCACTCCAGGCGCTGCCCGTCGATGACCTCGAAACGGTGGTTGCGTGCGTAGGCCTCCCGGCGCAGCGCAGAGACCGCCTCGGCATCGGCAGCCGACGCCAGACGCACACACCGTTCCTGCACCATCGGGCCTCCGTTCGCCACAGGTGACCCAGCCAGGCTCACACGCACCCGTCGGGGACGCACCTCGGCTCGAGCGCGTCTTCGTCACTCGACCGATCGTTATGCCTCGTTACGCTGGGTGGGCGGCGGGCGCACGGGCAGTGGACCTTCACCGCTGTACAGCTACAGGAGACGTCGCATGCGCAAGTACCGCACCGCAGTCTCGGTCGGGTCCGTCGTGGCCGGACTTTCCCCGGCGCTTGGCACGGTTTCCGCCCCGGCCGCCGCCGCGCACCGCTCCGAGGCCACTGCCGCCGCCACCTGCGGAGGTGCCCAGGACGACTACGTCGGCCTGACCTTCCGCGGGAGGATCTCCCAAGGCGGCAGGAAGCACCAGGATCTCGAAGCCATGTTCTGGCACCGGCCGACGCAGCCCTACCTCGTGGATGTGAAGATGGCCAGCGCGTTCAGCGGGGTCACGTCGGCAGCCCAGAACTCCTACCGCACGTCCAACGTCCAGTGGTGGAACGTCGCGTTCCGGAGCCCCGAGCACATCATCAACGGCCACGCGATCCCGGCGTACCGGCTCTTCCTCAAGGCCCGATGCGCCGAAGGAGGAACGCAGCCGACCCAGTTGGAGGGCTCCACCGACACGAACCAGCAGGTGAGCCTCACCCGGGTGTGACCACGACCCGTGGCTGTGGTCCTCGTCGGGTGTGCCAACGAGGACCACACCCGTGCCGGGGGCAGGACCCGCGGCGGCGCCAGGCTTCAGGACCTGACGTGGATCTTGAAGACGACCCGTGCGTCCCCTTAGGCAGCGGCCTCGGCACACCCCAGGCGACAAGATCACGCCTCCAGCGGGCGGGCGGCTTCCATCTCAGGACACGGCGCCAGCACCGCGGCGGCGCGGAAATCGACGATTCGGCGGTTTTCTCGGCTCCGCGTCGGGTGGCGGGCCCAGCTGAAGCGAGACCGTCGGATCGGCCCTACATGCATCGGGTGGGTGGCGTCGGGCCCCTTGAGTGCTTGCCACGAGGCCGAAGCCCTTCGAATCCATGGCCTCGAACCACATCCGGGTGGATGGTGACCACCTGAGCCTGCATACCAACCCCCCACTCACAGGCGTTCAGCGGCGACTACACGTGAATGTGCCAACAGAATCGCCATCAGACCTTCCGATCTAAAGCAAAAAGGCAAGGTAGCCTACGGAAGCACGGCTGTGACTTAGTCGACACCATGGAATCAAAAAAAACTTTACAGATCGGGTGGTGCTCGTCACACGGCACGTGCACGATAGGTGCGCGCCCAAAAAAGGCCCCCAGCCGGCTACTTGGCAGTGAGCGGCTGGAGGCCTCAAGGCGCTGTGCCCTTCAGGAGTAACTGAGAGAGGAACAGTCCTTTGACACGCCAGCGTAAGACAGCATCACCCCAGCCCGACACCTTCAAGCGGGAGTTGATCTCGCTGATTCTGGTGATCGCAGCCCTGTCGCTCGGGGCAACGCTTGTGATCACCAAAGCCGCGACCACCACGGAGGCATCTGGGTTCATCATCACCATCTTGGCTGCGATCGGTTGGGGCGCTCGCCGCGGGAGGTGAGTAGGCCCTAGCCGTCCCAGATGCTCGTACGCGCCGCCGCCGAGGTGCGTACGAGCGTCTTCTGGTTGTCCGCGACGTCCTGCACAGCGGACTTCAATGGTGCAGTTGACACACCAGCCTCTCGCCGAAGGCATGTAGCGCCGACCGAGTCCCTTGATCACCAGGCCTCCACCCCGGCACTTCGGTCCAGGAGGTCAGCCACTCCTGAGCGACAGCCGGGTCGGTAGTCATCGGGCACAGCCTCCATGGCGCTGTCAGGCCCTGGTCGGCGAACAGAGCTTCCAGGATGGCGCGGCGGTGTTCGTACGGCTCGGTCAAGAGTTCCTCGCCGCCCGCCTGGAGGATGTCGAAGGCGATGTAGTGCGCGGGGCAGGTGGCAGCGAGCTATTCGACAGTGCGACCGCCCGAGACCGCGCGGCGCTGCAGCGCCTCAAAGCTGAACCGCCCCTCGTGCCACACGACGAGCTCACCGTCGAGGACCAGGCCGGGCGGCAGGTGCGCTGCCGCGCTTACCAGGTCGGGGAAGTGCCGCTGGATGAGTGAGCCGCGCCGCGACTGCAACAACGTCGGCCCACCCTGCCGGATCGGGGTGAACAGCAAGCACCGGTAACCGTCGAACTTGCCTCGAACGCGAGCCCACCGGGTAGGACGCCGGGGCCGGGCACGGTCTCCCGGGCCTGGGCGAGCATCGGCTCCACCGGCGGACGCAGCACCACCAAGTCTACTTCCTTCTATGCACGCCTGGGAAACGACGGAGCCGAGGCAACTCACCGTAAGTGAGTGCTTGAGATCCCGTCTCGCCGTTGGTAGAGGAGCGCGTTTGGGCATGCTGCTGAGCGGTGGAGCCGCCGGAGGCGGCTCC
>NZ_JBSFTU010000062.1:0-31309 GCF_053591435.1 Streptomyces sp. NPDC003027
GGCGGCCGACGACGGCCGCCGCGGCGAGTGCGCTGCCGATGAAGGCGGTGGCGACGACCCAGGGCCGGTCGAGGACGTGTCCGGTCGCGTGGTCGAGGGAGTAGCGGCCGGCGCCGGCGATGCCGATCGCGGCGGCGGTGAAGCCGAGGAAGGCGGGGTATTCGTAGCCGCCGCCCTGGGCGAAGAACCCCGCCGGGGCGTGGACGGAGACGGCGCCGGCCATGGCGCCGGCCGCGGCGGCTCCGGCGGCCGGGGTGGCGAGGCCGAGGGCGAGCAGGGCGCCGCCGCCCGCCTCGCCGAGGCCCGCGGCGATCGCGCTCTCACGTCCCGGCGAGAAGCCCATCGCCTCCATCGCCTGGGTGGTGCCTTCGATGCCGCCTCCACCGAACCAGCCGAGGAGCTTCTGGGTGCCGTGCGCGGCGAGCACGGCGCCGGTACCGACCCGCAGGACGAGCAGGCCGAGGTCGCGACGGTTGAGGACGGTCATAGAGTCTCCCGGTCGTGGATGCGGGGGCGCGGGGCGTACGCACGCGCTCTCCGTCCTCCACTGTCGCCGCCCCGGGGTCCGGGGCCTCAGCGTTGCTGGGCCACACGGGTCATGGCTCGCGGCGGGTGTCCGGCCGTGCCGGGGTGGAGGGCTGCTGCTGCCCGGGCGTCCGGCACCGCCGTCACCGCTGCCGTCGCCTCACCGCCACCCTCCCCCGCCGCCCCCCCCAGAAGGCCCCCACCGCCCGGCCCCGGCCCTTGAGCCATGCGCTACATTTTGCCGGTCCACGCCCCACGATCATCCGCGATCACTTCTGTTCGGAGCGGCACCCCATGATCGACATCGTCAACGGCCTTGGCCGGGCCACCGCCTACGGCGCCCTCGGTGTCGTGCTGCTGATCCTCGGCATCCTCCTCGTGGACGTGCTGACGCCGGGGAAGCTCGGCCGGCAGATCTGGCAGGAGCGCAACCGCAACGCCGCGGTCCTGCTCAGCTCGGCGCTGCTGGGCATCGGCGGGATCGTGTTCACCTCGATCTGGACGACCTACGACGATTTCGGCAAGGGCCTCGCCTCCACGGCGGCGTTCGGTCTGCTCGGCCTGGTCATGATGGCCGTGGCGTTCCTGGTGGTGGACCTGGTCACGCCCGGCAAGCTCGGCGCCACCCTGGTCGACCCCGAACCGCACCCGGCGGTCTGGGTGACGGCCTCGTGCAACCTGGCGGTCTCCGCCATCGTCTCCGCCTCCATCGCCTGAGCCGGGCCGCAGGCCCGAAGGCCGAGCCCGCCGACAGAGCCCCGCCCCCGACAGGCGCACCGTCGTTTCAGCGGTCGGCCGGCTCGACCTCCAGGAACCGCCTGCCGCGCGGCCCCCGGTACAGCAGCGCCTCCCAGCCGAGCCGTTCCAGTACGGGCACGAGCCCGGCGAGCGCGGCCTCCTGCTCCTGGGCCGCTCCGCTGCCCGGCGGCCCCAGCCACTCCACGACGGCCGTTCCCGGCCGCTCACCGGCCCGAACGCGATAGCCGGTCACCACGCGCGCCCCGGAGGCGTCGACGGCCGACGGAGGGGTCTTCGCCGCCTCCAGGGCGAGGGCGATCGCCCGGACCGGCTGTCTTCGCTCCCATTCGGCCGGCGGCGCAGGCGGGTCGCCGCCGTCGCCGTGGCTCAGCCGCCTGATCTGGAGCAGCCCCTCCCAGGCCGCTCGTACCTCCCGCGACCTCTGCTCGGCCTCCCCCTCCGGCCGTGGAGGGCCGTCCCCGGTCGCCGCCTCGAACGTCCCTCCGTTCACAGCAGCCGCCTGATGTCGCCGCGGACCCGGTAGAAGCCGCCCGAGGCGGCGTGCAGGGCGTCGACCACGTACCGGGCGCCCGCCTCGCGGATGGCTCGCGGGAACTGTACGTTCCAGGACGGATCGAAGCCCTCGGAGACCACATGGACCCGGGTCCGGCCGCTCTCCTGGACGCACTCCACGATCACCGCCCCGGTCGGCGCGGCGCTCACCGATGCCACGGCCGCCACCGTCGTCGCCGGTTCGTACGTCGGAAGGGCCGCGGCGAGCTTGATGTCCCTGGCGACCGGGACGGTGCCCTGCTGTGCCGCGGCGATCGCCGTCTCGCTCGCGTCCACGCACACCAGCGAGCCGTCGGTCGTCACCAGATAGAGCCGCCCGTCGCGGTACTGCATGGAGAGCGCCGAGCCCCCGCCCGTGCCCAGCTTCCAGAGCCGGGTGCCGTCCTCGGCGAAGCAGTACACCGAGGAGGCCGAGTCGGCGGCGAAGACGAACCGGCCCCCGGGGGAGGTCGCGCACGAGTACACCGGGCTGTCACAGGCGTACACGGCCTCCACCCGGCCGTCCTCCTTGGCGAGCCGCTGCACCTTCCGGTGCGTCGTGCCCGCGTACACGGCGGCGTCCTCCTGCCAGCCGAAGAGCACCCCGCCGGCCGTGGCCGTGTGCCACAGCTCGCCGCCGCCGTCCGGGGCGTAGGCCGTGACGCCCTTGCTGTGCCCGTGGTAGACGCCGTCGCCGTCCGCGCGGACCATCCAGGCGTGATCACCCCGGCTGCCGCGGGACCACTGGTGCTCGTCCTCGTGATCGATGACGGTCAGCCGCCCCGCCCGGTCGGCGACGTCCAGCACGCCCTCGTGGATGTCCAGCCAGAAGATGTCCACATCGGCGGCGATGTCGTAGGCGGCGAAGGGCAGTTTCGACGACAGGTCGTACACCCGGCCGTCGTCGCAGCCGGCGTAGATCCAGAAATCGTCGGCGACCAGGCACTTGACCCCGTCCGGGAGGTTGAACCGGGCCAGGACCTCGCCCCCGTGGCTCAGCCTGTACACATCACCGGACTGGTTGCCGACGTACACGTCGTCGTCGCCCACATGGATGCCGAAGGCCGCGGAGCCCGTCCGGAACCGCCACAGGACCGGGGCGACCGCCCGCGCCGTGGAGGGCGCGGAGACGACCTCGCGGCGGCTGACCGCGCGGGCCGCGCGCTGTCCCGGCACCGCGGGGGCGTACCCCTTGCGGACCTTCTCGCCTATCTTCTTCGCCGCCGCGGCGCGCGCCTTCTCGGCCGTGGGGAAGGCCGAGGTCTGCGTCTGCCCGGCCGCGCCGATGCGTCCGTAACGGACCGACACCACCAGGCCGTCGACCGTCACTTCGTAGAACTTGTGCGCGCCGCCGCCGTCCTGCGACAGCTCCAGATAGGTCTTCGTCGTCATGGGGAGAACGCTAGGTGCCGCCACTGACAACGGCCCTGTGTCCGGCTCAGCGCTGGCTGCGGCCGCTGGTCACCGCGTAGTACTGCAGGTCCTGCCTGTCGACGGGGCGGCGCACCGGGTAGCGGCTCGCCACCGTGGTCGTGGCCCGCCCCTCCCGCACCACGGTGGCCTCGCTGTGTCCGGTGCGCAGCGGCAGGAGGCGCGCGTGCACACCCGCCGGTGCCCGGTGGGCGCCTCGCGTGCCCCCGACGGCGGTGTCCACCCGTGCCGGGGCCGTGAGGAAGCTCAGCACCTCCACCGTGTCCCGGGGCGGGGCCGTGCCCTCGCGCGGCTCCGCCACCTTCGGCTGCACCGAGGCGGGCGGCGTGTCGGCCGCGAACTGGACGCGGGAGGTCAGATAGAGCGTGTCGCGGACGATTTTGGGCCACGCACCGGTCTTGAAGCGGGTCAGATAGTAGGAGGAGAGGTCGAGGTAGGCGTAGCCGTTGTGGAGGGACGGCGCGAAGTGGGTCCCCTCGGAGTAGTCGTTCCAGGTGGTCAGCTGCACCCAGTCGGCCCCTGACGCGATGGCCGCGTCCCAGCTCGCCCGCAGCGTCTCGGTGTTGCCCGCCTCGTCGTAGACGCCCTGGTGGGGCCGGGTGTCCTGGACGGAGACCGGCTGCATCCAGATCTTGCCGAGCCGGTGGGCGCGCTCGGTGTGGGCGGTGGCGCCGGACTGCCGGTGGGGGGTGCGGCTGCCCCACGCGGAGAAGCCGTGGCTGATCGCGGCGTACCGCTCCCGTTCCGGGGTGAAGTCGAGGAAGAGCGGGACGAGCGCGGTCCGGATGCCGTGGCGTGACCGCAGTTCGGTGATCGTCCGCTGCCACCAGGCGGGGTCCTTCTCCTCCGCTTTGAACGGGGAGACGACGAGCCGGCCGTCGGCGAGGCGGTGGGCCGCCGGGTGGCGGGCCAGTCGCGCCAGCGAATCGGCCAGGGCGGCCGGGGTGGTGGTGAGCGAGGTCATGTCCGGCATGAGCTGGATGCGGAAGCCGGGGTCCTCCTCGGCGGCCGCGCGCATCAGCAGCTCGACGCGTTCCCAGTTGCGACCGCTCTGGGCCAGGATGTCGACGGTGAAACCGTCGAGTCCGGCGTCGCGGGCGGTGCGGACCTCCTGGCGCAGATGGGCCAGTTCCCACTCCCCGGTCCGCGGCGGGGCGGGGAGCGGGCGGTCGCGCAGCAGCCCACCGTAGGCGCGGTGCTTGCCCTGTTCGCCGTCGGCGGTGAGGTAGTGGCGGGCGTAGTAGTCGTCGCCGGGCGGCCGGTTGTCCAGCGAGAGCGGGTACGGCGTGAAGTAGTGCGCGAAGACCAGCTTGCCGGAGGCGCGCAGTTCGCGGGGGTCGGGCAGGTCGAAGGGGAGCGCGGTGCTGTACTGCTCCGGCGGCGCGCCGGGATTCTCCGCAAAGGCGCCGGAGCGCAGCGCGTCGGCGGCGCCGATGCCGGCCAGGAAGCCGGCGAGCAGGACGCCCAGCGCGAGCCCCGGGAGCAGCCGTCGACGGCCCGGTGCGCGGTGGGGCCGGGCGGGCCGGCGCCTTCGGCCCGGGTGGGCGGGTGCTTCGGGGGTGGACGCCATGGGAGTCCTTCCGGCGGATCGGAGGGGCCGCGGTCCCGCGGACTGGCAGTAGTACAACCGATCCGGCACCCCGGGACAACAGCCGTCGAGGGATGGTGAACGGCCCTGGCCGACCCGGCCGGTACCGCTTGCGGACCCTTCGCCGGGCGTGACCGGTGACATGTCCGGCCGGAAGGGCGTTCCGCATCCCGTTCCCTCGGCACCGGATTCCTCCCGCGACGGACGGCTCCTCGAAGGGGCCGGCGGCCCGGCTCCCCCACTTCCGGCGTTCCGCTGCGCGCGCGGGGCGCTTTTCGCCACAGTGGAGAGTGCCGCACGCGACGTGTCCCGTTCCGGCAGGGCAGGCCGCGGCCGCCGCCGCGCCACTCCCTTCGCGGCGTCACCTGGGCCGACGTCCTCGCGGGGCGCGCGCACCTCGCGCTCGCCCGTCCGGCCGCGGGACGCCATGTCACGGGATGAACGAGCCATCACCTTCTGAGGTCTTTCGCGTGAACAGCAGCGCACGTGCGTGTGTTTGTCGTACTGTTCCGCGTTGCGACGCCTGTTTCATCGGACAGGGGCCCGACGAACGGTGTGGCGAACGTCGACACGTGCCTGGGGGGGTACATGTGGCATGCCCGCACGACCGAGACCGATTCCGCACGCCCGCACACCGGTCCACGACCGGCTCCACCGCACTCACGCGCCAAGGCGCGCTGGTATCCGGCCGCCGCTCTGGGGGTGGACGTCCTAGGGGCGGGACTGCCCACGGCGCTGATCCTGCGCTCCGAGCGGCAGCCGTACGTTTTCGCCGGCGCCGTCGTCGCCGCGCTCGCCTGGTCCGGGTTACGCGCCCTGCGGCGCCGGTACGCGGCGCGTGCGCTGGGTGAGTCCCGGGGAAGCCTGCCCGTCCTGCACGACTGGCTGGTCCTTCTCGGTGTGCTCGCCGTGCTGCGGGCCGCCGCCGATCTCCACCACCCGCCGCTGCTCTGCCTCGCGGCCCTGCTCCCGGCGCCCGTACTCACCCTGGCGTGCACCAAACTGACGTGGCATCACCTGGTCGCGGCGCGCCGTGAGGCCCAGGTGGTCACCCGGGTCCTGGTCCTGGGCGAGCCCCGCGCCGCCGATGACGTGGCCGAGCATCTGGCGGGCCGCACCGACCATCCGTACGTCGTGGTCGGGATCGTCGCGATCGGGGACGGCCCGGTCCGTACGGGCGCCCCGGTGGCCGACCGGCTCGGCGCCTGGATGCCGGAGGCCGCCGACGGGGACACCGCTCCCGTGCTCGCCGCCGCCCGGGACCTGGAGGCCGATGTCGTGCTGGTCGCGGCCGGTGCGCGCATGGCGGGCGAGCGGCTGCGCCGCCTCTCCTGGGGGCTGCACGACGCGGGTACCGAACTCGCCCTCGCCCCGGGCCTGGTGGAGTGCGCGGTCAAGCGTCTGGAGACCACGTCGGCGGCCGGGATGGCGCTGCTCAGGGTGGCGCCTCCGGTGCGCGGCGGTGTGCAGCAGGTGCTGAAGTCCGTGATGGACCGGGTGGGCGCGGCCCTGGGTCTGCTCGTCCTGTCACCGCTGTTCCTCGTGATCGGCGCGGCGGTCCGGCTGACCTCTCCCGGGCCCGTGTTCTACCGGCAGATACGGATCGGTCAGGGCCGGTCCCCGTTCGTGATGTGGAAGTTCCGCACCATGTACGTGGACGCCGACGCCCGCAAGGCGGCGCTGTCGCACGCCAACGAGCACGACGGTCTGATGTTCAAGATGCGCCGGGACCCCCGGGTGACCCGGGTGGGGCGGCTGCTGCGCCGCACCTCGCTGGACGAACTCCCGCAGCTGTTCAATGTGCTGCGGGGTTCGATGTCGCTCGTGGGGCCGCGTCCGCCGCTGCCGGAGGAGGTGGCGCGCTACCGCGACGTGGAGCTGCGCCGGCTCTCCGTGCGGCCGGGAATGACCGGCCTGTGGCAGATCAGCGGCCGCTCGGACCTGTCCTGGGACGAGACGATCGAGCTGGATCTGCACTATGTCGACAACTGGTCGTTCACCAGCGACGTCGACGTCATGGCCCGTACGTTCCGCGCCGTCGTCGACGGTCGCGGAGCGTACTGACGGGCCGGGTTCATGGGTTCAGTCGCGCTCCCGCCACCAGGCGTAGGTGGAGGCGATGCCGTCCCGGAGGGCGATCGACGGCTTCCAGCCGAGACCGGTCAGCCGGGACACGTCGAGCAGCTTGCGCGGAGTGCCGTCGGGCTTGGTGGTGTCCCATGCCAGCCGGCCGCGGAATCCGGTCACCTCGGCGACGGTCTCGGCCAGTTCACGGATGGTGAGGTCCTCGCCGCAGCCGATGTTGACCGGCTCGTCGCCGTCGTACGTCCGCAGCAGGAGGGCGCACGCGGCGGCGAGGTCGTCGACGTGCAGGAACTCCCGCCGCGGGGTGCCGGAGCCCCAGAGCACGATCTCCTCGCGCCCGGTCTCGCGTGCCTCGTGGAAACGCCGGATCAGCGCCGGGAGGACGTGCGAGGTCTCCAGGTCGAAGTTGTCCCCGGGGCCGTAGAGGTTGGTCGGCATCGCGGAGATGTAGGCGGCGCCGTACTGCCTGCGGTACGACTGGACCTGCACGATGCCGGCGATCTTGGCGAGGGCGTAGGCCTCGTTGGTGGGTTCGAGCGGGCCGGTGAGCAGCGCGTCCTCGGGGATGGGCTGGGGCGCCAGCTTCGGGTAGATGCAGGACGAGCCGAGGAAGAGCAGCCGCTCGACCCCGGCGGCGTGCGCCCCGGCGATGACGCTCAGCTGGATCCGGAGGTTCTCCTCCAGGAACCGCACCGGCTCTCTGCTGTTCGCCAGGATCCCGCCGACCTTGGCGGCCGCGAGCACCACGGCGTCGGGGCGGGTCGCGGCGAGGAACTCCGCGGTGCGTGCCGCGTCGCGCAGATCGAGTTCGGCGCGGGTCCGGACGATCACCTCGTGCCCGTCCGCGGTGAGCCGGCGGGCCACGGCGGAGCCGACGAGGCCGCGGTGTCCCGCGACGAACACACGGGCGCGCTCGGGCAGATACGACGGTGCTCCCGCCTGATCGGCCTTCGGGGCGGTCGTCGGGACGGTCGTCGATTCAGTCATGGCCCGGATCATGCCAGGCCACGAGGGCCGACAACATACCAGATCAGGATCTTTTCATCGTTCCATCACAGACCCGGATGTCATCAGACATCCGTCATGCGCGGACCGGCCGGGGGCCGGTCCGTGGGGGAGGGACACCACGTATGGGCAAGACCGCACTCATCACGGGCGTGACCGGCCAGGACGGCTCTTACCTGACCGAACTGCTGCTGTCCAAGGGCTATACGGTGCACGGCCTCGTCCGCCGTTCGTCCAGCTTCAACACGGAGCGGATCGATCACGTCTACCAGGATCCACAGCAGGCGAACCGCTCCTTCGTGCTGCACCACGCGGACCTCTCGGACGGGGTCGCGCTGGTGAACCTGCTCCGCGACATCCGTCCCGACGAGGTCTACAACCTCGGCGCCCAGTCCCATGTGCGGGTCTCCTTCGACGCCCCGCTGTACACGGGTGACGTGACCGGACTCGGCTCGCTGCGGCTCCTCGAGGCGATCCGGGCGAGCGGCATCGACACCCGGATCTACCAGGCGTCCTCCTCCGAGATGTTCGGGGCGACCCCGCCGCCGCAGAACGAGTCGACCCCCTTCCATCCGCGCAGCCCGTACGGGGCCGCCAAGGTCTTCGCGTACTGGTCGACGGTCAACTACCGCGAGGCGTACGGCATGTTCGCCGTCAACGGGATCCTCTTCAACCACGAGTCGCCGCGCCGCGGCGAGACCTTCGTGACCCGCAAGGTGACCCGTGCCGTGGCGCGGATCAAGGCCGGGCTGCAGGACCGGCTGTACCTCGGCAATCTCGACGCGGTGCGTGACTGGGGGTACGCCCCCGAGTACGTCGAGGCGATGTGGCGGATGCTTCAGCAGGAGGAGCCGAACGACTACGTCGTGGCGACCGGAGTCCCGGCGACGGTACGGCAGTTCGTGGAGACGTCGTTCTCCCACGCCGGCCTCGACTGGGCGGAGTTCGTACGCTTCGACCCGAAGTACGAGCGGCCCAGCGAGGTCGACGCGCTGATCGGCGACGCGAGCAAGGCGCACGACGTGCTCGGCTGGAAACCCGCCGTCCTGGTGGACGAGCTGGCACGGATCATGGTCGACGCCGATGTCCGTCTCGTCGAGGACCAGCTGGCCGGCGTCACCGTCCGTATCGACCGCTGAGCGGCACCGTCCCGCACCGACGTACCGGATTGGACAACTCCGCCACAGTGGCGGCCAGTTCGTCATACAGTGCGCAATCATCACCTCGCATGGCACGACATCGCGCCACTTTGACTGGGCTATCACGCCTGGGGGGAACATGCGTAGATCCTGGGGGCTCACCACTGCCCTCGTCCTCACCGTCGCGGCCGGAGCCGGGGGCTCTCTGGCCCCGGCGGCCACGGCGCTGACGCCACCGGTCGCCTTCACCGCGGACGACCTGCCGACCTGGCAGACCAACGGCATCGTCTGGGCACTCGCCGAGGCCGACGACACCGTCTTCGTCGGCGGCACCTTCTCCGAGGTGCGGCCGCCCGAGGGCGGTAGCGGCACTCCGCGGAGCGCCGTCAACTTCGCCGCGATGGACGCGGCGACGGGTGCGCCGACCGGATGCTCCCTCTCCTTCACCGTCGGCAGCGGCACCGCGACCGTGCGGGCCCTGGCGGTCTCGCCGGACAGGAAGACGCTGTACGCCGGCGGCTACTTCGGCGCCGTCAACGGCACGCAGGTCTCCAGCCTCGCCGCGATCGACATCGCCACCTGCACACCGAAGGCGGCGTTCCACCCCGGCTTCCCCGCCACCGTGCGCGCGCTCGCCGTCACCGACACCACCGTCTACGCCGCCGGTGACTTCGGCACGGTCGAGGGCCAGACCCGCCAGCGGTTCGCCGCCGTCACCACCACGGGCGCGCTGCTGCCGTTCAGGGCCGACGCGGACGAACCGGGCCGGGCCGTCGAGGTGACGCCGGACGGGCAGCATGTGCTGCTCGGCGGCGACTTCTTCACCGTCAACGGGGCGGACTCCCACGCGCTCGCCGTGGTGAACGCCACGACCGGTGCCGTGACGAAGGCGTACCCCAATGGCTGGATCCCGCAGAACTCCGTCGTGAAGGACATCGAGACCGACGCCACCGGCTTCTACACCGGCAACGAGGGGACCGGCGGCGGCGTCTTCGACGGCCGGATCGCCCTGAACCTCTCGGACTTCCAGCAGCGCTGGCGGGACACCTGCCTGGGCGCCACGCAGGCGGTCCGCTCCTACGAGGGGGTGCTGTACAGCGCCTCCCACGCGCACGACTGCGCCAGCGTGGGCGAGTTCCCGGACGGGCGCCGCTACCACCTGCTCGCCCAGCCGACCACCTCGACCGGCAAGCTCGGCTGGTTCCCCGACACCAACGACGGCATCGGCGAGGGCATCGGCCCGCGCGCCTTCACCATCTCCGGCACCGGTACCACCAAGTACCTGTGGGTCGGCGGCGAGTTCACGACCACGAACGGCGCCCCCGCGCAGGGTCTGACCCGCTTCGCCTCCGGCCCCGACACCGGCGCCCCGACCGTGCCCGTGGCCAGCGCCGCGGCCATCGGCCCGGCGGCCGTGCAGGTGCGCTGGCGCTCCAGCCTCGACCTGGACGACTCCAGGCTGACCTACAAGGTCTACCGCGACGGCGCGGCCACCCCGGTCGCGACCGTCAGCGGCGACTCCCTGCACTGGTCGCGCCCGCAGGTCTCCTTCAAGGACACCGACGTGACACCGGGCCAGACCTACTCGTACCGCGTGACGGCCAGTGACGCGGCCGGCAACACCAGCGGTCCGTCCGCGACCTCCACGGTGACCGTGCCGGTCTCACCGGAGCCGTACGCCTCCCAGGTCGTCGCCGACGGCGCCGGACTGTACTGGCGCTTCGACGAGTCGACCACGCCGTACGCGGCCGACTCCTCCCACGGCGACAACAGCGGTCTCTACGTCAACGCCCCGGCGCTGCGACAGACCCCGGCCGCCGTCAGCGGCGCCTCCACCGCAGTGAGCCTCAACGGCACGGACGAGCAGATCCACAGCGACAAGCGCCAGGAGGTGCCCGGCGCGTTCACCGTCGAGACGTGGTTCAAGACCACCACGAAGCTCGGCGGCAAGCTGATCGGCTTCGGCAACCGGACCACACGCGCCAGCGGCAACTACGACAAGCACCTGTACATGACCAACACCGGGAACGTGGTGTTCGGCGTGTACGCCGGTGGCACCCGCACCCTGACCTCGCTCGGCTCGTACAACAACGGTGCCTGGCACCACGCGGTCGGCACCCAGGGTCCGGACGGCATGCGGCTGTACATCGACGGCAGGCTGGTCGGCTCCAACAGCGTCACGACCAACCAGCAGTACGCGGGGTACTGGCACGTGGGGGCCGACAACCTCACCGGCTGGCCGCTGCGTCCCACGAGCTCCTACTTCGCCGGACAGCTCGACGAGGCCGCCGTCTACCCGAAGGCGCTCACCGCCGCACAGGTGGCCAAGCACCACAGCCTGGCCACCGCGCCGGCCGACTCGGTCAGCACCGTGACCGCGGCGGAGGACACCTACGCCAACGCCGGTGCGCCGAACACCAATTACGGCACGTCCGGCTCGCTGGCGGTCCGCGGCACCTCGGCGTACACCTCGTACCTGCGGTTCACCCTGCCGTCCGCCCCGGCAGGCACCGTCCTCAAGAGCGCCCGGCTCGCGGTGAAGACGACCACCATGACCGGCGCGGGTTCGGCGGACAGCCAGTCCGTGGTCCCGGTCACCGGCGCGTGGACGGAGGACGGGCTGACGTACAACGACCGTCCGGCGCTCGCCCCCGGCGCGATCGGCACCCTGAGCGGTGCCACGGACGGCTCGGCGGTGTACTCGGCGGCGCTGAGCACCTCGGCGCTCTCCGCCGCGCTCGGCGGCTCGTACAGCGTCGCGCTGACCAGCACCGGGACCGACCCGCTCTGGCTCTGGTCGTCCGAGGCCACGGCCGCGGAGGGCACGCCTCAACTGGTGCTGACCTTCGGCGCCCCCTGAGCGTCGCCCCTCGATCGCAGGACGCGGGGCCCGGCAGGTCCGGGCCCCGCGTCCGACGTACCACAGGAGTCCCTCATGCACCGTCCTGCTCACCGGCACCCGGGGGCGGCCGCCCTCGTGCTGGCCGCCGTGCTCGCCCTCTCCGCCTGCTCGTCCTCCGGCGACGGGGGCGGCGGTGGCGGTGCCGCGGGGCCGTCGAAGTCCGCGGGACCGTCCCGTACGGCGGCCGTGCCCGACCGGCAGGCCGAGGCGGAGCCGCCCGGCCCCGCAGCCCCCTCCACGCCCGTGGGCCCGGTCGTGCCGGACGCCGAACTCAGGCCGGTCACCGGATCGTTCACCCAGGACCAGAAGGCGTATCTGAGCGGACGGGTACCGAAGGACACCGACCCGGCCGCGGTGCTCCAGACCGGCCAGGAGTCCTGTCAGCGTCTGGAGCGCACCGCCAAGCGGGACAAGGACGCGGCCGTCGGGGCGATCATCGCCGGCGACATCCGGGACGCCGAGGCGGCGATCACCCATCTGTGCACCGCCCAGAAGCCGCTGCTCGCGACCGCGCGGAAGGGCTTCCCCGACGGCACCACCCACAAGCCCAGGGCCGGGGCGTACCGCGCGCTCACCACCGACCCCGCCTGCGCCTGGCGTGCGGTCGGCCAGGACGGCACGGTCCTCGCCTCAGGGCCGTCGCCCGGCCAGGACGGTCCCGTGCGCGCCGACATCCCCGCGAGGACGGCCCAGTTCGTCTCCACGGCGTGCTACGCCTGGCTGCCCGCCTGACCCTGGCGGACGGTGTCGTAGACGCCGAGCAGGGTGTCGAGGACGGCCTCCATCGAGAACGCCTCCGCGGCCAGCTCGCGGGCCGCCGCTGAGGCGGCGGCGTTGGCGCCGGGATCCAGCAGGGCGCGGACGGCCGGCGCGAGGCCGGCGGCGTCCGTCACGACACGGCCGGCGCCCGCCTCCGCGATGTCCCGGGCCAGGCCGTTGGAGGTGGTGACGACGGCCGGAGTGCCGACCGACAACGCCTCCAGGACGGACATCGGGAACGGCTCGTCGACCGACGGCAGGACGTAGACGTGCGCCCGGCGCAGCTCCTCCAGCATCCGCTCGGCCGGCAGCGGCCCCGGCAGGCTCACCCGGTCCCGCAGCCCCAGCTCGGCGACGAGCGTCTCCACGGCGGGCCGCTCGCCCTCGTCGGGACCGGCGAGCACGAAGGAGGCGTCGGGGTGGTGGCGCAGGATCTCGGGCACGGCGGCGACGAAGTCGGTGGGCCGCTTGCGGGCCTGGAGCCGGGCGGCGTAGAGGACGCGGGGCGGCCCGGCCGGGGCTGGGCGCGGCTCCTGGGCGGGGACGCCGTTGACGAGCCGTACGGAACGCTCCAGCGGGCCGCCCGCGACGGCGTCCAGGTCCCTGCGCTCGCGCCCGGTGAGATACAGGACGGCGGAGGCTCCCCGCAGGACGCGGCGGACGGCCACCGCGTCCAGGATCCTGGCCAGGGTCCGGTCGCTCGGGTCGACCATGCCGTGGGTCTGGAGCACGAGCGGGCGCCGGGCTCGCAGCGCGGCGAGCGCGACGGGCAGCGTCACCAGGTCCCGCGCGAGGTGGACATGGACGATGTCGGCGTTCCGTACGAGCGCGCCGGCGCCCGTGAGCAGCGCGGGTGAGGTGATGCCGCTGAAGCCGAGGGGCAGGATCGAGCGGGCCTGGTAGAGGCGGGCGGGTACGCCCTCCACCTCCGTGGGCAGCGCGCCCCCCGCCGCGGCGAAACCGTCGCCCAGCCCGGTCAGGCGCACCCGGTGCCCCCGCGAGGCGAGGCCCCGGCAGAGGTTGAGCGCCACCCGGACCGGTCCGCCGAAGGCGTGGGTGGGGCTGTGCAGGGTCACGGCGTGCAGGACGCGCGGGCCGCTCACGCCGGCATCGGGAGGGGTCGGCGGCCCTCGGCCGTGTGGAGGGTGAGCTCCGGCAGGTCCTTGTGCAGGGTGGTGCCCGCGGCGACGACGGCGTGGCGGCCGACGGTGACGCCGGCGAGGACGGTGGCGCGGGCCGCGACCCAGGCGCCGTCCTCGACGGTGATCGGGGCGTTGCGGTAGCGGAAGTCGGCGGCCCGGTGGTCGTGGCCGCCGGTGCACAGCAGCGCCTCCTGGGAGACGCAGACGTGGGCGCCGAGGGTGACGGGCTCCAGATTGAGCAGCCAGGCGCCCTCGCCGATCCAGGTGTGGTCGCCGACGGTGAGTTTCCACGGCCACAGGATCCTGACCCGGTGCCGTATCAGCACCCCGTCGCCGATGGTGGCGCCGAAGGCGCGCAGCAGCGCGACGCGCAGCCGGGCGGGACAGAACCACGCCATGAAGACCGTGTTCATCACCGCGAACCAGAGGGCCTGCACGAGTCTGCCGCGGCCCTTGTCGTAGCCGGCCAGCGTGAAGGCCGGGAGATTCCGCATGAGTTCCCCCCATCGGCGCCTCCCCTGGCGCCGAGAAGCCAGACTAGCGGTTGACCCGAGGCGACAGGGGGGCGTCGGTAGACTGCCGCGCGTGGCGTTCGGGGGCGGGTGCGGCGACGCACCGGCGTCGGGACGCGCGGGGAATCCAGGGGGCGGGATGACGACCGACGTACGGGGTGCGGAGACGGCCACGCGGGTGCGCCCCGGGCCGGCCGCGCCCGCCCCGCTGCTGCTCGCTCCGCCCGTGTCGCCCCGCACGCTGCTGTCGCGCGCGCTGTCGATCCCGCTGGTGCTGGGGTTCTCCGTCTTCCTGCCGCTGCTGGTGGCGGTCCAGCCGGGCGCGGGTACGCGTGATGCCGCGTACTACCTCCAGATCGCTCTGACCATGTACGCCGGGGCCCGGCTCTCGGCGATGATCCTGACCAGCCGGCGCAAGCTGCTACAGGGGTCGTTCTGGCTCTTCGTCTACATGGCGATGGGAGTGGCGCCGCTGGCGCAGGCGGTGCTCGGCCGGGTGCCGACCCCGGTGGTCGGCCCCCGCTCGGACCTGACCACGGCGGTCGCGCTGGTCCTCGTCGGCTGCGCCGCCTTCGACGTGGGATCGCTGCTGGCCCGCGGGCGGCCCGGCGGTTCGCGGCGGTCCGAGGAGCGCCCGGCCCTGGTGCACCGGCGCCGGCTGTATCTGCTGGTGGTGCTCGCCTTCGTGTGCAGCGGGCTGTTCGTCGTCAAGCTGGGCGGGCCGGCGGTCTTCTTCTCCAGCCGTCAGGAGATCATCGCGGGGATCGAGGAGGCCGGGGTCTCGCAGGCCGACTCGCAGGCCGGGCAGGCGTTCCTGCGCGGCTTCGGCACGGTTCCGGCGCTCTTCGCCCTCCTGGTGTACAGCCGCTGGCTGGTCACGTCGCGGCGGGCCCGGCGCCGCCCGATGGTGATCGCGGTCTTCCTCGCCCTCGTGGTCCTGAACTGCGTGGTCAACAACCCGGTCTCCAACCCGCGTTACTGGTTCCTGACGGTGATGTTCTCGCTGCTCTTCACGGTCTTTCCGGTGAGCGCGGCGATGTACCGGTCGGCGCTCAGCCTGGGGGTCGTGATGGCGTTGATCGTGTTCCCGTTCTCCGACCGGTTCCGTTACGACGAGAAGAACTACCGCCCGGTCGAGACGACGTCCGTCCTGGAGCCGCTGGCGCTCAAGGACTACGACCAGGTCGGCATGTTCGCCAACACCATCACGCTGGTGAACTCGGGGAGCCGGCACCGCTACGGCCGGCAGCTGGCGGGTTCCGTGCTCTTCGCGGTGCCGCGTTCGGTGTGGCCGGGCAAGCCACGGGACACGGGGGTGATGGTGGGCCAGTGGATGGGGACGGTGAACACGAATCTGTCCTCGCCGGTCTGGGCCGAGCTGTGGATCGACTTCGGGGCGGTCGGCATGGGCGCCGGGATGCTCGGGCTCGGCTACGCCGCCGCGCGTGTGGACGGACGGTTCGCCCGCCGGGGGACGCGCAGGGCGCCGCCGGGCAGTCTGATCTCGCTGGTGGTCCCCCTGGTCGCGGGCTACTCCTTCATCCTGCTGCGCGGCCCGCTGCTCCAGGCCTCGGGCCGGGTGGCGATCGCCCTGATCTGTGTCGCGCTGGTCACCACATGGCGTCAGGACAAGGGCGCCGCGCTGCGCTGACCCTCGGCCCGGGGATCGGGGGGTCCGGCGCGCGTGCGCGTGACGCGTGCCCAGGCCGCGGCGGCCTTCAGGGCGGAGCCGGCCGCGAGTCCCCAGGCGGCTCCGGCGGCGCCGCCGAGGAGGTACCCGCCGAGCATCAGGGCGACGGCGAGCAGGGAGAAGACGACCTGGACGGAGAGGGTGGCGCGGGGGCTGAGGACGCGCAGGGTGACCAGGGCGCAGGTGCCCGCCGCCATCACCGCGTACTGGCTCCCGGTGGCGGGCAGCAGCGCGGCGGCGGACTCCCAGGTGTCGCCGAGAAGTCGGCGGCCCACGCGTTCGGGCAGCGCGTACAGGACGGTGGCCCAGCCGGCCGCGAGGACGGCGAGGACGCCGCCGAGTCCGGCGGCGGCGCGGACGGTGGCGCGGCGGGAGCCGGCCCGGCCGAGCAGCGGCGGCCCGAAGGCGTTGACCGAGGTGAACAGGACGTTGAGCGGGCCGAAGAGGGTGGAGGCGCCGCGCAGCGCGCCGACCGCGAGCGGGGCGGCGAAGAGCCCGAGAGCGAGGACGGCGAGCTGGCTGGAGGCGTTGCCGACGGCGAACTCCACGACGAAGCGCCGCCCGAGGTGGCCTCTGCGCAGCTGGCGGCGCGGGTCGCCGGGGCGGTCGCGTACGGAGGGTCGGAGCAGGGCGAGCCCGAGGAGTACGGCGGGCAGCGCCGACAGCCCCCACACGAGGACGAGTCGGGCCGGTGAGGTGCCGTACGGCTGGAGCAGCAGGGCCGGGACGGCGCAGGCGAGGCGCAGGGTGTCGGCGGCGAGCGCCCGGTGGGGCCGGCGGAGCGCGGAGAAGGCGTACCGCAGGCCGTCCTGGACGAGGACGACGGGCAGCACCAGGCCGAGCGCGAGGAACGCCCGGCCGGTGGCGCCTCCGGTGAGGACGCCGCCGGCGATCAGCAGCAGCCCGCCGGCGGTGGAGGCCAGCGCGGTGAAGGTGACGGCGGAGCGGGCGGCGGCGGCGACCACGCCGTCCTCGCCCTTCTCCAGGACGACGCTCTGGCCGACGAAGGCCATGTTGAGGCCGAGGAGCACGGTGAAGGTGATGTAGACCATCGAGAAGGCGGCGAAGCCGTCCGCGCTGGACGCCCTCGCCGCGATCACCAGGACGGCGATGTTGGTGAGGCTGGACGCCGCCTGGTCCAGGACCGAGGCGGCGACGGTGACGGCACGTCTCACCGATCGCCCGCGTGGATGTCGCGCGGGCGCGCGTCCTGGCCGCGCAGCGCGCGCAGGGCGACGGTGTCGGAGCCGTCACCGAGGATGATCTGCTCGGGCTCGGCGGCGAACTCCTCGGCGTCCAGAGAACCTTGGGCGGCGCGGCGGCCGCGGCCCCCGGTGGGCCGCTTGGCGGCGCGGCGCCGGCCCGGGGTGTGGACGACGGCGCCGAGGACGGTGCCGCCGGCTCCCGCGATGAGCTCGCGGATGCGCTGGAGGTCCGCGCGGTGCACACCGCGCGGGTCGCACACGATCAGAACGCCGTCGACCCGGTCGACGAGGGCGAGGGCGTCGGCGTAGTTGAGGACCGGCGGGGCGAGCACCACGACGGTGGAGTTGGGCGAGTCGGCCTCGGAGATCAGCCGGGAGACCCTGGGCGCGGTCAGGGCCCGCGCCACGTTGCGCACCCGCTCCCCCGGGACCAGGCCGAAGGAGCCCGACTCGCCCGCGTCGACGACGAGTTGGCGTCGGGAGGGCCAGCCGCTCTCCTCGCTGCCCTCGGGTTCCGCCGGTGTGCTCCAGCGGGGCGCGCTCGCGGCGTGGGCGCGCAGCCGGCCGGCGAGCGTGGGGGTGCGCAGATCGGCCTCGATGAGCAGCACGTCCTTGCCGGTCTCGGCGAAGGAGGCGGCCAGGTGGGAGGCGACGGCCACGGCGGCGTCGTTGTCGCCGCGCGGGGCGACGACGAGCAGGCGGCGGCGGTCGGCGAACCGCTGGTCGTAGGCGAGGCGGAAGGCGACGGAACGGTACTCCTCGGCGACCCTGGCGTCGGTCTGGTCGTCCGCCAGCAGGACGTCGGTGGCGCCGCGCGGGAGCGTGCCGAGGACGGGGGCGCGCACGGCGCGGGCGACGTCGCCCGCCGAGCGCGGGGAGGGGTCGAAGACGAGCCGGACCCAGGCGGCGAGCAGGCCGAGGGCCACACCGACCAGGGCGCCGAGGCCGAGGCTCATGGGAAGTCCGGGGCCGTCGGAGTAGCCCGGGGCGCTGGCGGTACGGATGACGGTGCCGGGTGACATGTCGAGCGACTTGAGCTGGCTGATGCGGGCGTCGAGCTCGTTGATCCGGTTGAGCAGGTTGGTCTTGACGCCGTACTCGGCGTCGCGGGCGGCCCCGTCCGGCATCCGGTCGAGTTCCCTGGTCTTCCGGTCGTGCTTCTTGGCGACCTCGTCGAGCTGTTTCTGCTGGCCCTTCAGCATGGTGGCCCGTACGTCGGTCCACTGCTTCTCGCGCAGTTCCAGATAGGCCCGCGTGACCGCGTTGGCCCGGTCGGCGGCGGCCTGGGGCGTGTCGGCGGTGTAGGTGAACTGGAGCACCTGGCTCTGCGGCGGGTTGGTGACCTGAAGGTCCTTCTGGAGTCTGCCGATGGTGCCGGTCCAGCCCAGCTTCTTCGCGGCGTGCTCGGCGACGCTGCTGCTGAGCGCGGTCTGCCGCTCGGATCCCATGTTGAGGGTCTTGTCCTGCGAGATGCTCGGGTTGAAGGGGTCGTTGACGGGTGCGCGGAGCACGACCTGGCTGGTGGCGACGTAGGTGTCGGCGTTGGACAGGCCGAACCAGACACCGCCGAGGAGGCCGATGCCGACGCCGGCGCCGATGACCGTGCGGTAGCGCAGGAGCTGGCGGAACTGGTCGCGCAGCAGCTCCGGTTCGTCGTCCTCCACGGCGGAGACGTGCGTGTGTGTCACGTGCGCGGACCCCCCAGAGCCTCGTCGATCAGTGCGTCGATGCGGGCGAGTCCGGCCGCCCGGGTCAGATGGGCCTCGACATGGCGGGGCCCCTGGGCGCCGAGCGCGGCGGCGGCGGCCGGATCGGCGCCGAGTCTGCGGACCTCGGCGAGGAGTGCGCCGGGATCTTCCGGTGGCACGAGGACCCCGGCGCCCGAGCGCAGCACTTCGAGCGCGGTCCCGCCCTCGGCGGCCACGGAGGCCACGACGGGCCGGCCGGCGGCGAAGTAGGAGGTCAGCTTGGAGGGGACGCTCATGTCGAGGACGGAGGCGCGCTGGGTGACGGCGAGGACGTCGGCCGCGGCGAGGACGTCGGGGAACTCGTCCTCGTCGACGGGCTCCAGGAAGTCGAGGTTGGCGATGCCCGCGCCGAGGGTCTCCAGGCGCGCGCGCTGGTTGCCGTCGCCGAGGAGGACGATCCGGGTCCCGGGGTCGCGCCGGGCGGCCTCGACCAGGACCTCGAGTCCCTGCTTGAGGCCCATGTTCCCGGAGTGCAGCACGACCGTCTCGCCGTCGCGCCAGCCGAGCCGGGCGCGGGTCTCGTCCCGGGGCGCCGAAGGGCGGGCGACATGGGACCAGTTGGGGACGAGCCGTATACGGCGGCGGTCGACGCCGAGGGCGGCGACCTTGTCGACGAAGGTCTCGTGGATGACGCCGACGAGGGTGGCTCCCCGCAGTGCGTGGCGCTCGGCCCTGGCGGCGAGGGCGGCGGCCCGGTCGCCGCCGCGGATGCCGCTCTGCGCGGCCGCGGCACCCATCAGGTCCTGCACGACGGGTACGTACGGTACGCGCCAGCGGGCGGCGAGGCGGGCGCCGATGATCCCGCCCGCGAGGCTGGGCATCTGGGACAGGACGGCGTCGGGCCGGGCCATGGACGGCGGGGCGAGCAGGCCGTGGACGAGCACGGTGGCCTCGAAGGCGGCCCGCCGCAGTGCGGTCTGCCGGGGTGGGACCGTGTGGCGTCTGCGGTGGACGACGACTCCGGCCCGCTCCTCCGTGCGGCGCCAGGCTCCGGCGTAGGCCGGGTCCAGGGACCAGGAGGGGTAGTGGGGCATGCCGGCCAGGACATGGGTCTCGTGGCCGCGGCGCGCCCAGTGCTCGGCGATCTGGGTGGCGTACGGGCCGATCCCGGCGTGCTCCGGTGCGTAGTTGGTGGACACCATCAGAAGTCGCCGCCGCCCGGCGGGCGTACTGTCCCGGTTCGGCCCCCCGGCCGCTGTCTCCCCCATGCCGCCGCCCCTCTCCCCCGGTTCGCGGACGGGTTTCACCCTAGTCGTTCACCCCTTGTCGACGGAACGCACACGCTATCGTCGGAAAGTCCTTCGCGCTGGGGAGCGCGAACGCACCTGGGGGGGGTTCCCACATGACCGCAGGCAGGCCGTACCGGGTCGGATACGCGCCGGGGGCGTACGACCTTTTTCACATCGGACATCTCAACATCCTTCGCCACGCGCGCAGTCAGTGCGACTACCTGGTGGCCGGGGTGGTCTCGGACGAGATGGCGGAGCTGGCCAAGGGCCGCCGTCCGATGATTCCACTGGTGGAGCGTCTGGAGATCGTGCGCAGCGTGCGATACGTGGACGCGGCCTTCGTGGAGACCGTGCCGGACAAGCTGGAGACCTGGACACAGGTCCGGTTCGACGTGCTGTTCAAGGGCGACGACTGGCGAGGCACATCCAAGGGGGAGAAGCTGGAACGGGACTTCGCGAGGGTGGGGGTGGAGATCGTCTACCTCCCGTACACGGTGCACACCTCCAGTACGCAACTGCGGCGCTCGCTCGACCTGTTGACACAGGAGGCCGGACGCCCGGCCGCGATCAGCGACGCACAGCGCTGAGTTCACGGAACCACTTCGCCAGGAAGGCGACGAGGAACAGCGCGCCGAAGACGCCGAGCACGGTGTAGGTCCAGCGGAAGACCGGGCCTGCTCCCAGGAGGAGGAAGACCAGGCAGAAGACGCCGTGGTCGACGGGGAGCAGGGCCACCGAGCGCAGGGTGGAGGGCGCCTGCGCCGGGGCCCCGGGCGCGCGGCGCGGGGTGAGCTTCTCGGTCAGAAGTCCGCCGAAGAAGGTGACCACGGCGGCGAGTTGGAAGCCGAGCGGGACGAGCAGCCAGGCGTCGTCGGCCGTTCCGTAGTGCCCGGGGTGGCGGTAGAAGGTGATCAGGACGGCGACATGCAGGGCGGTGATCTTCGCGCTGTCCACGACATGGTCGAGCCACTCCCCCGCCGCGCTGCCGCCACCGCGCAGGCGGGCGAGCTGCCCGTCGGCGGAGTCGAAGGCGAATCCGGCGGCGAGACCGAGCCAGATCAGGAGACCGAGCGTCCAGGACGGTGTCCCGAGAGCAGCGCCGGCGACGGCGGCGAAGCTGAAACCCGCGCTGACGAGCGTGACTTGATTCGGCGTCAGACGCGCCGCGTAGGCCCCGGCGGCGAGGTACCGCCCGAGCGGGCGGTTGACGAAGCGCGAATAGAGGGAGACCCCCTTCGCGGACTTCTGAGCGGATCTCAGCTCGGTCAGCGCGGTCCCGATCGTTCCCACGAACCCCCCCGGGTCATGATGCGTACGGTCACAGGTCGTACGTGATGGTGCACATCATGACAGCACCGGAGGGCGGCCCCCAGAGGCCGTCTTCTCGGCGGGCTGCCGTGCTGTGCGACGAGCGCCTCCGCCTGGTGGTTCTCCTTGAGACCGACGGGCGGCAGGTGCTCGGCGGGGCCGGCTGCCGGGCGTCAGCCGGTGTACGCCAGCGGGTCGGCGAGGACTTCCCGGATGACGACCGCGGCGGCGCCGCGCGCCGCGTCGGCGGAGGTGGAAGCGGTGCGGAGGCGGCCCGCGGAAGGGGTCCACAGACCGGAGACGACACGGCGCCCCAGCTCGGCGTCGACGGCGGGCGCCAGCCGGGCCATCAGGCGGGGGTAGATGCCGCCGAGGACGACCGCCTCCGGGTCGAGCAGGTTCACCGCGCCGGTCAGGGCGAGTCCGAGCATCCGCCCGGCGCCCTCGACGGCGGCCACGGCACGGGGCTCCCCGGCATCGACGCGTCGAACCAGCTCGTCGACGGCGGTCGCACCGGACGCGGGGGCCTCGGCAGCGGCCGAGGTGCCGGACGCGGGGGCCTCGGCAGCGGCCGAGGTGCCGGACGCGGGGGCGCCCGTCGTCGGCGGGTCCGCAATGCCGGCCGCCCTGAGCAGGGCGGACTGGCCCGCGTACTGCTCCAGACAGCCGTGGGAGCCGCAGCGGCACAGGGGGCCGTCGGCGTCGACGGGCAGATGGCCGATCTCTCCGGCGAACCCGTGCGCGCCGCGCAGCAGTTCACCGTTGACCACGATCGCGCCGCCGACCCCGATCTCGCCCGTGAGATGCACGAAACTGCGCACCGCGCCCAGGGCGCCGAACCACAGCTCCGCCAGCGCCGCCGCGTTCGCCTCGTTGTCCGAGGCGACCGGCAGCTGCGGCTGTCCGGGACGCAGCGCGGCGAGCGCCCCGGCGAAGATCCGGTCGGCCTCCACACGGTTCCAGCCGAGGTTCGGCGCCTGCTGGACGGTGCCGGCGGAGACGAGACCGGGCAGGGCGAGCCGTACACCCGCCGGATGCAACCGCCGTTCCGCCGCGGCCTCCAGGGCACGCGCGGCGATCCGCGCGGCCCGCTCCAGGACCTCGACGGGGCCGGCCGCGCTGTGGGCACGGTCGGCGCGGTCGGCGCGGTCGGCGCGGTTGGCACGGTTGTCGACGGGGTGGGTGATCCGGATCCGGTCGGCGCCGGCCAGGTCGACGACGCACACCGACACATAGTCGACGTTGATCTCGACACCGAGGCCCGCCGGACCGGTGTCCGCCGCCTTGAGCACCGTCCCGGGCCGTCCCGCCTGCCCGCTGAAGGTCTTGCCCGACTCGACCAGGAAGCCATGCTCCAGGAGCTGTTCGACCAGCGAGGAGACGGCGGCCCTGGTCAGCCCCACGCGCGCCGCGACCGCCGCGCGGGTCGTCTCGCCCGCCTCGTGCACCGTACGCAGGACGAGGCTGAGGTTGTGCCGGCGCACGCTCGCCTTGTCGGCCTTGGGTTCCACCGGGCGCGCGCTCCCGGTCGCCGGAGTCTTCTTCATCGTGCGCCGAGCCTAGCCTCCTCGCTCCGGCCTCCTCGAAAGAGTTCAACCACCGAACTCTTTCCGCTAGTGTCCCCCGCATGCCCCTGCCACGCGACTACAGCGGCCAGACGTGCGCCCTCGCCCGCTCGATGGAGATCATCGGCGAGCGGTGGACGCTGCTGATCGTGCGGGACGCCTTCCACGGGGTGCGCCGTTTCGGGGAGTTCGCCGCCCATCTGCGTCTCCCCCGGGCGGTGCTGGCCGACCGGCTGACCACCCTCACCGACGCGGAGGTGCTGCGGCGCCTCCCGGGCACGGGGCGCCGGGAGGTCTACACGCTCACTCCCAAGGGCGTCGCGCTCTGGCCCGCCGTCCGCGCGCTCACCGAGTGGGGCGACGCCTTCTACGCGGCGGACGCCGGCCCGCGCCGGATCTTCCGCCACGCGGACGACGACGCCCCGGTCGCCGCCGACGGGCGCTGTACCGGCTGCGGTGTACCGGTCGCGGTCGGGGACCTGCTGGTCACACCGGGTCCCGGGCTCGCCCCGGCGGCGGAGGACGACGATCCGGTGACGCGCGCCCTCGCCCGGCCCCACCGGCTGCTCCAGCCGCTGCCGCTTGCCCCGCTCACTCCACGCTCCAAGAGAGGTTCGCACGCATGAAGATCCTGGTCGTCGGCGCAGGAGCCACCGGAGGCTACTTCGGGGCCGTGCTGGCCCGTGCCGGACGGGACGTCACGTTCCTGGTCCGGCCGCACCGCGCCACCGTCCTGCGCGAGCGCGGGCTGCGGATCACCGGGCGGGACGAGGAGTGGCGGCTGGAGCCCCGGCTCGTCACCGCCGACGCCCTGACCGCGCCCTACGATCTCGTGCTGCTCTCCGTGAAGTCCACCGCCCTGGAGCAGGCGATCGAGGACATCGTCCCGGCCGTCGGCCCGGACACGGCGATCGTGCCGCTGCTGAACGGTCTCGCGCACATCGACGCCCTGAACGCCCGCTTCGGCACCGCTCCGGTCCTCGGCGGCGTCGCCAAGGTGGTCACCACCCTGAACGACGAGGGCGACATCGTCCGGCTCGCGCCCCTGGCCCATCTGACGATCGGTGAACAGGACGGCTCGCTCTCGCCCCGCGTGGAGAAGATACGAGCCGTCCTCGACGAGGCGGGCATCGACGTCCTGGCTGCCGGGGACGTGATGGCGTCGATGTGGCACAAGTGGGTCTTCATCACCACGCTCGGCGCCGTCACCAGCCTGACGCGCGGGACGGTCGGCGAGGTCAACGCCGTGCCGGGTGGACCGGAACTCGGCCCGGCGGTCCTGGCGGAGGCCGCGGCGGTGTCGGCGGCGGCGGGACATCCCGTACCGGAGAGGGAGCTGACCGCGACCCTCGACGTGGTGACGGCGACCGGTTCCCCACTGGTCCCCTCCCTCTACCGCGACCTGACGGCCGGGCGCCCCACCGAGGTCGAGCACCTCTTCGGCGACCTGGTGGCCAGGGCCCGCGCCCTGTCGGTGGCGACCCCGCTGCTGGACCTGGCCACCCTCCACCTCCGCGTCCACCAGCGCCGCGTGTCCCCCGCCTCCTAGGGCCTCTCGTGTGGATCACGCCGGGCTCGCGGGTCATGGTGGCACATCAGGGCAGCTTGGCCATCTGCGCGTCGATGACGGCCATCGGCTGCCGGTCGACACCGCCCGCGGGGTCGTAGGTGAAGAACAGCGCCACGTTGTTCTTCTTGCGGACCGCCGCGAGCCGGACGACCACCGGCGCCCCGTCCCGCTCGACGGTGAGCCCCCAGGCGAGCGCCTCGTCGCCCGCCGACACGGGTTGCGGCTCGGCCTTCCGGATCGTCGTCGTCCCCGTGGAGTCGGTCGCCGTGAAGCCCCCCGCGCACGGCCCCACGGCCGCCCGCAGGGAGGCGAACCACTCCTGGGCGCGCGTCCCCGTGTACGTCCCGATGGTGACGTCCGTCGTGAGGGTCTTCGCCACGGGTCCGATCGGCCGGATCAGGGCTCCCGTCGCGCCGTCGGGCACCCGGGACATGGCGTCCGCGATCGGCTTGCACGCCGGCGCGTCGGTGCGGGCGGCCGAGGCCGGGAACATCTGGACGTCCACGTCGCCCCGGACACGGTGATCCGGGAGGTCCTCCCGCGTCAGAAGTGCCGCGAAGTGCTCCTTCGTTCCCAGCGTCTCCGCCGCCGCCGGGGTGGTGGCGGGAGAGGGCGCCGCGCCGGCCGCCACGGCCCCGTCCCCGCCCTCCGCCGCGCCGCCGCAGGCGGTGAGGAGCAGGGTGAGGGCGGTCCCGGCGAGGACGGCGGAGCGCAGGCGTTGGGCGCGGGCTCCCAGGGGCGGGGCGTGCTCAGCCAAGCTTGGCCTCCTGGGCTGCGAGGACGACCTTCGGCAGGGCAGCGGTGCCGCCGGGCGCGAGGCTGTTGGTGGCGGCGAGCGCCACGATGCCGCCCTTGCGGAAGAGGACGACGTTGGTGACGTGCGGGGCGCCGTCCACGTCCATGGTGACCGTCCATGCCTGCGACTCGTCACCGATGGACACCGACGCGGGCGCGACCGAGCGCACCTTCGTCTTCTCGTCGATCACCGTGACGGTGAAGCCGCCGGCGCACGCCGTCCCGGACGCCTTCACCGCCGCCAGCGCCTCCTGAGCGCTGTCCCCCTCGTACGAGGAGAGCGCCAGAGTGGTGGCGGGTGCTCCGAGTCCCTTCATCAGGGCATCCTCCGGCTTGGCGGCGGCGTCCTTCTTCGGCACCTCGACCGCCACGGTCTCGGCCGTGGCGAAGGCGAGGTGGTGGGGGATGGCGCTCACGGCGTCGGCGAGGGGCTTGCACGCCTCCTTGTCGACGGTCAGGCCGCTCGAGCCGATCTTGGCGCCCTCGCCCGCCTCGACCTTGTACCCCTTGAGGTCGGCCTGGCCGACGATCGCCTCCTCCAGCTCGCCCTTGGTGAGGACCTTCGCCGCCGGCGCCGACGGCGTGGCGGAGGCGCCGGGCGAGGTCTCCTTGCCCTTGCCCCGCTCGTCCGCCTTCGTCTCGCCACCGCAGGCGGTGACGAGGAGGGCGAGGGACATGGCGGAGGCGGTGACGGCGGCTGTTCTGACGGACGTACGCATGTGCGGTGGCTCTCTGATCTCTCATGCCGCCGGTCGGCGGCTCCCCCCGCATGAGACTCCGAGCGCATGCGGCCCCACATGATCACCCGCGCTCGCGCGCGGAGCAATCCCCTTTCCCACGGGACCGCACGCCACGACCGCGGTCGTGCCGCACGCCACCGTTCAGGACTCGGGGTGTTCGAGCCCCTCCAGGCTGTCCATGAAGGAGCTGACCGAGAACACCGCGCGGCCGGGGCCCGCCGGGCCGTATCCGGGCGGTGAGCTGAGGCCGAACTCCTCCAGCGTCGCCCGGTAGGTCTCCAGGAGACGGATGTGGTACTCCAGCGGCGCGCCCTGGGGGTTGGCCTTGCCCAGCGGGGTCGTCGGTTCGGGGCACCAGGTGGTGAACCGCGGGACGACTCCGTTCGACATGAAGAACCGCAGCCCCTCGGCGGTGGAGTCGATGGCCTCGCTCACCTTCGTGAATCCGAAGGGCTCGGCCATCTCGATGCCCGCCACGAAGTTGGGGATCACATTGCGCGGACCGAACACCTCGGTCGAGTCCAGGATCCTGCGGTGCCACTCGTCGCGGCCGACGTAGCGTTCCTTGCCCGGGCAGTGCAGCTGGAACAGCCGGCGGTCCCACACCTCGAAGTTGGGGTGGTAGATCCGGATGCCGTAGTCGTGGAAGCGCTGGACGGCGTCGCGGGGCAGCGCCTGCGCGACGACCTTACCGATCCAGCGGCCGGGGAACCGCTCCTCGATCGCCTTCGCGTAGTGCCCGTAGAAGTCGGCCTCGTCGCGGCCGCCGACCTGCGAGGTGATCGAGCCGCCTGTCAGGGTGTAGGCCCGCGACGTTCCGGCGGTGTCGTACCGGTCGATGATCTCCAGCGCCTCGAGCACCTCCTCGACCGGCTTGACCCCGGTGTACGGCCGGCCCGCCGCCTTGTGCTGGCGCCAGTTGTGGTTGATGTCGCAGAACTGGCACTCCTCCTTGGCGCCGAAGTACTGGCACACCCGGAAGACCGTCAGATAGACGAGATAGCCCCACTGGATGGTCGGCGCGACCTCCATCACCGACTTGCCGTTCGACAGCGTGTGCCGGTAGTACTCCGGCATCGGCGGCAGCCCGACGTCCGCGATCCGCACCCCGTCCAGATAGAGCCCGAGCGCGCCGTCCTCCCCGGCCCGGACCACGTAGGGGGAGTCCGGGTTGACCCGTACGGAGACGACGGTACGGCGCAGGTCGTAGGGGCCGCCGGTGAGGACGATCTCCTCGGGCGGCCGGTTGAGCGCCGCGGCTCCGAGCTCAGGGAGCGTGCGGTGGTCGAAGGAGAAGATGAAGTACGACTTCGGCTTGACGTCACCGGAGGCGCCGTCGGCGGTGCCGCTGAGCGCGGACTCGTCGAAGGCCATGCCGCCGCGCAGCAGGTCCTCCTTGATCACGGCCTCTCGTGGCACGTGCGGAAAGCGCCCCATCAGGCCCTCGACCAGCGCGGTACGGCTGAGGCTCTCCATGTGCTGCTCCATCCCTGACTCCGTTGAGGATTCCCTGGCAGCGTATCTCCGGCCGCGAAGAGCCCGGACGGCGGCCGTCGCGCCGCCCTCAGAAGACGTTGCGGCGCCGCAGGCGCAGCGGGCGGCCGTCGGGGTCGACCAGGAGGTGGTGCAGCGGAGTCGCGAGCAGCCGCTGTGTCCTGGGCAGCTCGGGCGGGACGTACCGGCGCAGCCGTCCGGGTGGCCGTGGGCCGACGCGGCCGCCCTCGTGCCAGGCGTCCAGCCTGGCTGCGGCCTCCCGGAAGGCGTCGAAGGCGGCACCGGGGTCGCACAGCTCGTCCGGCACCACGCTCGCGGCCGGTCGGTGGGCTCCCGCGGCGCCGGGCTCACGCGGCGCGTCCGGCGCCGCGGCGGCGGCCGGTTCGTGGGCTGCGGATGTCGCCCGGGTCGTGCCCGCGTTCCGCGTCGCGGCCGCCCCCGGCTCTGCGGCGTCCAGGTGCTCGCGCATGAGCGTGAGGCGCAGCTCACGGGCGAAGGCGCGGGCGCCGTCGCCCAGTCCGCCCGGATCGGTCGGCGCCCGCGGGTCCGTGGTCCGGTCGAGCACGGCGCAGCTGAGCTCGGAGTCATGGGTCCAGGAGCGGAGGTTGACGTTGTCGGAGCCGATGGAGGCCCATACGTCGTCGATCACGCACACCTTGGCGTGGACGTAGACGGGGGTTCCGGCGTGGTTCTCCAGGCCGTACACCGCGACCCGGTCCCCGCCGGCGCGGCGCAGCGCGTCGAGGGCGGTGATGCGCCCGATGAGGTTCATGGCGAGGGTGAGCCGGCCGTCCTGCTCCGGGACGGAGGGGATGACGCCGATCAGCCGCAGACCCGGGTGCCTGCGCAGCGCCTGCGCGAAGGAGGCGACCACCCGGGGGGACCACAGGTACTGGTCCTCCAGATAGATCAGGCTCCGGGCCCGTCGCAGCGCCTTGAGGTAGGCCCGGGCGATGCTGCGCTCGCCGTCGGGGGCGAAGGGGTAGCCGCCCAGGAGCCGGTTGGGATAGGTCCGCAGGACCTGCACGGTGTGGGTGCCGCAGGGTTCCGGGTCGGGCGTCTGCGGCGGCAGTCGGTCGGCCCGGGTGTCCTCCCGGTGCGCCAGCTCGCGCAGGCGGGTGACGGGGCTGCGGCTGAGCGGGGCAGGGTCCTCCCACCGCTCCCGGAAGACGGCCTCGATGTCGCCGACGACCGGACCGCGCAGGGCGAGCTGGACGTCGTGCCACGGCGGGCGGGGCCCGTAGGCCGCGGCGAAGGGGAGCGTCTGCGGGTCGCCGCGGTGGTCGGCGTCGTCGTTGCGGCCGTGGCAGAGGTCGATTCCGCCGATGTACGCGATGTCCCGTTCCGGCCGGTCGGGGTGGCGCAGGACCACCATCTTCTGGTGGTGCGAGCCGCCGGGCCGTACCCGCATGTCGAGCAGGCATTCGCCGCCGCCCTCCTCGATCTCGTCGCCGAGGTGGCGGTTCTCCTCCTCGCTGAACCGGAATCTGTCCAGGTGGGAGCGCCACAGGAGCCCTTTGACGATGACACCGCGCTCGGCCGCCCGGCGCAGGACGGCGCCGATCTCGCTGCCGTCCCCGTCGAGCCGCTCGTCGGGGTCGCCGCGCCAGTCCGTGAAGAGCAGCAGATCGCCCGCGCGCATCGCGCGGATGCCCGCCAGGAGCTCCGAGAAATAGGCGGCGCCGTGGACCACGGGCCGGGCTTCGTTGTCTTCGGCCCAGCACGCGCCGTCCGGGCGTCGCCTGTCGAGGCGCGTCGCGGTGTTCCCGCGTTCCCCGTCCGCCAGGAGCCAGTCGGCTCGCGTCACGGCATCGGTCCTCCCGCTTCGTCGCTCACGGCCGGGCGCCCCCGGGAACGCCGTACGCGCGGGTCTCCCCGCGCGTACGGCGTTCCGGTCCGGTCACGCTGCCGGCCGGGCCGCCCTGCGGCGGCCAGGGCCTCTCGTCTGGCTCATGCCCTGCTCGCGGGCCCTGGATCCGGTCACCAGTAGTGGGATCGGCCGCCCACGGCGTGCCCCACCGCACCGGCGATCCACAGCACCAGACCGATCACGGCGAGGATCAGCCCGATGGTCCAGAGAATCGAGATTCCGGTGACGAAACCGATGATCAGCAGGATCACTCCGAGAATGATCACGACGACCTCCCTGCGCCCCCATTGGATGACTCCGCCGAGAAGAACGGAGTGAAAAGGCATGAAGCGAATACCATCACCGGCGCCATCTCATTCACGTTCGACGGAGAAATCTGCGCGGAGGACGGACCGGCGGTCGTCGGGCTGAACGGACCGGCGCGTATCGGCTCCTTTTCGGAGCCGCTTTTTCGCGGGCGCGCCCCGGTCATGGCATGCCGTCCGGCCGGCCTCAGTCGTCGTCGCTCCGCGACGGAGCGCCGTCGTCGGCCCCGGAGGCGCCGGACGGATACGGACGCGACTGCTCCTCGCGCCCGAGACCGGGGCGCTCCAGCTTGGCCTCGTGCCCCTGCTCGCCGCGCGGGTCCTCCGCGCCCTGGGCGCTTTCCGTCCCTGGTGCGCTCTCCGCGCCTCGCGTGCCGGCCTCGTCGTCGACGACCGCCTCGTCCGCGGCGCGCCGCGCCTCCTGGTCACCGCTCTCCCCCACCGCGTCGGAGGGGGTCGTCCGCGGGCGGTGCTCGTCTCGCCTGTTCTCGGTCATGGTCGTGCTCCTTCGATTGTCCGGGGCGCCTGCGGGGAGGGGCCTGCGCCGCCGTTCAGGACGGGGGGTAGGGGGCCGGCTTCAGGCGCCGGGCCAGGTGTGCCGCGTTGGCGGCGAGCGTGGCGGTGGTCTGGGCGGTGGCCTTGGGGGGCTCGTCGAGGTCCAGGTAGTCGGTGCCCTGCATGGCCTCTCCGACCCAGTACGTGACGGCGCCGGGGGCGAGGGTGAAGCCGACGTCGTTGAGCCCCTGGAAGAGGTCGGCGCTGACCTTGTGCGCGCCGTCCTCGTTCCCGACGACGCAGACGGCCGCGACCTTCCCGTATGTGAGCAGGCGGCCCTCGTCGTCCGTCTCGGAGAGTTCGGCGTCCAGGCGTTCCAGGACGCGCTGGGCGATGCTCGACGGATGGCCGAGCCAGATCGGGGTGGACAGGACCAGAATGTCCGCGCCCAGGACGGTGTCCCGGATCTCGGGCCAATCGTCCCCCTCACCCATGTCCGTCCGCACGCCCGGCAGGACGTTGCGGTCGGCGATGCGGATGGTCTTGCCCGTGACGCCGTGGTCGCTGAGGGCGGCCATGGTCTGCTCCGCCAGCAGCTGCGAGCTGGAGGGGGTGGGCGACCGCGAAAGGCTGCAGACGAGGGCGACGGCGCGCAGTGGTGTGGTGTCCATGAGTGCCCCGCTACCCCGCGACACGTCCGCTATGTCATCCGGGGCTCCGGATTGCGGCATCTGAGCCGGCGTAGGGGCGGGCGGGCCCGCACTGGCGGCGGCGCCGCATCGGCGGCGCCGGGCGCCGCTCCCCGGCATGGCTGCGGTCCGCCCCGTCGTGACGGCACCGCGGCACCCCGGTGGTGACGGTCTCCGGGGAGCCGGGCGAGCTGACGATGTTCCTCTTCGGCCGCCAGGACGCCGCGA
>NZ_JBSFTU010000063.1:0-29178 GCF_053591435.1 Streptomyces sp. NPDC003027
GTCGACAACAAGCTGGTCCGGTCGGCGAAGGCGCCGCGTGGGCTGGGCGTCGTGCCGGTCAACGCGCCCGTCGCCGTGCGGTTCGCCAGCGGCAGCAAGGACGCCTCCCGTGCGGACCGTTCGTACGCCCGCGCTCCGCAGCCCGGTGACTCCGTGCTCGCCGAGATGGACGTCGCCGGTCACACCATCGCCTACACCTGGCCCGGCGCCCTGCCCGAGCCGGTCCTCGACGGCCCGCGCGCCCTCTACTCCGAGGTCCTGCCCGGCGTCGACCTGCTCCTGGTCGCCCGTGAGGAGGGCGGCTTCGCCCAGCTCCTCATCGTGAAGACCCCCGAGGCGGCCAAGCAGGAAGCGCTCACGTCCGTCGCGTACGGGCTGCGTTCGGCGACGGCCGTCTTCCAGCTCGACGCCTCCAAGGGCCGCGTGCTCGTCCTGGACAAGAAGGGCACGGAGGTCGGTTCGATCCCCACGCCGTTCGCCTGGGACTCCAACGGCCGCGACCCCGAGCTGAAGGACGCCGCCCCCCGCACCGCCACGGGTACGCCGGCCGAGGTGCTCAAGCTGTCCGGCCTGACCGGTATCGAGCCCGGCGCGAAGTCCGCCCAGCTCCCCGTCGAGCTGGACGGTGACAAGACCGGCACCGCGCGCTTGTTCCTGAACGTCGCCGAGACCGGCCTGTTCACCCGGGAGGGCGTGAAGTTCCCCGTCTTCGTCGACCCGACGCTGAACTCGGCCTGGCAGGCGTGGACGACCGCCTACCGGAAGTACCCGAACAGCAGCTTCTACAACGGCACCAACTTCTCCTCCGGCACCTCCGACGCCCGCGTGGGCTACGAGAGCGACACCGGCGGCCTGGGCCGCTCCTTCTGGCGGATGGGGTTCTCCTCCAACATCAAGGACGCCACCGTCACCCGCGCCTCCTACAAGGTGCTGAACAACCACTCCTGGTCCTGTACCAGCCGTGAGTTCCAGTTCTGGCTGACCGGCTCGATCTCCTCCGGTACGACGTGGAACGCGCAGCCCAGTTGGTCCACGGAGCTGCAGAGGAAGAGCTTCGCGCACGGCTGGTCCTCGACCTCCTGCCCGGACGAGTACGAAGCGTTCAGCAGCACCGCCGTCAAGGACGCGGCGCAGAAGGCCGCCACCGGCGGCTGGTCGAACATCACCTTCGGTATGCGCGCCACCAGCGAGGGCGACACCCAGACCTGGCGCAAGTTCCGCGCCACCTCCGCCACCCTGGAGGTCGACTACAACACCAAGCCCAACGAGCCGACGGCCGGCACCTCCACCCCCGGTGGCGCCTGCACCCCCGGCCCCGGCGTAGGTGTGACGGTCGGCAAGACCAACATCACCCTGTCGGCCAACGCCACCGATGCCGACGGCAACCTGTCCAAGCTGCGCTTCCGCTTCGTGAAGACCGGAAGCGGCCTCACCCCGACGGAATACGTGGCGACCCCTGTCAGCGGCAAGGCATCGGTGACGATCCCCGTCACCTTCCCGCTGGACGACAAGGTCACGTACTCGTGGATGGTCCGCGCCGAGGACTCGGCCGGCGCCGTCTCCACCTTCTACCCGCCGGGCACCGAGCCCTGCCGCATCACCATCGACGGCTCCGCACCCCCGCAGCCCACTGTCGAGAGCGACGTGTTCAAGCGGGCCACCCCCGACGGCGCCACCTGGGCCACCGTGAAGTTCGGCGGCACCGGCGCGATCACCTTCAGCTCCCCGGGCGCCGTCAAGTTCCGCTACGGCTTCGAGTTCCTCAACTTCACGGATGTGGACGCCACCAATGGCAGCTACACCAAGACCGACCTCACGCCGCCGCACGCCGGTCCGAACTGGCTGAACGTCTACGCCCTCGACGCCAGCGGCAACGTCAGCGCGCGCACGGACTACGCCTTCTACGTCCCGCCGCGGGATTCGGCCGACGGCCCCGGTGACGTGGGCGGCGACGGCCTCGCCGACCTGATGCTCATCGACGCCAACGGCAACCTGTTCTCCTACCCCGGCACGCCCGGTGGCGAGTTGTACGGCGGCCTGGCCGGCGCCTACACGACCGACAGGAAGCTCCACCCGAAGGGCCACTGGTACGACCCGGCCACCGGCAAGGCCGCGCTGATCACCAAGTACAACGACGTCTACCCCGGCGACGGGACGACCGACCTGTTCGCGCGTACCCCCGACGGGCAGTTCTGGCTCTACCCCGGTGACGGCTACGGCACCTTCAACATCGACGACCGGATCAAGATCCGGCTGCCTTCGAACGCGCCCGACCCGTCGACCTGGACCCAGGTGAAGGCCGTCGGCGACATCACCGGCGACAAGCTCCCCGACGTGGTCCTGCGGGCCGGGACGGCGTTCTGGACGCTGTCCGGCTACACCGGCGCCACCTTCCAGACCGCGACCCTGATGAACGCCGACGTCTGGGCTCGTCGGGAGATCGTCAACGTGGCGGACGTCGACCTCGACAGCACCCCGGACCTGCTGTGGCGCAGCCTGGACTCCGGCAGCATCTACATCCGTCACGGAAAGCCGGGCCCGGTCGTCGGCAGCGTCGACATCAACTCCCTCATGGTCGCGGCCAACTCCCGTGAAGCAGTCGACACCCAGTACGGCGCGAACTGGACCGAGGCGCACATCTCGGCGATCGTCGGCATCCCGGACGTGAACGGGGACCGGATCCCCGACATGTGGGTCCGCTTCAAGGACGACGGCCAGATGCGCATCTACCACCCGTCCACCACCGACACCAGAGGCGCCGTGAAGGTCGTCATCTCAGCCGACTGGGCGGGCATCAAGTCCTTCGGCTGATCCCTGCCGCCCACTGGTGTGCCCCCGGCGCCGCGGCGCCGGGGGCACACGCACACCCGTCGACGCCGACACCGACACCGACGCCGACGCCGACAAGCACCGCCATCCGCTGATCCGTCAGAGAGCTCTCCTGGCCGTCGTCACAGCCGAGCCACCCCCGGCCGGTCGGCCACACCGTATCTGCACACTCGGCAGCACCCTGGTCTCGCTCGCCGTTCCGGAGACCGGCCACCTGCTCGCCACCGTCGTCGACTCGCCAGTCGCGTCCCCGGCTACACGACTGCGCTGGTCAAGCCGGCGCAGACGCCACCAGCCAACAGCCCGGCGCAGCCACTACCGACGACGCTCGGCCGACGGAATCCAGCGGATAGATCACGAACCCGCACTGGAGTGTCAGGGCTCCGGCGGACGGCGGGACGCCGCAGACTGCTGCCTGAACGTGGTCATCAGACTCATCCCCGCCAGTACCACGACCACGCACAGACCGAAGGTGCCCTCACCCATCTCGCCGTCCGCGACCAGCCTGACCAGGAACGGCAGCGCGGCCAGGGCGGCGCCGCCGGTGAGCAGCCACGGCGGAAGAACGGTCTCTCCCGGCCGCTCGGGATGGAAGTGGAACACTGCCTTCCAAACAGCGCCGGCGATCACCAGCGCAATGACCACGACCGGGTACCACCATCCGCCGGCGGCGGAGTCGAGCACATCCCTTGCATCCATCGTGTGCCTCCCCGATGTCGACCTCAAGGAATCTGTCCACCGGCGCCAACGCCATTCCCTGAATCCTGAGTTGCCGGTGCGCCCCCCCCTGCGGTCCACGTGCCCGTGTGGCGTGTGGTGCCGTCGCAGCCGCACCGATGCCCGTGGGGCAGCTCGCCCGCCGACAGGCGGCAGCCGGCCCGCGGCGACCCGGCCACCGTAGCGGGCGTCGAGCTCGTCGGTGACGCGCCCCGGTGCAGCCGTACCCCTCGTGCACGGACCAGTGACGGCCGTTTGCCGGGGCCCCCTCGGTCGGGTGGAGATCTTCGGCGACCACGCGATCCGGCGGTCCGGGCGCGCTGGAACCCTCATCGCGCCGAGGGCCGAAGCATGCCGGTGCGCAGCGCCTTCGCCGGCCAGGCAGGCGACGCTCCCGCGTTCCCCCAGGTCATACCCCGGTGACGAGTGCCCCGGCCAATCGGCCGGTCCAGGACTACACCGGAGATGGTCCTGGCCGACAAGCCCTCCTCGTCCCGCGCCCACCTTCACCGACGCAGGATCCGGGCAGTGATCCCACAGCCGGCCGACCAGGTCGCCAAGCGCAAGAAGCGGGCCGATCCGGGGGCCGGCCACCAGCCTTCGACCGCGAGGCATAAACGGCGCAACACCGTCGAGCGGTGCGGTGGAAGGGCAAGGTGGGCATGGGCAGGAGGCGAAGATTTCTCACGGCTGGAACGTCAGACCTGATCGAGCGGATTCGACTCCGTCCGCTCCGGCCAACTTCCCGCTACCAACTTCGCCGCTGAGCAACCGGGTTTACGTTCGGCCTGGTCCCGGAAAAGACGTACGAAGGACTTGGCAAAGCCGAGCCGGGGGTATGTCGCGACGAGCGCCTGCCGGAAATTCGGGTCGAAGACCTCCAGCCCGGACCCGGACACGTCCGCACTGGTACCGACCTGCAAAAGTCTGCTCTCTACGTCCACTTCCGGTGCAACGTCATCCCGCATATGGAGAACGATCAGCTCAGCCGCCCGGTCGCGTCGCCGAACCGGCCAGCCGAGACCGGCCGTGAACACCCGGGCCAGGTGGCCACCAGCCTCTTCGAACGGAAGCGTATGACTGTCGAAGGGCGGAACAAGAGCCAGATCGTGCAGCAGTGCCGAGACGAAGAACAACTCGCGGTCGAAGTCGAAACCCCGCGCCTCCGCCCAGGCTGCGCCGAGGAAATACGACCGCACAGAGTGGTGATACAGCGCCGTGTCAGCATATTCCTCGCAGACCAGCCGAGCCGCGTCTGCCGCCCGCCCCTCAGGGGCGCGGACCCCGAAAACCTCGCTCATCATTCTGCCTGGCTCCTTCCATCGAACATTTTCCGCCTTGTCACACGCGCATTGGCGACTCCCCTGCCCAGTAAAATCGGGACCGGCCCGGCGGGTATGCGCTTGCAGTCTCCCTGGCACGAGCGATCAGCGGCAGTGACGCTCGTGCCAGCTATGCGAAGGATCGGGCCAACGAGCAGCACATCGCCACACCCGGACTGGCGGTTCTCGACATCACCGCGCCCGACGAGGACACCGTCCGTTTCGTGATGGACCGGCCTGCGGCAGCGGCCACGCCGGGCGGCGCGTTCCCCGCCGGCGAGGCGGCGACCGGCCGGTGTCGTGGAAGTCCTCGACTCTCTCGATGCGTTACTGGGTGCGATGGTCCCGGAACCACTGGGCCACCTCGTCGGCGTGGGTGTCCGGCGGGAAGACCGGGTAGAAGACGTGCTCGATCGTGGCGCCGCGCAGTACGAGGGTGAGGCGCCGGTAGAGCCTCTGGCCGTCCGCCTCGAACGTCGGGAGCTTCAGCTCCTCGGCAAGCGTGAGCCGGGGGTCGGAGAGCATCGGATACGGCAGGTGCAGGCGGTCCACGAGCACCCGCTGGTAGTCGGCCCGGTCCGAGGACAGGGCGAGGACACGGTCGACGCCTTCGGCCCGTAGCGCGTCCAGGTTGTCGCGGAAGCTGCACGCCTCCTGGCTGCAGCCACGGGCGCCGGGAATCTCGTTCCAGCCTTCCGGGACATCGGCTGCCGGGTCGCCGGTGAGCGGGTAGAGGAAGAGCACCCAGCGGCCCTCGGAGACCGAGTCCAGGCGGACGGGGCTGCCGTCCGTGCCGGTGAACGACAGAGCGGGGAGGGTACGACCCGGAAGGTGGGCGGCAGCGCCGTCGTCCACCGGGGCCGGCAGGTCGTCGGGCAGGGGATCGGCTGTGGGCAGCATCTCGTTGGATTCCTTCGCCGGCTCGATGGCCGAGGGGAAGCCTCGGCGGGCCGCCGCGTCCCGGCGGCGGACCAACTGGTCCCGGGTGCGGGTCAGTCGGGCGACGAGAAGGTTCAGCGCTTCGATCTTCTGCTGGTAGGCCGCCAGGGACTCCACACAGTGGTCGCCTTCCTCGTGGCCCGCGCGCAGGCAGGCGAGGAACGGGCGGGTCTCCTGCGGGGTGAGGCCGAGCGCCCCGAGGCTGCGGATCTCCTCCGCCGACCGGACGTCCTCCGCGGTGTACTCGCGGTAGCCGTTGGCCGCGCGCCCCGGGCTGAGCAGACCACAATCCTCGTAGTAACGCAGCGCCTTGATCGTCACACCGGCAGCCGTGGCCGCCTCACCTGCACGCATTGTGCACCTCCTCGTCGTGCAGAACGCTAAACCCGGACCTTGGGGGACGGGTCAAGCGCCCAACGTCCGCCCCTTCCACCGGGGATCCGGGCGGGGCATGCGAGTGGGCAGGTCGCGGATGCCATTCCGCAAGAGGAGGCCCCGGAGTACCTTTCTATCGTCTCGGTCTCGGGTGCCGGATCGAACTGACGCCGGCTGGGGGATGCCGTCCGCCCCGTGGAAGAGGTGCGCATGCGTATGTTCGTTTCGATACTCGTCGTCATCTGCGGCGTCGGACTCGCGGCTGCCAGCCTTCCGTTCGTGCTGATAGGCCTTCTGGAAGAGCGCAGCGCCGGCAACATGTACGAGGTCGCGTTCCAGCATGTCGGCGACGAGTGCAGTGGTGGACACGAGCTGCACCTCGACGTCGAGAACGGGCAGCCTCTGGATTGCCTGCCCCACTACTTGATGGGGGGATCCCCACGTGTCGACCTGCCTGGCTTCACGGACGCGCAGAACGAGAAGGTGGCCGAGCTCAGCGGACGACTCGGCAGCGGGGGGCTGACGGACGCCGAGCAGAGCCGGATCCAGCGTCTGGTGGACGAGATCTCAGCCGCGATCCCGGAAGCCGATCGGCCGCTCCCCGCCTCAGCCACTGTGTGGCCTGCTGAGGCGGGTGTGTGGGGAGCTCGCCGGGCTTGGCTGGGAGTCGGAGCGACCGCGATCGGCGCCTTGTGCGTCGTCGCCGGCTTCCGGCTGGCACGCTGACCCGCTTGGACGGGCTGAGGCGTGGACGCCGGGCACACCGCCCCTCCGCCCTGAGCCACAGGCCCTGACCTTTCAGACCGCCGCCAGGTGAACGCACGGGCGTGCCGGGCCTGGCGCCGGCGGGGAGACCTCGCGCCACCGCTTCGACGCCTGACCGCCACGGGGTGACGCCGGCGCGGGAAAGGCCTCCTCCCGGCGACGCCGGTCCCTCGATGCCCGGCCTTCCATGTATCGCGGGCGTATCGAAAATCGCATACGCCACCGCAACGGCCCACCGTCTCCAATGGGGGCATGAACCACAACGCGTCCCTGTCAGCACCGCCCCGCCGCACGCGCGGGATCGCGCTTCTCAGCCTGGTGATCCTCGGTGCGGCGAGCGCCCTGTTCGTCGTACGGCGGCCGCTCATGATGTCCGCTCCGAGGTGCATGGCCGGGCAGTGGCACGGCTGCTTCGACACGTTCAACGGTGTGGTGTTCATGACGCTGGTCACGCTGCCGTTGGCCTTGCTCGTGGCGTGGGCTCTGGCGCGCCGTCGGCGGGCCGCGGGAGTGCCCTCGGCGTGGCGGATGTCGGTGGCCGAGGTGGGCATGGTTCACGGGACGGTGCCGTTCCTGTGGATGACCATGATGCCGGGCGGCGGGGCCGGCATCGTCCCCGCCCGGGTGAGCCTCGTTCCGCTGCGGGACCTGGTCACGATGGGGCCGCTCGGGATCGGCGGCAACCTGCTGGTCTTCGCGGCGCTGGGGTTCTTCGCCCCGATGCGGTTCGCGGCGCTGGCGTCCGTGCCGCGGATCCTGGCGTTCGGGGCGGGCTGCTCGGTCCTCGTCGAAACCGCACAGTACGTCCTGCGCCTGGACCGGGTGTCCTCCATCGACGACGTACTGGTCAACGCCGCCGGCGCCCTGCTGGCCGCGCTGGCGTCGCGCCGCTGGTGGCGCGCTGCGGCGGAGACGTCGTCGGACCGGCCTCGCCCCGCGCCGGCGCCGGCGCGCTGATTTCGCGTGTCCGGTGCGCATTCGATTCCGCATACATCTCCGCATACGTCCGCGTACTTCTCCGCACATGTTTCTGCACAGCTCTTCGCATACGTCGGCGATACGCGGGGCTGCTTAGGCTTCGGACATGCGTGTACTGATCGTGGAGGACGAGCCCTACCTGGCCGAAGCCGTCCGTGACGGTCTCCGGCTGGAGGCCATCGCAGCCGACATCGCCGGTGACGGCGACTCCGCCCTGGAACTGCTCGGTGTGAACTCGTACGATCTCGCGGTCCTCGACCGCGACATCCCCGGCCCCTCAGGCGACGACGTCGCCCGGCGCATCGTCGCCTCGGGCAGCGGCATCCCGATCCTCATGCTCACCGCCGCCGACCGGATCGACGACAAGGCGTCCGGGTTCGAGCTCGGGGCCGACGACTACCTCACCAAGCCGTTCGAGCTGCGGGAGCTCGTCATGCGGCTGCGGGCGCTCGACCGCAGGCGCGCGTACGCCCGCCCCCCGGTCCGGGAGATCGCCGGCCTGCGCCTCGACCCCTTCCGCCGGGAGGTCTTCCGCGACGGACGCTATGTGGCGCTCACCCGTAAACAGTTCGCCGTGCTCGAAGTCCTCGTCGCCGCCGAGGGCGGGGTGGTGAGCACCGAAGAGCTGCTCGAACGCGCCTGGGACGGGAACGCCGACCCCTTCACCAACGCCGTCCGTATCACCGTCTCCGCATTGCGCAAACGGCTCGGCGAACCATGGATCATCGCCACCGTGCCGGGTGTCGGCTACCGCATCGACACCGGACCCGACACCACACGGCCCGGTCGTACGCATGCGTAGACGCCCAGGGCTCAGCGTCCGGCTGAGGCTCACCCTCAGCTATGCCGGGTTCCTCGCCGTCGCCGGTGCCCTGCTGCTGGCCGTGGTGTGGGGTTTCCTGCTGCGCTACGTACCCGACAACTCTCAGGGTCTTCTCGGGATCGCGCCCAACCGCTACCTCCTTGTGCGCACCTTCGCCCCCGCCGCGGCCGTGGCGATGGCCTTCCTACTCGTGTTCGGCCTCGTCGGGGGGTGGATCCTCGCCGGCCGGATGCTCGCACCGCTCACACAGATCACGGCCGCGGCACGGATGGCGGGGAGCGGGTCGCTGTCCCACCGGATCGGCATGGAGGGCCGCCGCGACGAATTCAGGGAACTCGCCGATGTCTTCGACACCATGCTCGAACGGCTCGAGTCGCACGTCGGCGAGCAGCAGAGGTTCGCCGCGAACGCCTCCCACGAACTGCGCACCCCGCTGGCCATCTCGCGAACGCTGATCGACCTCGCCCGCCGGGATCCCACGCGGGACAAGGAAGAACTCTTCGACCGCCTGCAGGCCGTCAACACGCGTGCGATCGACCTCACCGAGGCTCTCCTGCTGCTCAGTCGCAGCGACGGCGGGAACGTCACCCGCGAGAGCGTCGACCTCTCCCTCGTCGCCGAGGAGGCCGCCGAGACCTTGCTGCCCCTCGCCGAAGAGCGCGGGATCACGCTCGACGTCACCGGCGGAGCGACACGGACCAGCGGCTCCGCGGAGCTTCTGCTGCGGATGGTGACGAACCTCGTCCAGAACGCCATCGTCCACAACCTCCCTGTCGGCGGCGCCGTGACGGTCCACACGGAAGCGCGGGGCGGCGCGAGCGTGGTGCGGGTCGAGAACACGGGTCATCGGCTCCCACCGGACCTGGTACCGACCCTCACCGAACCCTTCCAGCGCGGAACGGCACGCGCTCGCACCGACGAGCACGCCGGCGTCGGGCTCGGTCTTGCCATCGTGCACAGCATCGTCCGCGCACACGACGGGACCCTCGACCTCGCTCCCCGCCCGGCCGGCGGTCTCCTGGTCACGGTCCGCCTTCCCGGGATGCCGTAGGCGCTCGCCCCGCCCTGACGCGGAGCCTTCAACGGCCCCCCGGAAAGCGTGATGCCGTCAGACGCCGCGCGGACGCTCTCGACCGTGCGCTCGCGGAAGCGCCGAGGCGTCGGCTACGGACGTCGGTCAGGCGCAGGCCACGGGAGTGAGCGCGGCTCGCGCAGCGGCTGTCCTCGGCCTTCGGAAGGGCAAGCGTCCCGCCTCGTCGGGGTTGCTCACGTCGTCGCCGGCGGTTCGGGCTGCGGCGCCCGGTCGCGGGTGGGTTCTCCGTCCGGCCTGTGAGCGGAGGCCGATTGTCAGTGGTGGATGGGAAGGTGGGAACGTCGAACCGGAAAGAGGGGGAGCAGTCATGTCGGGGAATCAGAACTACATCAATCACGTCGCTCTTGTGCTGGACGCCAGTTCGTCCATGTCGAGCCTGAGCCGCAAGGTCGTCGAAGTCGCCGATCAGCAGATCGCCTATCTTGCGCGCCGTTCGAGGGAACTCGACCAGGAAACCCGCGTCACGGTGTACGTCTTCGCCGACAAGGTGGAGTGCGTCATCTACGACAAGGACGTGCTGCGTATGCCGTCGCTGAAGCAGCTGTATCGGGTCGGTGGAATGACTGCTCTGCTGGCGGCCGCGTTGAAGTCGCAGCGGGAGCTGGCGCAGACGGCTCAGCTCTACGGCGACCACAGCTTCCTGACGTTCGTACTGACCGACGGGCAGGAGAACGCCAGTCATCGCTGCCCGGATGCCCCCACCAGGGATCCTCGTGAACTGGTCGAGGCCGTGTCCCAGATGATCCAGACGCAGGAGGACAATTGGACGTTGGCCGTCCTCGTGCCGGACCAGGTGGGCAAGCGGGAGGCCATGCGGTGCGGATTCCCGAAGGACAACATCGCCATCTGGGACGCCACGAGCACCCAGGGCCTGGAGGAAGCCGGGCAGGTCATCCGAGAGGCGACCGAGAAATTCATGGTGGGCCGCTCGCAGGGAATCCGGGGATCGCGGTCGGTATTCTCCACGGGTGCCGAGACGGTCAACAAGGACACCATCAAGGCAGCCGGTCTCACTCCGGTGAATCCGTCCGAGTACCAGCTGATTCCGGTGGCTCGTGACGCGGCGATACGGGAATGGGTCGTCGAATGCGGACACACGTACCGTACCGGTTGTGCTTTCTATCAGTTGAGTAAGTCGGAGAAGGTCCAGGCGCGGAAACAGATCGCGGTGCTGGAGAAGAAGACGGATCGGGTGTACACGGGGCCGGAGGCGCGAGCCCTCCTCGGCCTGCCGGACACCGAAGTCCGCGTCAAGCCGGACCACAACGACGACTTCACCATCTTCGTGCAGAGCACCAGCGTGAACCGGAAGCTGGTGCCGCACACGCGGCTGCTGCTGATGAGCTGACACCGGGGAACCCCGCCGGTCGGGTGGAAGCCCCGCCGGCCGGACCGGCAGGCGCGGGGCCCCCAACAGCAGGCTCTGCTCCCCGTTACGGGCCCCGACGTGGGAATCCGCGATGTCAGAGCCCGGCGTTGATCACCTGAACGGGGCGTGATCTCATGAGCGCCGATTGAACGAGGGTGCGATCCGGGGGGCTGAAGCCCCGTCCGTACGTACCCGATACGGACACCCCCGGAGGTCCCCATGATGCGCCGTCGGCTGCTGCCACTCCTCGCGGCCCTGCTGTCGGTCCTGTGGCCCATGTGGCCCGCGACGCCCGCCAGTGCGGCGGTGGCGTCGGACTGCACCGTGCCCGGCATACGGAACCATGCCATCGCCTCGTCGACCTGGGCGATCAGCGGCTCCCTCGTGCACGACGGCCGCGCCTTCGTCACGAGCCGCGGCCGCCAGCCCGTGGTGATCGCCGAGTACGACCTCGCGGAGAAGAAGGTCGTGCCCGGGAGCGAGGTCGAGATCCCGGACGGCCCGGGAGCGGGCGTTCCCGAGGGCGCCTACGGCCTCGCGGCGTACGGCGGCAAGGTCTACATCGGCACGTATGTCGAGGCCGCCCTCTACAGCTACGACCTGGCCACCCGCCAGGTGAAGCACCTGAAGACCTTCGGGAGCAACGGCGACTTCATCTGGAGCCTCGCCGCGGCCTCGGACGGGACGCTCTACGCGGGCACCTACAACGACGGCAGGGTGTACGAGTACAAGCCCTCGACCGGCGCGGTCCGTGACTTCGGGGTGCTGGCCACCGGCGAGCGCTACGTGCGGTCCCTGGACGTCGACGACACCAACGTCTACGCCGGCCTGCTCGACACCAAGAAGATGGTCGCCATCAACCGGTCCACCGGCGCCGTCCGCACCCTGGCCCAGGGCGGCGCGGGCTTCACCACCGTCTCCGTCGGCCGCACCCGCGTGCGCGGTACCAGCGGCAGCACGCTGTACGACGTGAAGACCGACGGCACCGACCTGCGGACGGTCCCGATCGAAACGCCGGAGAAGGACCCCGAGACGGCTGACATGGTCACCCTCGCCCCGGACTACACGATGTACCTGTCGACCCGTCCGGACGGCAACATCTACGAGTACAAGACGGGTTACGCGGTACCCAAGCCCCTGGGCAAGCCGGTCCCCCAGGACGAGACCCGCGGCCTCTCCGTGGACGGCACCACCCTCACCGGGTTCGCCGGCTTCGGCAAGGTCTGGCAGATGGACATCACCACCGGCCAGTCGTCGTACACCAAGCTGAAGGTGGCCGGGTTGACCGAGGGCGCGGAGCGGCCCCAGTCCATCCTGCGCGGCTCCGACGGCAGGGTGTGGGTCGGCGGTCACTTCATCGTGAACGTCCACGCGCCCGACGGCACCAAGCGGTTCGTCGAGATCCCCGGTGAGGCCAAGACGCTCGTGGAGCGCAACGGCAAGATCTACTCGGCGTTGTACCCCAGCGGCCGCATCATCATGATCGATCCGGCGACGGTCATCCCGGTGCTGGACGAACCGGGGACGCAGACCCATCCGGTCAGCATCGTCGGCCAGCTGCCCGACGGTCAGCAGCGGCCGTGGGACATGGAGTACGACGCCGTCCGCGACCGGATCCTCGTGGCCACCGCGCCGCTCGGCACCGGTCTGCAGGGCGCGCTGAACGTCTTCAGGTTCCCCGACCCGGCCGCGACGGCGCCGGCGTACGACCCGGACTCGTTCCCCGTCGTCGCCAACGAGAGCCTGATGAGCCTCACCGTGGGCCCGGACGGCACCGTCTACGTGGGCACCGACGTGCGCGGCGGTGGCGGCGCCCCGTCCGCCTCCTGGAACACCGCCGCCGGCATCGCCGCCTTCGACGCCGACTACGTCGACCCGGCGACCGGCAAGAAGGGCAAGCTCCTCTGGGCGAAGGAGCCCTACACGGCGGACGCCTACGACACCCTCCAGGACGTCACGATCCACAACAACGTCCTGTACGGCGTCTACAAGCGCGGCCCCGCCCCCACCACCGCCGTGCCGGAGCCGCCGCGCTGGTTCGCCATGGACCTGTCCACCAGCACCCGCCCGATCATCAGCCAGGGCTACCTGCCCGGCTACGGCGAGGTCCAGGTGCACAACGACAAGGTCTTCGCCTCCACCTTCTTCAACGGCGACATCTACCAGATCGGCCCCGGCCTCACCCAGGCCAAGCACCTCGCCACCGCCCTCGGCGACGAGTGGTACACCAACCCCCAGCTCGCCTTCATCCCGGGCACCTGGCAGGCCTACGGCCTGGTCGGCCGTCAGCTCGCCACGCTGCGGGTCGACCAGGCCTGCCCCAAGGTGACCGGCCCCTTCCCCTCCTGAGCCGAACGGGCGGGGCCGTCCTCCACGGCCCCGCCCCACCCTCGTACCAGACCTGCCCTTCCGGACGCGGGTGCCACGGCGTGTCCGGGACAGGCGGGCGGGTGCCGCGCCGAGCCTTCCGGTGTGCCCACCATGGAGTGAATCATCACGCCTGTTCGCAGCCCGACGGGCGGCGGTCATCGGCGGCCGACCATGGACGCCGGCCCTGCTCGTCGGCGCTCGGGAACGCAGGGCCCCTGTGACGGGGGCGGGACCGATGGCACGATAGCCGGACAAGCCGGTCGACGGTCGGTTCCACCTCTCCTGGGGCACCTATGAACATCTCGCTCCCGTTTCGACTCTTCGCCGCGGCAACGGTGCTGGCCGTGTCGCTCACCGCGTGCGGTGGTTCCGGCGGCTCCCCGAGCGCATCGGGATCGACGCCCGCCGCGCCCGCCACGCCTTTGCCCTCGCGCACGTCGCCCTCGACCCCCTCGGCGGCCACGTCGTCGGCCACCGAGGTCCCGACCACGCCCACGCCCACGCCGACCTCCGAGGGCACACCGCCCCTTGGTTCCTGGAGCCTTCAGCCGGTGTGGCCGTTCGCGACGCTCGCCCAGGCTCAGGAGTGGGAGCGTGCCTACCGCGAGAGCGGCCACCAGCCCTGGCACCGTGACCCCGAGCAGACCGCGCTGGCCTTCACCCGCGGCTACCTGGGCTTCAAGGAGATCGACCGGGTCTCCCTGCGCAAGGTCAGCGGCCGGCACGCTCGTATCGGCGTCGCACCGACGGGAACCGAGGGCGGCACCGCGGCGGTGATCCACCTCGTGCGGTTCGGGACCGGCCCGGACGCCCCGTGGGAGGTCGTCGGCACCGACGACACGACGTTCTCCCTGACCACGCCCTCGTACGGGTCGCGCGTGCGGTCCCCCCTGACGGTCGGCGGGAAGATCACCGGGGTGGACGAGAGCGTCCGTGTGGAGGTACGCCAGCCGTCCTCCGGGGCGCCGCTGGGCACGTCCCCCTGCTGCGTCTCCGCGGGCGGCGAGGACCAGCCCTGGAGCGCGAGGGTCTCCTTCTCAGGGTCCACCGACCCGGTGCTCACGATTGTCGCCTCCACGGGTGGGCACGTCGCCACCGTGGAACGCTTCACCATCACGGCGGTGCGCGCCGGATAGCCGCATGACACCTCTGGGCGGTACGCGTGCCCCTTCATCGGGGCGTGAACGTCGCCAGGGCGGGCACCTGCGGGTTCCCGAAGGAGGTCACCATGAGCAGTTACAGTCACCACCAGGTCACCAGGGATCAGGAAACCGCGGAGCGTTTCCGTCATGCGCTGCACGACGAGCTGCTGACCCTTCCGATGCTCCTCGCGGCTGTCGCCCTCACGGTCGGCCCGTTCGTCTCCCAGCTCGGCCCCAAGGACGCGCAGGTGAACGAGTCGCTCGTCGGCTTGATCCTGCTGTTCGTGGTGGGCCGGCGTCTCTACCGGGGCAGCGGACTCCGCTCCGACCTCGTGGTCGCCGTGCTGGGGGCCTGGATGATCGCTTCCCCCTTCGTGCTGGACCTGCAGAACACCGCCGTGGCGGAGGGGAACTGGATCCTTGACCTGGCCGCGGGCAGTGTTCTCGTCGTCTTCGCCGGTGCCTCCATGCTGACGATGAGGAAGCGAGGATCACGTCGGGGGACGACCTGACGATCTGGTGCCCCTCGTCGAGGAGATCGAACGGATCGGCGTCGGCGCGGGTGACGGCCCCGGCTCCCGCCCGGGAGACAGCGGCCGGAGCACCGGCGCGGGCGTGATGGCGGGGCGCGCGGCCCGGTCACCATTCGGGATGGACGTCGTGGCTGTCGTAGCGGATACCGGTGGCGGTGATCCAGGGCCGGAAGCGGCCGGGGCCGGTGTGCTCGTGGGCGTAGGTGACCGGTTCGTCGGTGTCGTCGGTGACGATGACGGCCCCGGTCTTCTGTGCGCTGCGCAGCGCGTGGGTCCACAGCCGGCCGCGATGGCCGGTCCGATAGTCGGGGATCTTGCACTGGGACATCGGGTTCTGCCTCGAAGCTGCTGTGTATGGGCCTGTGCCTCGGCGAGCAGGCGTCACGGCGGATGCCGAACAGAGCGCTATACCCGTTCTGCGGCCTTTCGAACGGGCGCAGCCGCTCCTGCGAGTCCGCTGGGAGCTCGGCTGCCGCCTGCTCCACTGCGGCGGCCGAGCCGCCCGCGGCGATCAGAGCGTGTACGTGTACCCGCGTACACGGCGACAGGCGGACGCGGCTGCGGAGAGCGGCCCGTCAGGGCCGGCAGCACCGTACCCGGTGCGGCCGCCCTCATCACTCGTCTCATGGGCCCTTCCCCGCTGGAGTACAGGAAGGGCCCGCACCCCGGCCCAGAGCCGTGCGCGGACGGCCGGTTGGGCGGCGAGCCCGTCGCCCCGCCGGGCGGGCCTCTCCTCCCCTACACCCCCGCCGCGTCGCCCGCGCACTGGGCGGCCTCGGCGGCGGTGTAGGAGGAGGCGAAGGTGAACGCGCGCGGGGAGGGTCCGTTCGCCCGCAGGTCGGCCAGTCGCTCCAGGGCCTCGTCGACAGTCGGGAGGTGGCCGGCGGGGACCCACCAGAGCACCATGTACGCCTCGACGTGCCGCTCGAACCATTCGCGGCGCCGCCGCATCACCTCCAGGTGGCCGCTGCGGTAGGTGAAGTCCCACAGCGCCTCCTGGGACTGCCACACCGACAGGTTGACGATCACGTTCTCGCCCGCCGGGCGCAGGCCGGTGGCGTCGGCGGCCCCCTCCTCGGCCAGCCGCCACACGAAACCGGGCGTGCCGTCGGCGGCGGCGTTGACCGGGTCGAGCATCTCGACGAACGGCGCCATGCGCGGGTCGTCGAGAGGGTGGCGAAGCGTGGCGACGTTGAGCTCGGCGAGGTGGGCGGCGGGCACGGATGTGGTCATGACCCCATCCCAGCACGGCCCCCTTTTCTATGTCAATCCAATTTGTTTTTAGAAGGTTCGATCACCACGCAGCACTCCCCGGGCCGGGCGTCCATGCGGGCACGGACGGGACCGTCCGTGCCGAGCAGCCCCTCCAGCAAGGCGAGATTCATGCCGCAGACGAGCGGCGGGAAGCGTTCGGCGACAGCGTGGAAGGGGCAGTTCCGCATCCGGACGACGCGCGCGGCCGCCCCGGTTGCCTCCTCGGCATCCTCCATGTGCGGTTCGTATCCGCGGGCGGCCAGCGTCTCCATGGCCTCCTCGAGGCCGCCGCAGGGCGACGCCGATCCGCGCAGGGACTCGCCCCGGCGGCGTGCGGCCGCGCAGAGCCCGGCGTCCAGGCCGGCCTGCTCGGCGGCCTCGGCGAGCAGCTCGGCGGCGGTGCGGTAGTCGCGGGCGGGCAGCGACACCGCGTGCTCCGTCCGCGCTCGCGTGTACACCTTGGCGGGACGGCCCGCCCCCGGCCCCGAGCGGCCGGTCAGGCGCCGGCTTCCGCTCTCCAGCAGCCCGGCCTCGGCCAGCCTGTCCAGATGGTGCGCGGCGAGCGTGCGCGCCACCCCGGCCGCCTCGGCGGCCTCATTGCGGCCGACCTCGCGGCCCTGCGCCACCACGTACTCGTACAGGCGGCGCCGCACCGGGTCCTGAAGTGCCGCGATCGCGTCGATGTCCTCCATCCGCCCATTCTAGGAACAACAGAGGTTGGAGATAGAAAAGCGGGACGCCGCCCTCGTGAACGGCGCACCGGAGGGTGACGTAGTCGGGCGCGGCAACCATTCCGTCCGCCGTGGCGACCAGGCGGTGCCCCGTCCCTCCCGGCACGGGTGCCCCACCCCCCACCGACGGAAATGGACCGGCACATGAGTGAGATACGCGGAAAGGCCCGGCACCGCAGGCGCCGCACGGCGCTGATGGCCGGGATGCCGGTGGCGCTGGCCGCCGCGGGAGTCATGGCGTACGGCGCGGTGTTCGGCCTGTTCGGGGCGGATGCCCGGCCGGAGGCCGCGCGGCCTCCGCTCCCGCCTGGGCCACCGAGGCCGCGGACGGATTCGCGTCGGTCGACGCGCTGGGGCAGAACGGAACGTACGGCGGGCGGGGCGGGCGGACCGTCACCGTGCGCACCCTGGCCGAGTTGGAGCGGTACGCGACCGCTCCGGAGCCGTACGTCGTCGTGGTGGAGCGAGCCGCGTCGGGGCGCGAAGGGGCGGTCCTTCACGCGCAGCAGGAGCTGCCCGAGCGGGAGCCGCAGGCGTCGCCCCGCCGGGGGTCGGCACCGGCATCGGCGCCGGCCGCCGTGTGGGGGGTGGGTGCGCAGCAGCCCTTGCCGTGCCAGGCGTCGCGGCCTTCCTTGACGGCGACGGCGGCGATGACGAGGGCGGCGATCGGGTCGGCCCAGGACCAGCCGAGGGTGGCGTTGAGGATGAGGCCGACGAGGAGGACGGCGGAGAGGTAGGTGCACAGCAGGGTCTGCCGGGAGTCCGCGACCGCGCTGGCGGAGCCGAGTTCCTTCCCGGCGCGGCGCTGGGCCGCGGAGAGGAACGGCATGATCGCCAGGGACAGTGCGGCGAGCACGATGCCGGGGATGGAACGGTCGGCCGCACCGGTTCCGGCCAGCGCGCGGACGGCGTCGAGGCTCACGTAGGCGGCCAGCGCGAAGAAGGAGAAGGCGATGATCCGCAGGGTGGTCCTCTCCCGGGCTTCGCGCGCGGCATGGTCGCGGGCGGAGAACTGCCAGGCGACCGCGGTCGCGGAGGAGACCTCGATGACGGAGTCCAGGCCGAAGCCGACCAGCGCGGTGGAGGAGGCCAGGGTGCCGGCGGTGATCGCGACCACGGCCTCGATGACGTTGTAGGCGATGGTCGCGGCGACCAGCAGCCGTATCCGCCGGGTGAGCGTGTCGCGGCGGGCCGGGGACGGCCCGACCGATATCGCGGTCATCAGCAGCAGCCCTCTGTCGCGGCGTCCGGGCAGGTCTTGTCCGACTCGACGGCGATCACCGAGGTCAGCAGGTGGTCCAGGGCGTGACCGAGGCGGGCGTCGGCGAGTTCGTAGCGGGTGCGGCGGCCGTCGGGGACGGTCACGACGAGGCCGCAGTCGCGCAGGCAGGCGAGGTGGTTCGACAGTCTGGTGCGGGAGACGCCGAGCGCGTCGGCGAGGTCGGCCGGGTAGGCCGGCGCCTGGCGCAGGGCGAGCAGGATCCGGCAGCGGATCGGGTCGGCGAGCGCGCGGCCGAAGCGGGCCAGCACGTCGATGTCGGAGGCAGCGGTCAGCATGCCCCTGACCGTACATCGATCCCTGAATTCAGGAAAGCCTGTATTCAGGCTGTGCGGACCGCGGACCGGCCGGCCCCGTGCCGTGAGCCCTGGGCGACGATCGCCCAGGGCTCATCGCGTGGTCCGTCAGCGGCAGGCGGCCGTGTCGTCCGACGTGCCCGGGTACGCCGCGGCCCGCACCTGGCCGAAGTTGGTCACGAACGCGTCGTACACCGAAGCCGTCGTGATCCGCAGCATCGCCTCGTCGTTGTCGCGCAGCGCCGGACCGCTCCAGTTGTGGCTGCCGGTGAAGACCAGCTTCTCCCTCGCCCCCGCGTACATCCCGTCGATCATCAGGTTCTTGGAGTGCACGATGCGGTTCGGGGTGCCGGTGTCGGCGTCGTGGTTGTGCTGGTAGCAGCGGGTCGCGAGCCGGGTCTGGCCGTGCAGGGCGTTCCACGTACCGCTGTCGGTCTCGCTGTAGACGATGTCGACCGTGCACCCGGCCGCCGCGAGGGCCCGCAGCTTGTCGGCGACCGCCTGCCGGGTGATCTTCAGCATCGCCACACGGATCGCGGTGCGGTGGGTTCCGGTGGAGTCGCTCCAGGTGCAGCCCACGTTGTCCAGGGCGTTGACGACGGTGTCCGTGTCACCCGTGGTCCCGGCGCGCGGGAAGAAGTACACCTTGTGGTCACCCGCGCCGGCGTACGTGTACTCCCAGTTGGCCCGGTCCTGCTTCGCCAGCTCGGCGAAGTAGGAGGTGTAGGCCGAGTACAACGTGGAGTTGCCCGCGAAGGCGACCGAGCTGTTCCAGAAGCGGAGGTGGTTCGACGGCGTCAGGTTGGACGTCAGTTGCAGCACCGCCTGCGTCACCGCGCCGCCGCCGACGCTGCTGAACAGCAGGAACTTGTTGTGGTTGATCCCGCTCGTGCTCGATCCCAGGCACGACCGGCCTTTCGCGCACAGAGTGACGTACGAACTCCTGGTGATGTCCGTCCCGAGCGCCGCCTTGAGCGTGTGGTACGAGTCCGGGTTGCCGGCGGGGGCGCTGACGGTCGTCTCGTCGAGGACGACCTGGACGTCGACCCCCCGGGCGCTGTGGGCGTTCGCCAGGTCCTGGGCGACGGTGTTGTCCCACAGGTGGTACATCGCCATCCGGATGGTCGAACCGCTGTCGGCGGCGGCGATGAACGCGCGCACGCGGTTCCTGATGGCGTTCTGCCGGCCCGGATCGTCGGACGTCGGGTCGTTGAACACGGGCCCCATCGCTGGCACGGCGGCGGCGTCGGCCGGCGGCGCCTCGTCGGCGGTCGCGCTCTGCGCGGGACCGAGCACGCCCGCCGCCAGCGTCAGTGCCACCCCGGCCGCGTACGCGCGCCTGCGGATGCTGGAAAGCATGAATCCCCCCTCGGTGATCACCAGTTGCGGCCCTGACCCTAGCGTGAGCCGGTGCCGCGGACAGCGTGACCGGGGTGCGGGGGGCCAGGGCGCCTCGGTCAGGCGCCGACGTAGGCCGCGAGGTGCTCGCCGGTGAGGGTCGAGCGGGCGGTGACCAGGTCGGCGGGGGTGCCCTCGAAGACGATCCGGCCGCCGTCGTGGCCGGCGCCGGGGCCGAGGTCGATGATCCAGTCGGCGTGTGCCATGACCGCCTGGTGGTGTTCGACGACGATGACCGACTTGCCGGAGTCCACGAGCCGGTCGAGCAGACCGAGGAGCTGTTCGACATCGGCGAGGTGGAGACCGGTGGTGGGCTCGTCGAGGATGTAGACGCCGCCCTTGTCGGCCATGTGGGTGGCCAGCTTGAGCCGTTGCCGTTCGCCTCCGGACAGCGTGGTGAGCGGCTGGCCGAGGCTGACGTAGCCGAGCCCGACGTCGGCGAGCCGGCCGAGGATGCCGTGCGCGGCCGGTGTGCGCGCCTCGCCGGCGCCGAAGAACTCCTCGGCCTCGGTCACCGACATCGCGAGCACCTCGCTGATGTCGCGGCCGCCGAGGTGGTACTCGAGGACCGATGCCTGGAACCGCTTCCCCTCGCACTCCTCACAGGGGGTGGCGACGCCCGCCATCATCGCCAGGTCCATGTAGAGGACGCCCGCGCCGTTGCAGGTGGGGCAGGCGCCCTCGGAGTTGGCGCTGAACAGCGCCGGCTTCACACCGTTGGCCTTCGCGAACGCCTTGCGGATCGGGTCGAGCAGTCCGGTGTAGGTCGCCGGGTTGCTCCGCCTGGAGCCGCGGATCGGGGTCTGGTCGATCGACACCACGCCCTCGCCTGCGGGGATCGAACCGTGGACGAGCGAGCTCTTGCCGGAGCCGGCGACACCGGTGATGACGGTGAGCACCCCGAGCGGGATGTCGACGTCGACGTCGTGCAGGTTGTTCACCGTCGCGCCGCGGATCTCCAGCGTCCCGGTGGGCTCGCGCACCGTCTTCTTGAGGGCCGCCCGGTCGTCGAAATGGCGTCCGGTGACGGTGCCGCCCGTCCGCAGCCCCTCGACGGTGCCTTCGAAGCAGACGGTGCCTCCCGCCGTACCGGCGCCGGGGCCGAGGTCGACGATGTGGTCGGCGATCGCGATCGTCTCCGGCTTGTGCTCCACGACGAGCACCGTGTTGCCCTTGTCCCGCAGCCGCAGCAGCAGGTCGTTCATCCGCTGGATGTCGTGGGGGTGCAGACCGGTGGTGGGCTCGTCGAAGACATAGGTGACGTCGGTGAGCGAGGAGCCGAGGTGGCGGATCATCTTGACGCGCTGCGCCTCGCCGCCCGACAGCGTGCCCGCCGGGCGGTCGAGCGAGAGATAGCCGAGTCCGATCTCGACGAAGGAGTCGAGCGTCCGCCGCAGGGTGGCGAGCAGCGGCGCCACCGACGGCTCGTCGAGGCCGCGGACCCACTCGGCCAGGTCGCTGATCTGCATCGCGCAGGCGTCGGCGATGGTGGTCTCGCCGATCTTCACCGACCGGGCTTCCGCGCTCAGCCGGGTGCCCTCGCACTCGGGGCAGGTGGTGAAGGTGACCGCCCGGTCCACGAACGCCCGGATGTGCGGCTGCATCGCCTCCCGGTCCTTGGAGAGGAACGACTTCTTGAGCTTGGGGATCAGGCCCTCGTACGTGAGGTTGACTCCCTCGACCTTCACCTTGGTCGGCTCCCGGTGGAGGAAGTCCCGCATCTCCTTGGCGGTGTACTCGCGGATCGGCTTGTGCGGGTCGAGGAAGCCGGACTCGGCGTAGAGCCGCACCGTCCAGAAGCTGTCCGACTTCCAGCCGGGGATGGTGAACGCGCCCTCGGCGATCGACTTGGAGTCGTCGTACAGCTGGGTGAGGTCGATGTCGGAGACCGTGCCGCGGCCTTCGCAGCGCGGGCACATGCCGCCGGTGCGGGAGAAGGTCGCCTTCACGGTCTTCGCGGCACCGCGCTCGACGGTGATCGCCCCGCTCGCCCGGACCGAGGGGACGTTGAAGGCGAACGCGCTCGGCGGCCCGATGTGCGGCTTGCCGAGTCGGCTGAAGAGGATGCGCAGCAGGGCGTTGGCGTCGGTGGCGGTGCCGACCGTGGAGCGGGGGTCGGCGCCCATCCGCTGCTGGTCGACGGTGATCACGGTCGTGAGGCCGTCCAGGACGTCGACCTCGGGCCGCGCGAGCGTCGGCATGAAGCCCTGCAGGAAGGCGCTGTAGGTCTCGTTGATCAGCCGCTGCGACTCCGCGGCGATCGTGTCGAAGACCAGCGAGCTCTTGCCGGAGCCGGAGACGCCGGTGAAGACCGTCAGCCGCCGCTTCGGGATCTCGATGCTGACGTCCTTGAGGTTGTTCTCGCGCGCCCCGTGCACGCGGATCAGATCGTGGCTGTCCGCGGCGTGCGGCGCGGGCGGCCGGGGATCGGTCCTCTTGGCCCTGCTCATCGTGTCTCCCTCTCCTGGGCGTGGCGCCTTCGCGGTCGGTGTCCACGTCTGGCTGATCGGCGGTGTCGGGCGACCATACTGCGCGGTCGGACGGGACGGCGGAGGTTCTACTCAGGGTCGGCGCGGGGCGTTGCCGCGGGGGTGGCCTGGGACATGGCCGATCGCGCCAGCGCGGTGACGAGGTGCTCCAGCGCGGCGGTGGCGTCGGCGCCGGTGGCCGCGACCTCGGGCACGACGTCGACGGCGGAGCGGCGCAGTTCGACCCATCCGAGGTAGGCGGCGTAGGTGGTGACCGCGTGGCGCCGGGCCGGTGCGGGAGCCATGCCGAGGTCGGTGTAGAGGTCCGTGAGGTAGGCGATCCGCTGCTCGGTGACGCGGCGCAGGACCGGGGCGACGGCCGGGTGGTCGGCGTGGGCCACGATCGCGGGCTCCAGGCCGTCGATGTCCTCCTCTCCCAGCGCGGTGGTGAACAGGGCGGTCAGCCGCCGCAGCGGGTCGGTGATGTCGCCGAGTTCGGCGATCAGGGCTGCGGTGTGCTGCTGCTCCCACGTCTCCAGGGCGGCGGTCAGGAGTGCGTCGCGATGGCTGAAGTGCCAGTAGAAGCTTCCCCGGGTCGCCCCCAGCTCGCCCGCGAGTGCGTTGACCGATACGGCGCCGACTCCACCGCGTGCCATCGCGCGCAGCGCCGCGATCGACCAGTCCTGCGGGGTGAGTTGCCTTCGAGCCATGTCCGTACAGTACTGTACGGACACATCCATACAGGGGTGTACGGAGTGATGGGGTGAGCGGGATGACGCTGACGGGAATCACGGGTGGGGCGGCCGCGGTCGGCCTCGGCGCGGCGGGGGTGCTGCACGGGATCTGGACGGTCTCTCCCTGGCCGCTGACCGGCCGGGCGGAGTTCGCCCGTACGGTCGTCGGAGTCGCCGAAGCGGACCTGCCCTCGCCGGGGTTGACGGCGGCGGTCGCGGTGGCGCTCGGGGCGGCCTCCTACGCGGTCGCGGCCCAGGCCGATCTGGTCCCCCGGGTGGGGCCGCGGCGTCTGGTTCACCGGGGCGTGTGGGGTGTGGCGGGCGTGCTTCTTCTGCGAGGCGCGGCGGGCCTGGTGTCGTCCGGCCTGACCAGCCGGCCGAGCGAGTTCACCCGCTGGGACCTGGCGCTGTACTCCCCGCTCTCGCTGGCGCTGGGGGGACTGACGGCGCACGTCGCCGCCACCACGCGCCCTCCTCGCGACCCCGCCCGGTGCGCCGAGGTCACGCGGCCGGTGTCGCCCTCCCCCGCACCGGGCGCATGATGCGGACGGGCCGCGCCATCAGCTCCCGGACACCGCACGGATCGGGGCCGTCGTCGATGGCCCGGTTGGTTCCGCTCCTCGTGATCGGACTGACCGCGGTGCACTTCGCGGTCTTCCTGGCCGCCTCCACCACCTTCGGCGAGGTGGCCGGCGACGGATTCTGGAACGCCGTCACAGGGGACCCGCAGCGGGAGTTCGAGATGTGGTTCTTCCTGGCGGGGTTCGGTCTGCTGGCCCTCGGGACACTGAGCCGGCGCGTCGTGCGGGACACGGGCAGGCTGCCGGCGCAGCTGGGCTGGTACCTGCTCGCCATCGGAGTGCCGCTGCAGATCCTCTGTCCCGTCTCCGGCGCCCCGGGACTGATCGTGCTCGGGGTCCTGGCCCTGATCGCGGCCCGGCGGGACAGCGCCGCGCCGCGAGCCGGGGACATCCCACCGCGTTGAGGGAGGTGCCCGGAGCCGCGGCCGGCGGGAGGTGCCCGCCGGCCGCGGTCGTGCGGTGCGTCAGTGGGTTCTGATGCGGAGGAAGGTGATCGAGTGGGCGGGGAAGGTGTACGTGAACTCCGGGCCGGTCAGGGGGAGGTGCGTCGTGCGGGGGCGGACGGGGCGGTCGGTGGCGGTGTTCTCGGCGTCCGGGGGCGCCTCGACGGTGGTCACCGTGGCCCGGGGACCGGTCCTGGTGTCCTGCCCGAGGTCGATCCGGGTCCGGGCCGTGTGCTCCTGGGCGTTGACGACCTTGACGATCAGCTCGCCGGTCCCGGTGTCCCGGGTGACGACCTGCCGGAAGGGCTCGGCGGCCTTGTCGTCGGTGAAGCGGGCCCATTCACGGCCGTCCAGGAGGAGCGTGACCTGGCGGCCGCGGACCTGGATGTTCACGTCGTAGGTGCGGCCCGTCTCGATCCGGGTGCCGTCCTGGACCAGGGTCTGCTTGCCGCCGCCGGTGGCCTTCTCCACGGCTGAGGCCGTGTTGTTCCAGCCGCCGAGGTTCCACCAGTAGTGGTTGCCGGTGTCCCGGACGCCGAAGGCGATCAGGAAGCCTTCCGCGCCCGCCTTCTTCGTGGCCTTGACCTTGAGGTCGTAGTTCTGCCAGCCGGGGTCGCCCGCGGTGACCATGGTGTCGGTGGCGGCCGTGTCGGTCTGGACGAGCGCTCCGTCCTCCACGGCCCAGGCGCCCCTGCCGGTGACGTGGGTCCAGGCGTCGCGGCCCGCGGAGAAGTCGTCGCGCAGCAGGGTCGTGCCGTCGGCGGCGGTCACCTCGACGTCGTCGTACGCGGCGCTCGTGGCCCAGGTGGACAGTCCCACGGCGCCGGTGATCGGGCCGCTGACGACGGGGGTCCCGGACGCGCGGCTGGGCACGACATGGTCGCCGGGGTTGTTCATGAAGAGCTTCTGCACTTCGTAGTTGGCGCTGCCCCATGACCGGGTGTTGTCGAACCAGATCATGTCCGGCTGCCACTGCGGCTGGTCGGTGCGGGCGAGCAGCGGGGCGTACGAGGCGAGCTTGACGATGTCCGCGTTGCGTTCGAGGCCGGTCATGAAGGCGGCCTCGGCGAGGGCGTTGGAGAAGCGGTTGCCGAGGGAGGCGTACTCGCCGAGGAAGACCTTCGGGCCGCCGCGGTCGTACGAGTCGTAGCGTTCGTTGTTCTCCAGGAACCACTGCGGGCTGTTGTAGTAGTGCTCGTCGACCATGGCCACGCCGCCGGACCGGTTGAGCTCCCAGGCACGCTCGAAGACGGGACCGGCGTCGTCGGGACCGGAGTTGCTGATCACCGTGATCTCCGGGTGGCGCTCTTCGATGGCGTCCCGGAACCGGGTGAAGCGGGCGAAGAACGCGTCGGGCAGGTTCTCCTCGTTGCCTACCTCGAGGTGGGTGAGGCCGAAGGGCTTCGGGTGGCCCATCTCGGCGCGCTTGCGTCCCCACGTGGAGGTGACGGGACCGTTGGCGAACTCGATGAGGTCCAGGGTGTCCTGGATGTGCCGGCGCAGCAGGGCCGGGTCGTCGGTGGCCTTGTTCTGTCCGCAGCCGGTCACGAGCGCCGGGACGACCGGCAGGGGCATGGCACCGATGTCCTCGGCGAACTGGAAGTACTCGAAGTAGCCGAGGCCGTAGGTCTGGTGGTAGCCCCAGAAGTTGGCGTTGGCCGCCCGCTGTTCGACGGGGCCGACGGTGTCCTTCCACTGGTACGAGCGGGCGCGTTCGTAGTGGGGTGCCTCGTAGCCCTGGTGGCTGCCGGTGTTGACGAGGCAGCCGCCGGGGAAGCGCAGGAAGCCGGGGCGCAGGGCCTCGATCTTCTCGGCCAGGTCCTTGCGCAGGCCGTTGGGCCGTCCCTTGTAGGTGTCCCTCGGGAAGAGGGAGACCATGTCGAGCCGGAGGGTGCCGGAGCCGCCGGCCGTGACGGAGAGCCGGGCGGCGGCGCTGCTGCCGCGCGCGGTGAGGCTCCCGGTGTACTTCGTCCACCGGTCGCCGCGAACGGTGAGGGTCAGCGGCGCGGACAGCGCGGTGCCGGCGTCGTCCCGCAGGGCAACAGTGAGCGGGGTGCCGGCCGGCTGGTCCGTGCGGGCCCAGACGGAGAAGTCGTGACGCTTGCCGGAGCCGACGGCGATGCCGGCGGCGAAGCCGCTGTTGACGACGCCGTACCGGCCGTCCGGCCCGCCCTTCCCGTCGAGTCGCAGACGCAGATGCCGGCGGTTGCGTTCGTCGAGTCGCCCGGCGTCGTCGATCACCTCGGCCGCGCCTCCGGCGCCGCCGGAAGCGGTGAGGGTCCATGCCGTCATCGGGTGGTAGGCGGGGTTGTCCACCCGGTCGAACTCGAAGGAGCGGTTCTGGACGAGTTCGGCGTACAGTCCGCCGTCGGCCGCGTTGTTGATGTCCTCGTAGAAGACTCCGTACATCGTCGGGTCGATGGCGGGTCCCGTGCGGGACGCGTCGACGTCGAGTGTGTAGTCCACCCCCGCGGACGCCGATGTGCTCCGTGCGTCGGCGGGCCCGGTGAGGCAGGCGCCGGCGAGGAGCAGACCGGCGAGGAGGGTGACCCCTGTTCTCGCTCGTGGCATGGCTGTTCCCGTTCCCTTCGGCTCTGGCGATCAGTGACTGCGCGTACGGAGGTGGTACGGGTCGGGGGCGGCCCGGTGCCGGGCCGCCTTCTCAGGCCTCGCGGCGGCCGTCGACGCGGCGGGGCAGGCCCAGCGGGTTGGCGTCGCGCAGCTCGGCGGGCAGCAGCGCCTCGGGGGTGTTCTGGTAGACGACGGGGCGCAGCCAGCGCTCGACGGCGGTGGAGCCGACGGAGGTGGCGGTGGAGGTGGTGGCCGGGTAGGGGCCGCCGTGGTGCTGGGCGGGCGCGACGGCGACGCCGGTGGGCCAGGCGTCGACGAGGACGCGGCCGGCGAGGGGCACCAGGGCCTCCAGGAGGCGGGCGCCGTCCCCCCGGCCCGCCTTCTCCTCCGAGGAGAGGTGGACGGTGGCGGTGAGGTTGCCGGGCAGGCGGGCCAGGACGGCGTGCGCCTCGTCGTCGTTCTCGTAGCGGGCGACGACCGTGACGGGGCCGAAGCACTCCTCCAGGAGCAGGTCGTGGTCGCCCTCCTCGGCCAGGGCGGCGGCGGGCACGGTGAGGACGCCCGCCCGGACCGTACGGTCGGACGCGGCGCCGGCGGGGACGGGCGCCGACACGCCGGGCAGTCCGGTGCGCGCGGTGACCCCCTCGACGAAGTTCCCGTGCATGCGGTGGTCGAGGAGGACTCCCGGACCGGTGGCCGCCACGGACTCCTCCAGTGACTTGAGCAGGCGGTCGCCGCCGGGGTTCGCCGGGACGAGCACCAGGCCCGGCTTCACGCAGAACTGGCCGGCGCCGAGCGTCATGGAGCCGGCCAGGCCGGCGCCCAGCTCCTCGGCCCGCTCCCCGGCCGCCGCCTCGGTGATCACGACCGGGTTGAGGGAGCCGAGTTCGCCGTGGAAGGGGATGGGCACGGGGCGCGCCGCGGCCGCGTCGAACAGCGCCCTTCCGCCGCGTACGGAGCCGGTGAAGCCCGCCGCCGCGACCAGCGGGTGGCGGACCAACCGGACGCCGGCGTCGAAGCCGTGCACCAGGCCGATCGCCTCGGCCGGCACTCCCTGGCCGCGGGCGGCCTCGCGCAGCAGCCGGGCGGCGAGTTCCGAGGTGGCCGGGTGGTCGGGGTGCGCCTTGATCACCACGGGGCAGCCGGCCGCGAGCGCACTGGCGGTGTCGCCGCCCGGCACGGAGAAGGCGAAGGGGAAGTTGGACGCGGCGTACACCGCCACGACACCGAGCGGCACCTTGTACCGGCGCAGGTCCGGTACGGGCGGCGTCACCGTGTCGTCGGGGTGGTCGATGATCACGTCGAGGAAGGCGCCCTCGTCGACGAGGTCCGCGAAGCCGCGCAACTGGTGGCAGCTCCGGGCGAGTTCTCCCCGGAGCCGGGCGGGGCCGAGGGCCGTCTCCGCGTCCGCCGCCGCCACCAGCGCGTCGGCCTCCCGCTCCAGCAGCGCGGCGGCGTCGCGCAGCAGGGCCGCTCGCACCGTACGGTCGGCCAGCGCGGGCATCGAGGCGGCGGCTCCCCGTACCGCCGCGTCCAGCTCCTCGGGCGACGCCTCCAGCGCCACCCGCGCCTGCCGCTCCCCGGTGCGGGGATCGATGCTCCAGACCGGTGCTGTCGTCATCCCGCCCTCCTCACTGTTCGTCATATCGAACATCGTTCTCAATGTCGGCCGTGGCAGGCTAGGCGCCTCTCTCGGCGCGGTCAAGAGGCGCCCGAGGCCCCCGAACACCCCGTTCTTTTCGACCCGTTGACACCGACCGGCCACGCTTCGTACTGTCGCGGCAAGATTTCGAACGTTGGTCGATATACCGAACATGAGGAGTCTCCACCGTGCGGATCACGGGAATCACCACACATGTCGTCGGAACACCCTGGCGGAACCTGACCTACGTCCAGGTCCACACCGACGAGGGCCTCACCGGAGTCGGCGAGACCCGGATGCTCGGACACACCGACGCCCTCCTGGGCTACCTCCGCGAAGCCGAGACCAACCACATCACCGGCTCCGACCCCTTCGCCGTCGAAGACCTCGTCCGCCGCATGAAGTACGGCGACTACGGACGCGCCGGCGAAATCGTCATGTCCGGCATCGCCGTCATCGAAATGGCCTGCTGGGACATCAAGGGCAAAGCCCTCGGCGTCCCCGTCTGGCAACTCCTCGGCGGAAA
>NZ_JBSFTU010000064.1:0-28334 GCF_053591435.1 Streptomyces sp. NPDC003027
AACGCGGCGTGGGGGCCCCTCCCGTGCCCGAAGGGCTACGGGGGAGCGGTGCCAGGGCACGCGAGCCCGGCATGATCCGAACGAGAGGCCCTAGGCGTCGGCGAGGAGGGGATCGTACGGAGTGCTCGTGTGGCGGCCCGCCATGAAGGAGAGGAAGTCGCCCACGAAGGCGCTCCGGGCGTAGGCGCCGTCGGTGGCGGTGAGGTCGCGGTGGAAGGCGGTGCGGAAGAGGGTTCGGTACTCGTCCGCGTCGATCGTTCCGCTGTCGTCCTTGTCGGTGGTGTCGAAGAGCACCTCGGCGACGCGGATGAGCGCGGGTCCCGCGAGGGAGGGGACGGCGGCGGCGTACTCGGCGGCGCTGACGCGACCGTCGCCGTCCGTGTCGAGGGCGGCCTGGAGCTCCCGCCACCAAGCGGCGAAGGCCTCGTAGAGCCGGGTCTCCTCGGGTTCGTCCAGATCGAGGCGGGTGGAGAGTTCGCGGGCCATGGCGGCGAGGTCGGGCCAGTCGAGGTGGCCGTCGCCGGTCTGGTCCAGCACCTGGCGGAAGAACTCCTCCGCCGAGCGCCGGCCCTCTCCCGTGCCCGCCGAAGGCGTCGGGTCGGAGCCGGGGTCGGCGTCGCCGCCCAGCGGTGCGAGGAGGCGGAGCAGGGCCGACGCCCGCTTCATGCGGGTGCGCAGGACGGCCACGGTCCGGGCGCGGGGGTCGTCGCTGCCGGGCGAGAGCGAGAGGAGTTCGATGATGCTCTCGGCGTTGATCCAGCCCGCGGGCAGGAAGCGGGCGAGCCCGGCGGCGAGGTAGGCGCTCTGCATGAGGGTCGGGGCGCCGGGCATCTCCGGCAGGCCGGCCCGGCGCCGGTACGGCTCGGGGAGTGAGGCGACGGTGATCGCGCCGAGGAGCGGACCGGCGACGGCGCGGCCGGCCGCCCACAGCGTGGGCGCGCCGTCGAGCAGCGCCGGTGCGGGCAGGTGGTCGAAGAGCCGGTAGAGGATGACACGGGCCGCCTCGGTGTTCTCCAGCTCGTCCTCGACGACCCGGTCGAAGTACCGCCAGAAGTCGTGGAGGTCCTCGGGGAGCTCCCCGGCGTCGCCGTCGAGCGCGGCGAGGAACGCGCGGTACTCCCCGTACATCCGCTCCATCGTGTCCTGGTCGAGCGGCTGGCCGCTCAGCCGGCACATGGTGACGGCGCTCTCGAAGAGGGTGGCGACCACCCAGGCGCGGGTCGGGCGGTCCGTCGCGTCGTAGGCGCGGCCGCGGGAGTCGGAGCCGCTCATGCGGGCGTGCAGCCGGTTGAGCCGAGCAGCCTCCCGTTCGCGTACCGCCGGGTCCGCGCCGAACATGCGCCGCATGCTGAGGAAGGTGTTGCGGAGCCGGCGCCAGGGGTGGGCGACGAAGGTGGAGTTGTCGACGAGGGCGGCGCCGATCTGCGGGTGCGCGGCCTCCAGCACGGTGGCACGGATCATGGCCAGCGCCCAGCGGGGGTCGTCGAAGAAGGCGTGGAACCGCGATTCGGGGCCGAACAGGGGCGCCTCGTCGGCCGTTCCCGTGGTTCCCGTGGTCATGATGGGTCTCCGTTCGTCCGTGGTGCCACGCCGCCGAAGCGGCGGTCGCGGCACCGGTAGGTGTGCAGGCAGGCGAGGAAGTCGGGGGCCCGGAAGTCCGGCCAGAGCACCTCGGGGAAGACCCACTCGGCGTAGGCGACCTGCCAGAGCATGAAGTTGGAGATGCGCTGCTCGCCGGAGGTGCGGATGACCAGGTCGACGTCGGGGGTGTCGGGGAACGGCAGATGGTTTGCGAAGAGCCGCTCGGTCACCTCGTCGGCGGGCGTCCCGCTGCGGATCAGCGACCGTGCGGCCTCGACGATGTCCCGGCGCCCGCCGTGGTCGAAGGCGACGGTCAGCGTCATCCCCCGGTTGTCGGCGGTCAGTGTCGTCAGGTCGTCGAAGTCCCGGGCCAGTTCGGGAGGGATGCGCGGGTCGGTGACCCCGAGGAAGCGGCAGCGGATGCCGCGAGCGAGCAGCAGCGGCGCATGCTTCCGCACGACCCGGCGGACCAGACGCAGCAGGTAGTCGACCTCGGCGCCGGGGCGGCTCCAGTTCTCGGTGGAGAAGGCATACAGGCTGAGCCACCCGACGCCGGCGGCCCGGGCCGCCTCGACGACGTCGATGACGGTGGTCTCGGCGGCCCGGTGGCCCGCGGTGCGGGGAAGCGAACGCCGCTGCGCCCAGCGGCCGTTGCCGTCCATCACGCAGGCCACGTGCAGCGGTACCGCACGCGCCGGCCCACCGTCCCGCCGTCGCTCTCCGGGCCCTTCTCGCGGCCGTTCCCGGCCCGGCCCGTCGCCGGGCTGTCCACCAGGCCGGTCACCGCGCTCTCGCCCGCCCGGCCGGTCCTCCGTCGCCGCGCGTGCGCGCGGGACGCCGTCGTCCGTCACGCCCGGCCCCGTCACGCCCGGCCCAGTGCTCTCCGGCCCCGCCACGTCCTGAGCGGTACGACCGGCCGTACCGCGCTCGGTCACGCCCACCCCGTCTCCCCGCCTCCGCCTCGCCTACGCCCCTCCGGCGCGTCTCCCCCCGGAAGCTTGGCAGGGCACAAGGCCCCGACCGGCGGATACGGACGATCGTCACCCTTGGCTCGCACGTCCGAGTCCCGTGTTCCGGCATCATCGCGCGATGGCGAAGACGAGGGACGCGGCGGCCAGGACGAGATAGCCGCCAGGAAACGCGATGTTGCGGTAGACGCGAGCGCGGATGTGTGCGGCGAGCGCACCAAGGAAGAACATGACGAGCCCGGTCGCGGCGGCAACGCCGATGACCGTGGCACCCATGAGTCCGAGGAGGAGACCGACGGCTCCCGCGGCCTTGAGCGCGGCGAGCCACGGAAGCCAGGTCCGCGGGACACCCACCTCGGTCGAGTTGGCGACGACGAACTCGGCCTGCCAGAAGTCCGCGATGGCGATTCCGGCATTGGCCAGGATCGCCATGACGGTGATGATCGCGTAGGCGGTGAACATGTGCTTCGCCCTTCATGTCGAGCGCACCCTGCGGTGGGCGATTACCGAGCCGGGCCGGGTCCTGAAGGAGCGGACGCCCGCCCTGCTCGCCGGGTGGGATCACGTGCTGCGGGAGACCAGGAGCGCGGCCGGCCGCGCGGCCCGCGTGCTGCGGGTCGGCTTCATGGCCAGTGCCGCCAACGAGGCGACGCCGCGCATCATCGCGGACTTCGCTCGGCGCCGGCCGGGCTGGCGGGTGGATGTGCGGCAGGCCGCCTGGTCCCGTCCGAGCGCCGGGCTCGCCGACGGGGACGTCGACGTGGCCCTGCTGCGGCTGCCCTTCCCTGGTCAGGACGCCCTGCGGGCGGTGGTGTTGTTCACCGAGCCGCGCTGGGTCGCGCTACCCGCCGAACACCCTTTCACCGCATGTGACGTGATCCCCTTCCGGGACCTGTGGGACGAGCCGTTCGTGGCCGCCCCGCCGGTATCCGGCCGGTGGCGCGAGCACTGGCTGGCCGCCGACGAACGCGACGGCCACCCGGTCCGCATCGGCGCCGTGACCGATCAGCCGGACGACTGGCTCAGCGCGATAGCCAACGGCTACGGCATAGCCTTGGCCCCCGCATCCGCCGCCCGCTTCTACGCCCGCCCCGGCATCACGTACCGCCCCGTCAGCGGCGTCGGCCCCAGTCAGGTCGGCGTCGCGTGGGTCCCCGCCGACGACATGAACCCCGTCGTTCAGGACTTCGTCCGCTGCTGCCTGGACAACAGACCGCAGCAGCCGGAGGCGACCGCCACTTGATCCACAAGGCGGGTGCGGGCAGACCATCTCATCCGTGACCCTCTGTCACAGGCCGCGATGAGGCTGAGCGGACGTTCGAACGCAATGCGAGGAGGACGCGGACGGTGCTGCCTGCTCACGCGGTCGAGGTGGGAACCGGACCGCTGGTCCGTCCGGCGCGGAACTCGGTGGGAGGCCGGCCCTTCCTCGACCAGGCCCAGGACTGGCCTGTCGTGCTCCTGAGGTGCTTGTCGGCGCGAGAGTTCGCAGTGGGCTCGGTGAGCGCCGGCAGCAGCACTGTCCTGGCATAACGGGGATGACCAGCATGGAAGTGCCTGCCCGTCAGTTCGGCGCAACGGCCCCTAGGGAGGATGTTGTCGACCGTGCCAAACTCCAGCCAGGCAGGTCGGACGTCAGGGGCTGGGACTGTGGCTTGGAGTGGCGCATGCGAGCGGAGGGAGTCGTAGATGGGCATGAAGAGACTTCGGCACGCTCGTAACCGTGCTGTTGGTGGCGGTAGCAACGGGCAGGCAGCGCCGGCACTCGCTGCCTCGGCGACCCCGAATCCGGGGGCGTCGAGCGTCCAGGCCGGTGGCCCCCGATCGGTGGCCACCGGTGGGAACGTAAACGGGGCGGTCGTCGCCGGCAACAACAACGTCACGCACCTGCACCCACCGCCCACCGCCCTGACGGTGGTGGCGGTCCTCGTAAGTCTGGCGGTTATCGGCGGCCTCATCGCCTGGTACGCGGGCGGCGAAGATCCCGACATGCCTCCTCTTGCTGCAACTGTGGAGTTCACGCCGTCCAAGGACAATTGCGAGGGCTGGACATTCCCTGGGAAGAGGCCGGAAGACATTCCCGTGCCGCCGGGGGAGCCGACGGCCGTGTGGGCTCACCAGCTCGGTGGTATTGATAACAGCATCACACGGCTCAGATTGGTCATCCAAGGAATGAACAGTCATGACGTCGTGCTCCGCAATATGCGAATCGTCGAACTTCGTAGAGCGCCCCTCCCGATCGGCACTGATGTCAGCCTCCGCACGGGCTGCGGTGGCGATCTCCACGCGCGCAATTATCGGGTCATGCTGGACAGCGCCGCCCCGGACTTTGAGTTGGTGACTCGCGCGGACGGCGATAGAGTGAGGGTGGTCAAGAAACCGTTCGGGTACAAGGTTTCGGCCACCGATCCGGAAATATTCGACATCGAAGCAAATGCTGCCGGTGAAAACTACAGGCAATGCGATTGCCTCATCGCCTGGAAGCTTGCCCTCGACTGGACGCATAAGGGTGAGCAGGGAACGCTCATTGTCGATGACAAGGGAGCCCCGTTTCGCACCAAGTCCACCCATCTTCATTCTCCATACCCCACTGTCGTAAAGCAGGGCGGCGCTTGGAGATAACGACTCTGTGGTGGTCGTGGCGTACGGCCGGCTTCGGCTCGACGGGGCGGCGGTCCTGGCGCCGGCGTGGCGCGGAATGGCTGGCTCCGGTTCTTCTGTCAGTGACTGGTGACCGTGTCGTAGCCGATGATGGTCGGTATGACACAGCAGCAGAGGGTGCTGGCCTGGGCGGGCGCGGTCGTCGGGGCCTTGGTGGCCGGAGGGTTGCTCGCGTTCGCCGTGGCGCGCGATCTTGATACCGCCGACCAAGTGGCCAGCGTGCTAGGGGCGATTGCGGGTCTGGCCGGTCTCGGGGTGTCGGTGTACGCCCTCAAGAGGTCGCCCCCGCAGTCAGCGGCAGCGTCGGTCACGGTCAGCGGGGTCCGGGCGGTCGGTATCGGCGGGAGCGTCACCGGCAGCATCTGCACCGGCGACCACAACTCAACAGCACCCGAACCCAGCCGTCCGCGGGCAAGGAGGGCGCCGCAACCGCCCCCGGCTGGTTCGGGCGATGCTGTACAGGCCACAGGTGAGCGATCCGTCGCCGTGGGCGGGTACGTCGTCGGCGACGTCTCCACCGGGGACGGCCGTACTGATCCTGAAGGTTAGACGTCGTTTCACTTGGCGAGTCGGCGGTAGCTGATGAGAGTTGCGGCGATGTCGACGAAGGCCAGGAAGTGCTCAGCCTTTCGTTCGTAACGGCGGTGCAGACGTCGGCAGCCGGCGAGCCAGGAGACCGTTCTCCCGACGACCCAGCGGTGGCGGCCGAGCCGCGTGGACGGCTCGATGCCCTTGCGGGCGATGCGGTGGCGGATGCGACGCTCGCGAAGTCATTTCCGCAGGTGGTCGTAGTCGTAGCCCTTGTCGGCATGGAGCTTGGCCGGACGTCGGCGGCGCGGTCCGCGCCGGGAGCGGATGGGCGGGATCCCGCGCACGAGCGGCTGCGGGCCGAGGCTGTCGTGCAGGTCCTGCAACAACGATCACCCTCAACGTAGAGGCGCGAACCGACGCCGTGTGCCGTAACGGCTGATCCCCCCCGACCGTGTGAGTCGTGGCTCTGTTGTCCGGGTGGTCCACGGCGCAGGGCCACCTGTCCAGGTTTCACGGTATGCACCGGGCACAGGTAAGCGAGCCGGGCTGCGCCGGCCCCGGAGTCCTGCGCTGGGCCTGCACGGAGCACGGTGGCTTGAACGGGCACTACGCCACCGTGCGGACGCGGCCGAGCTCGCGGCGGCCGGAGAGCTCCTGGACAATCGACGGCACCGTCCCTTTCGGCGACAACGGCTCCAGCACCGCCCACTATTCATCCGTGAGATTTCCCCGCCCCATGAACGTGATCATTAACGCTCGAGATCCACTTTCGAGACACGGCCTAGTCGCGGCCAAGGGAGGCGAAGGGCTGGAAGTGGGCGGGCGGATGGTCGAGGGGAAGGTTCGGCTGCCAGGCCGTCAGGCACTGGCTCGATGGGACGAACAACGGCTGAGGAAGGGCGCCTTGGGGCCAGAAGCGCCAGTCGCCGATGGCGTCTTCGCGCTGCCGAGGGACGCCGGACCAGCGGGTGACGAGGACAGGAACCGTCACCCGCACGACGCCGCCGACACGGTCGAGGAGCGTGCCGAGGACCTGTACGCCGCCGGGCTCGGCGACGAGGCCGGCTTCCTCGGCGAGTTCGCGTACCGCGGCCTCCGCGAACGTCTCACCCGGCTCCACGGAGCCGCCCGGGAGCTCCCACGTGCCACGTCGGTGCTTCCCCAGCAGGAGGCCGTCGGGTCCTTGAACGATCACGCCCACCCCGACAGCGGCGTTCGGTGGCGGAGGGGTGGTCGAGCGGGCGCGGCTCGGCACCCGCTCGGGGCGGCGGGCCGTGTACAGCCGGTACGACAGCGGCTGGTCGGTCTGCGGGGAGTCGATCGTTGTCACCGTCTCCACGACGAGGCCGTGGTCGACGAGGAGGTCCTCCCACAATCGAGGTTCGAGGACCCACATGTGCATCTGGTGCTCGGTGTCCGTGGCGGGCAGCCGCAGGGTCTCGGGGCGCGAGGTGACGGAGTCGGACGGACCGTCGCCGTGTGAGTTGGTGTGCAGGGCGGTGAACACGAGCCGCCCGCCGGGCTTGAGGCCGTTGGCCAGGGCGGGCAGAAGGCGGTGCGGGTCCAGGAAGGGGATGCCGCTGATGGAGTAGACCAGGTCGTAGGGGTCGGCTTCTCGCAGGTGGTCGACGGCGTCGGCGCACATCAGGCGCAGCCCGGGGGTGTCGGGGTAGCGGGCGAGGGCTCGCTCGTGCTGGGTGGGGGATGCGTCGACGGCGGTGACGTCGGCGCCGAGGGCGGCGAGACGCGCGGCGTGCCGGCCGACTCCGGCTCCCAGGTCCAGGACGCGCAGGCCGGCGACCTCGCCGAGCACGTCGATGCCGGGCCCGGCCTGCGGGATGTCCCAGGCCCAGTCATCGAGCTCGGGCAGGTCGAAGGTCCGGCCGAGCTGGTGACGGCCGTAGAGGGACCAGATCTCGGCGATGTGCCTCTCGATGTCCAGCACGGGGTGTTTCCTCCGGTCGCGGATGGCGTTCAGGGCTCAAGGCCGCAGGGCGTAGCAGCGCAGGACGTCGAGGTCGGCGGTGCGCACGACGGACCAGCCGGTCGTGAGCAGCTCGGCGTCCGCAGGCGGGATGCCGAGTCCGAGGAGAGCCGGGTCGGTGGTCGTGCGGCGGCCGGCGATCTCGGTGACGACCCAGAACGTGCCGCCGGGCGCGAGGAGCCGGCGGACGCGGTCGAGGAAGCCGGGCTTGTCGTCCATCCACCGGTAGACCAGGCGGCTGGTGATGAGGGCGTAGGCCGTGTCCGGGAGAGCGATGAGGTCGTCGGTGGTGATGTCCGCGCACTGCCAGGTCGGCCCGGGTCCGTCGTCCTGGTCGGCGGCGAGCGCGAGGGCGCTGGGGGAGCAGTCGACGCCGGTCGTGACGTAGCCGAGCTTGTGGTGGAGGTGGCGGGCGAGACTGCCGTCGCCGCTCCCGATGTCGAGGGCCGGGCGGCCTCCGCCGGGGCCGAGGTGCTCGCCCATCAGCTGCTTCTCGGCCTCGCACAGCTGCCGGTAGCGTCGGCCGCCGGCCCAGAGCGGCTCCCAGTAGGCGGGGCTCGCGGTGGACGAGGTGGTGGTCATGGTGCTCCTTCTCGGGCGTGCGGCACGGCCGCAGGCGTGGGCGGGGTGGGCATGGTCCGCAGAGCGCGTACGGGGGAGGCCAGCAGCAGGAGGACCGGCACGACCTGGAGGAGCGCGCCGACGGCGAGGACGGTCGGCACGTCCAGGACGAGCGCGAGCGCGCCGGCGGTCGCGGCGGCCAGAGGGCGGCTTCCGGCGGTCACCGTGGTGCTGACCGCCCGCATCCGGCCCTGAAAGGCCGGTTCGCACAGGATCTGGCGCAGGGTTCGCTGGGTGACTCCGGCCGCGGTCGCCCAGAACAACTGCGCGAAGAGCGTCGCGGCCAGGGCGATCTGCCAGCCGCGGCCGGGCCCGGCCAGCAGGAGCGGCACCTGGGCGAGCGGGCTGACCGCGAACCCGGCGATGATCACCGGTCCGACGCCGAACCGGTCCGTGATCTGTGAGGTGAGCAGTGCTCCGGCCAGGCTGCCCATGCCTCCGACGCCCATGATCACCCCGAACGCGGTCGGGGAGGCGCCGAGCGAGGTGAGCAGGTTTGTTTCCGCAGAGGCTGTGTCCCCCGCAGATCGTGTCGCTTTACAGGGGGAACGCAGACCTGGCCTGTTTCGCATGCGAACTGTTCACCGTGTCGCTGTCTCCAACGGCTCTCGTGACGAACGCCACACTGTAGCGGGCGTCACGGTCAGCGCGGGGTCGATCAGGTGGGCTGGCCGGAGTTCGGGCGGACGCTGCGCCAGCGGGTGGAGCGGAACAAGAGCGCCACCGTCTCGTAAGAGGGCGGCCTGCCTCACTCCTTCCCGGTCGTCTCGGGCCGGCCGCCGGTCAGAGATCTGCCAGGGCAGCGGGTGACTGCCGAGCGTCGCACGACAGCGTTCCTGCGCCGTGCCGTCCCGAGCTGTCCATCGAGGACGAAGCCCTGCACGATCCCGATCGCCGTCAGCAGCGTGTCACTGCGCTCGCCGAGCGGCGGCTGCGGGACGGCTTCACCCGCTCCTGGCCAAAGGAACGGCCAGCCCCTGGCCACCGCTCTAGAATCATCAGGGTGACGGCAAGCACCCATGACATCGAGAAGGCAGCCGGAGTGCTGCGCACCGGCGGCCTGGTGGCCCTGCCGACCGAAACCGTCTACGGACTGGGCGCCAACGCCGAGGACCCCGCCGCCGTCTCCCGCATCTTCCAGGCCAAGGGCCGTCCGCCCTCTCACCCGCTGATCGTTCACATCGGTGAGGCGGAGCAGCTGGACGACTGGGTCCAGGACGTGCCGGAGGCGGCACGTCTGCTGGCCGAACGTTTCTGGCCGGGGCCGCTGACGCTGGTGCTGCGGCGCGGCCACCGGGTGCCGCTGGAAGCGACCGGCGGCCTGGAGACGGTGGCCGTGCGCGTGCCCGACCACCCCGTCGCCCTCGCACTGCTGAACGCCTTCGGCGGCGCCATCACGGCCCCGTCCGCCAACCGCTTCGGCTCCGTCAGTCCCACCACCGCGGACCACGTCCGCGCCGAACTCGGCGACAGCGTCGACTTCGTGCTGGACGGCGGCCCCTGCCGCGTAGGCGTCGAGTCCACCATCGTCGACGCCACCAGCGGCACCCCGACCATCCTGCGGCCCGGCGGAGTGACCCGCGAGGACCTCGAAGCACTGCTGGGACGCCCGCTTGCGGTTCCCTCAACCAGCCAGGTTCGGGTGCCGGGCCAGCACCCCTCCCACTACGCACCCCGTGCACGGGTCGTGCTGGTCGAGCCCGAGCAGGTCGTCACCGAAGCAGAGACAGCACGCGAACTGGGACACCAGGTGGGTGTCCTTCTGCCCGCCTGCCTCGCCGGCGCTCCGGTGAAGGCGCACGCGGTTCTGACAGTCCCGGCCGCGATGGCCGAGTACGCGCGCGGGCTGTACGGATTCTTGCGCCACCTCGACCAGCAGGGATGCGACCTCATCGTCGCCTCCGTGCCCGTGGAGGAGGGGCTGGGCCTGGCGATCGCCAACCGCCTCCGCCGCGCCGCAGGGCCCCGGCCCATCGTCTGACCTGTACCCGCCGTCAGTGACGCCGCTGCCCATCCGCCCCCCGGCACACCCCGCAGCCCGCGCTCCGCGCCGATCCGGCGCGGGCCAGGGGTGTGACAGGGCCGGTGGTTGCGAGTGGTCAGGACGCGGTGGGAACCGCCACGTCGAGGCCGCGCGTGGCGACGAGCTGCGCGCTGCCGTCGGTCAGCCGGTACGACAGTCCCACCACGCCGAGGCGGCCCGCGGCCACCGCGTCGGCCAGGACGCGGGAGCGCTCCAGCAGCAGGTCCACCGTGTGCTCGATGTGCGCGGCCAGGATCTCCTCGGCGCTCTCGCGTCCGGCGGCGCGGGCGGCCAGCACGCTGGGAGTCACCCGTTCGACGACGTCGCGGACGAAGCCGCCCGGCGTCTGCCCGTTCTCCAGGGCGGAGCAGGCCGCGGCAACGGCGCCGCACGAATCGTGGCCGAGGACGACGACCAGCGGCGCGTTGAGGACAGCGACGCCGAACTCGAGACTTCCGAGCACTTCGGTGCCCGCGACATGCCCGGCGGTGCGGACCACGAACAGGTCGCCCAGGCCGCGGTCGAAGATGATCTCGGCGGCCAGCCGGGAGTCGGAGCACCCGAACAGCACAGCGAAGGGCTTCTGGGACGGTGCGGTCTCGGTGCGGCGGGCGGCGTCCTGGTTCGGATGCTCGGAGGAGCCGGAGACGAAGCGCTCGTTACCGGACATGAGCAGGTCGAAAGCGTCACGGGGCGTGGGCGTCAGGATCTTCTCGGTCATGTCGGCAGCCTACGAGGTGACATCAGCCCTTGCACCGGCCGCCCCCCGGTGTCCGCCGGTGCGCTCCACACGGGAGCCTGCGGGGCAGGCGCCCCGCGGCGGAGCAGCCCCCAGCGGCGGAGCAGCCCCCCGCGGCGGAGCAGCGCCTTCACGCTCACGCGTGAAGAGTGGTGCGACCGGTCAGCAATCCTTCTTCCCGATCGCCCCGAATGGAGAGTGAAAGGGACGAATGTCCGAACGCTATCCGGCTTCATGCCGGTGAAACCTCCCCGAAGGGGATGCGTCGCGATGACAGTCAAGCGCTCAACCCGCCTCACCACCCTCCTGGCCCTGCCCGCTGCCCTCACGCTCGCCGTGGCGGCTCCGGCCCTGGCCCATGACACGAACGACGCAGGCCAGCAGACGCAGAACGGCCGGAGCTACAAGGTCGACCTGCGGCAGCTGAACGATTCGGGCGCCCGCGGAACCGCGCAGCTCACCCTGCAGGGCCGCCAGCTCACGGTGAAGATCGACGCCCAGGGCCTGGTCCCCGGTCAGCCGCACGCCCAGCACATCCACGGGTCGACCAGCGGGCACGACTTCACCTGCCCCGATGCCAGTGCCGACAAGAACGGCGACGGCATCGTCACCACCGCCGAGGGCCTGCCCGCCTATGGAGACATCAACATCTCCCTGACCACCAAGGGCGACACGACCAAGGCAAGCGGTCTTGCGGTCGACCGGATGCCGGTCGCTGACAAGAACGGCGACCTGTCCTACTCGCGGACGATCACCGTCTCCCAGGCCGTCGCCGACAACATCACGTACCTGCACGTCGTCCAGCACGGCATCGACCCGAACGGCAACGGCATGTACGACTTCGGCCGGGGCAAGAGCGAACTCGACCCGAAGCTGCCCCAGGAAGCCACTGCCCCTGCCAGCTGCGGCGTCATCGAAGGCCACAGCGGCGGCGCCATGGGGCAGTACTAACCCTCAGTGAAAGGGTGACGTCCAACTGCCATAAGGGCCGCAGCCGTTCCGCCCTCACGACGGCCTCGGTGGCCACTCGACGCCGAGGCCGTCACCACGTCCGTCCGTCCAGGACTTCGGCGCCACCCGGTTCCCACACCGTCTCGGTTGCCCGGGGGAGCCGCCGTGCGCACCATCTGGCCTCGGTGACAGTCGGGCATTCCGCCCAGTGCACCCAGGAGGATCCCATGCTTGTCCGTCTCCGCTCCCGCAGGCCGCACATGGTTGTGGCGATCGTTGTGCTGTGCCTGCTCACCGCCCTGGCCGGCTGCTCCGCCTCCGGCGGGACCGCGCCCACCTCCCCGTCGCCCTCGACGCCGTCCGCCACGTCGGTCAGCGAAGAGCGCATCGTCATCAAGGACTTCCGCTTCGAGCCGGCCGATCTCACGGTCGCACCAGGAGTGAAGGTCTTCGTGGTGAACGAGGACTCCGCCCCCCACACCGTGACGGCCGAAGACGCCACCGCCTTCGACACCGGCACTATCGAAGGCGGTCAGACAGCCACCTTCACCGCACCGCCCACTGCCGGCACCTACCGCTACCTCTGCGACATCCATCCGTCCATGACGGGCACTCTCACCGTCCGCTGACCCCGCACAGGCCACGCGGCGTCTCACGCCGGAGCAACCCCATGCATCACGATCCGACTCGCCCGGCCACTCCACACCAGAGACTGCACAGCGTCGCCCGTCTCCTGGCCGCAGCCGGTCTCGCAGCCGACGCCTACCTCCACGCGCACCTCGCCGACCGCTACGACGCAGTCTCCGCGACCCTCAGCCAGGGGACCCTCTTCAGAGTCGAAGCCGCCGTCGCCGCCCTGGCGGCGCTGCTGGTCCTTCTCTGGCGCCGTTCCCTGGCAGACGCCTTCGCCTGGACCGTCGCCGTCGGCGGACTCGCCGCGCTCCTGCTGTACCGCTACGTCGACGTCGGTGAGCTCGGCCCCCTGCCCAACATGTACGAGCCGGCCTGGTTCACCGACAAGTACCTCGTCGTCGTCGCCCAAGTGCTGGCACTCGTTGCCGCCTCGCTGCTCTTGCTCACCCGTCGGCGCCGACGGGGCCACGCCTGACGTCCTGCATACCGGCGTGGCGGGCCCAGAGGATCAGCGGAACCTGGAGGGGAAGCCTCGTGCAGGCGACGGCTCTCGCCGTCTTCGAACGGTGACGCCAGTCATAGGCCATCTTGAGGTTCGCCGGGAACACTCCGGCGAAGAACAGGGCGGTGGCCCGGGCGCTTGCCCTTCGGGTCGCCGGCAGCGCGAGACCGGCGGCCAGGGTCAGTTCGGCCACGCCGCTGGCTGTGGTCCAGATCCGGGGGCTGCCCGGCAGGGAACGCGGCACGATGGAGTCGAACTGCCTGGGTGCGACGAAGTGAGCGACACCTGCCGAGGCCAACAGGCCGGCGAGCAGAAGCGCGGAACGCGCAGGGGACATGGGGTCCTGCCTTTCAAGGGTGGTTGCTCTGGTCATTCGTAAGACCGGAGGGCCCAGGGGTTCCGGCATAGCTGACATGGTCGAGACCATTCGATGGCTTAAGAGGTCGTCTCAATTGGGAAGGCGCCGTCGAATGAACGGCGTCGTTCCCAGGACGAATGCGGCGAAGACGGTCAGTCGTTGGAGGCCGGGCTGAGCGGCGAGGCTGCTGTGCTGGATACCGTAGGCCGCGTACCAGTTGGCGGCGAGGTCGGTCGCCATGATGACGCAGGCGAGGTCGGTTCCTAGGCGTTTGCCCCTGATCAGGAACATGGCGGCGAGCGTGTCGAACAGCGCCAGCGAGGTCCAGTAGAGGTTGAGCCAACCCGGTGCCCAGCCGTAGGGGTGCAGACCGTGGCGGAGGAAGTCGGTGACGTGTGCTGAAGCACCGACGAAGAGTAGGACGGCAGCGATGACGCAGACCCATATGACCGTCCAGCGCGGGGCGAGGCGCATCCATTCGATCACGCTGTGGATCGTCCCATTTCCGGGCGCTGCCCGTCAGGCCGCCAGCCTGCGGTAGCAGATGAGGGTGGCTGCGATCCCGGCGAAGGCCAGGAAGTGCTCGGCCTTGCGCTCGTAGCGGCGGTGCAGGCGACGGCAGCCGCCCAGCCAGGACATCGTGCGCTCGATCGTCCAGCGATGCCGGCCCAGCCGTGTGGAGGATTCGACACCTCTGCGGGCGATGCGGTGGCGGATGCCGCGCGAGCGGAGCCATCGGCGCAGGTGGTCGTAGTCGTATCCCTTGTCCGCGTGGAGCTTGGCGGGCCGTCGCCGTCGCGGGCCGCGGCGGGACCGGATCGGGGGAATGCAGCGGAACAGCGGCTCAAGCGCCTGGCTGTCGTGGAGGTTCGCGCCGGAGATCCCGACGGGGATGGGCAGACCGGTCCGCTCGGTGATCAAGTGGATCTTCGATCCCTTCTTGCCTCGGTCGACAGGATTCGGACCTGTCAGCTCCCCCCTTTCAGGGCCCGCATGTTCACCGAGTCGATCGCGCAACGCGACCAGTCCAGGCCCCCGCGCGAGCCCAGTTCGTCGAGGATGACGCGGTGCGACTTGGCCCAGACCCGGGCCGTACTCCACTCGGTGAAGCGCCGGTGTGCGGTCGGCCCCGACGGCCCGAAGACCGGCGGCAGCTGCCGCCAGGTACAGCCTGTCGTGGCCACGAAGATGATCGCGGCCAGCACTTCGCGGTCCCCATACCTGCGCCGGCCGCCACCCTGCGGTCGTGCCGGAGCAGGGGGGACCACCATGCCCGAGATCTGGGCCGGAGTGGACATCGGCAAGACGCATCACCACTGCGTGATGATCAACTCGGACGGCAAGCGGCTGCTGTCTCGCCGGGTCGCGAACGACTAGAGCGAACTGCTCGCCCTGATCGGCGATGTGCTGGAGATATCGGCCGACGTGCTGTGAGCTGTGGACCTCGACCATGGCGGTGCCGCGCTGCTGATCGGCCTGCTGGTCAGCCACGGCCGACCGGTCGCCCACCTCACCGGCCTGGCAGTCCACCGGGCCTCGGCCACCTACAAGGGCGGCGAGGGTAAGACCGATGCGAAGGACGCCTTCGGCACCTCCGACCGCCTGGCCGGCTTTGCCGGCCTGGAGCTGGGCCAAGCCGTCGGAGTAGGAGCACAGCCGCGCGGTGCACACGGGGGTGTCGTCGCCCGGGTGGAAGGCGAGGATGAGGGGCTTGCCGCGCTGTTCGCACAGCGTGTAGTCGCGGCGGTGGAAGGTTTCGCCGTCCAGGTGCCCGCCGGGCAGGCGGAAGTCGGCGACGGTGTCCCCGGTCTCCGGGGCGGGGGCCATGTGGGACCTCGATTCCGTACACGCGGGCACGCGTCCGGCGATGGTGGTGGGCGCTGCGGATTCAGGCGGGGAGGGTCATCAGGAGCAGGGGGGCGGTGGTGGGCTGGGGGGAGCCTCCGGCGGGTTCGAGGGTGAGGCCGACCGCGCCCGCGTCGGCGGGGTCGCCGGTCAGGACGACCGTGCCGTCGCCGTGGACGAGTCCGGCGGGGCGCATGGTGCCGTCGTGGTCGAGCCACAGCTGGTAGGTCTTGCCCGCTCCCGGCGCGGGCAGGTTCGCGGCGGTGAAGACGGCCTTGTTCTGCCGCTCGGAGGCGACGACGGTCGTCAAGGCTCCGTTGGCGGCCCGCCCGTGGACAGTGCGCGCGTCCGGGGCCGCCAGTACGGCACTGACCGCGTCGAGCTGCTGCTGGGCCTGGCGAGCCTGCCGTTCGAGGTCCTGTCCGTTCTGCGTCTGCCACACCGCGACTCCGCCCAGTGCGGCCGCGGCCACGCTGGCGGCCAGCGCCAGGGGCACGGCCCGGCGGCGCAGGATGCCGCCGAGTACGGGAGGTGCGCTGGGGGCGGGGACGCGTGGGGGCAACTGGCGCACCCCGTCGATGGCGGCCATGACCTGGGCCTTGGCTGCCGGAGGCGGCGGCTGGGAGACCGCCGCTGCCAGGCGGGCCGCGGTCGCCTGGAACTCGGCGGCCTCCAGTCGGCATGCCTCACATTCCCGCAGGTGGGCATCGAAGTCCTCGCGTTCGGCATCGTCGAGTGCGCCCAGCGCGTAGGCGGCAACCAGGGTGTGGGCGTCGGTGGCGTGGTGTTTCATGTGGTCACCCCCATGCAGTCGCGGAGCCGGATCAGCCCGTCGCGCATGCGTGTCTTGATCGTGGGAAGCGGAGTGCGCAGGGCTTCGGCGACTTCACGGTAGGTCAGCCCCCGGTAGTAGGCCAGGGTCACCGCCTGGCGCTGGAGCTCGGTCAGGCCGCGCAGGCAGCGGCGGACCTGCTCCGATTCCAGGCGGGTCTCGACCTGTTCGGCGACCTCGTCGAAGGCGGTGGTGTGCTCGCGGGCGGCCTGGGCCTGTTCCCGGTCGGTCGCGGCCTGGGCGGAGCGCACCCGGTCCACCGCCCGCCGGTGGGCGATCGTCGCCGCCCACGTCGTCACCGCGCCGGCGTCGGGCCGGTAGCGGGCGGCCTGCCGCCACAGGTCGATCATGACCTCCTGAGCGACTTCCTCGGACTGCGCCCGGTCGCGCACGACCTTGAGCACGGTCCCGAAGACCAGGGGTGCGAGGGCGTCGTAGAGCACGGAAAAGGTCTGCTTGTCGCCGTGGGCGACCTTGTCCATCACGTGGGCGAGGTCGGTGCGGTCCGCGGCCGGTCCGGACCCGATGGGGAGCGGCTCGTTCACCGGTGGGGCTCCGGCTGTGGAGAGAAGGCGAAGGGGCGGCCGGGGAAGGCCGCCGGAGGGCGGGGTGTCCATCGCATGCCAGTCCTTGACGTGTCGCTACAAGCGCCGGCCGGACCGCCCCCCGCGGGTTTGGTCCGGCCACCGCAGCAGGTGGGCGTGTCAGCAGTTCTTCGTAGCGGACGGGCGTGCGGATGGGAGGGGCTTCGTCACCCGCACCCCCGACTGTTCCCTCGTTCGAGGGAAGCAGGCTGTGCCGGCCCAGCCGCCGGACCGGCGGCCGCGAACGGACGGGTGAGGGAACGAGGAGCTTGGCGGTTTCCTCACCGGCCCCGCGGAACTCTCCGCCCGGCCGCAGGTATCCCATGGGAGGTAGTCGAGATGGTTCGTGTACGACGAGGTCTGGCGGTGGCACTGGCGGCCGGCGCGGTCGTGGTGGGCAGCGCGTCGGCGGCGTCCGCCGACGTCGGCGCGCAGGGTGTGGCCGCGTACTCGCCGGGTGTGGGCTCGGGCAACCTCATCCAGGTGCCCGTCCACATCCCGGTCAACGCCTGCGGCAACACCGTCAGCGTCATCGGCCTGCTCAACCCGGCCTTCGGAAACACCTGCGTCAACGCCTGACCGGACGCCGGGCCGAGAGCCCCGGTCCGCCGCCGAGAAGACGGGGCGGCGCGGACCGGTGACCTGCCCTGGCTACGGCGTACGAGACGGCCCTTGGGACGCCTTGTACTGACCGTGAGCCGGGCGGGTCGGCTGCGGGTGGCTGTCGGCACAGCCACCCGCGGTACCCCGTCCTTTGCCGGGGCCTACCAGGTGAGGACGGCGATGACCTGCTTGCCGTGGTCCGATGGGCTGACGAAGAGTTCCGCGCCCAGCGCCCGGACGATCTTCAGGCCGCGCCCGCCCGGCCCGGGCCGCCGGGTGTTGCCGTGGTGTCCGGACAGGCCGGGGGAGGCGTCGCTGACGGCGATGCCGGCCGTCCCCGGACCGACACCGAGGGTGAGCGCATAGGGGCCATCGGCGTGCAGGACCGCGTTGGTGACCAGCTCGGAGACGATGAGCGCGAGGTCATCGGCGACACCGCCGGGGCAGGGCACCGTCTCCAGGGCCAGCAGGCGGGCCACGCTCTGACGGGCCTGCTGTGCCGCCTGCGCACCGGGCGGAAGCTGGATGTGCAGCGTGGCCGGACACGCGCGGGATGCGAGGGCGGTGTCCATGATGATTCCTCAAAGGGGGTGAGGGGTCCCGGGAGGGGGACCAGGTGGAGGGGAGGGGCGTGAGGCTCCGGTGAAACCCGGCGCCCCACTGCCGACGGCCGGGGGTCACCTGTCATGGCAGTTCCATTGGCCGGGAACCCAGTGCTGCGTCCCGTAGCCGTTGCCCCACCTCCGTCGTGCCAGGTGCCGCGGTGGTCCCCGTAGCCCTGATGCCAGGTGCCGTGGTGCCACTTCCATTCCAAGTGGCCTTTGACCCACTTCTTGAGCCACTGGCCCTTCTCCCCACTGCACCGGTCGCGGTCGTGGCGGTCCCACCGGTCATGCCGGTGGTCCCGGTCGCCGGTGACCGCCGAGTCCGCTGCGGACGGAGCTGGAGCGGCGTTCGCCGCGGCGGAGACGTCCACCACCGACGCACCAGCCAGAAGCCCGGCCGGCGCCGCTTCGGCCACCAGCCGTCGTGTACGCAGGGATGCGGTCATCGCATTCACCTCCTCAAAGCCTGTCAGTCGGGGGTTTGTGCGCCCCCTGTCAGGAGTCTTATGTGGGGGATTCGGGACGAAGCGCGCAATGGATTGCGTAACCGTCCGAATGGGGTCTTCCTTCTTTCGTGTGGAGCCCGTGTACGGCCCCGTCCAGGCCCGGCTTCCGTGCCGAATCGCCCGAGCGGACCAACGAGAAGACGCGGCTCGGTTCGTAGCCGGCCCCAGCCCGCCGGGCGGCATCGGCCCGGCGTCAACGGAGAGGCGCGTGCTCGTGCGGAGTTTCACTCGGTCAGGTTCGCTCGCTGTGATCCTGCTGTGGCTGGTCCTGGCCGTGGCCGCCGGCCCCTACACCGTCCGTCTCGGCGAAGTCGCACAGGCCGGTGCGGACGTAACGCTGCGGGAACACGCGGAGTCGGCCCGGGTGGAGCGGCTGCTGAACCCCACCGGGGCGGAAGTCGTCATGCCTCTCGCCGTGATCTGGACCTCCCGCCCGGAGGGCGAACGGGTCACGGCGCGCCAGCAGCAGGCGGCGCGTCAGGTCATCGTCCGCCTGACCGGCACCGCCGGCGCTCCGGTCCTCTCCCGGGACGGCCGGGCCCTGACCGCGGTGATCACCGCCGAACCCGACGGCGGGGCCGCCCGCCTGGCTGCCGTCGCCACGGCGGCGGCCTCGGTCGCCGGCACGAGCGTGCACCTGGCAGGGCCCGCGGTCGCTCAAGCAGACCTCGACGCGGCCTTCTCGCGTATCGACGGCGCCCTCCTGGCCGTCACCCTCGGTGGCGTTCTGCTGATCCTGCTGCTGGTGCATCGCAGCGTGATCACGCCCCTGCTGGTGATCACGGGCTCGCTCCTGGCCCTCGCGGTGGCCTGCGCCATCCTGTACGCACTGGCCCGACCGGGCTGGCTGACGATCTCTCGTCCCCGCCCTCATCCTCGACCTCGGTCCCCGCTCCTGGTGGCCCACCCGCCTCCCGGGTGACCGCCGCCCCCTCACCGGCCCCGCCCCGCGCTCCGGTGACCCGAGCCGCCCCGCCGCCTCCACGCCAACTGCGTAAGGCAACACTGGGCAAGCGGTTCACCCTTTCGGGGTTCGGACCAATCCGCCGGGCAGTGGCTGCCGAATGGACGGTGTGAGCAGCTTCCGCAGCAAACTCGTCCGCGCCGCGATGGGCGCGCCGGCCGGACTCCTGGCCGCTTTCACGGCCCTGGCCGTGGCCGAGCTGGTCGCCGGACTGGTGCGGCCGGCGGCCGGTCCCGTGACCGTGGTGGGCGGGGCGGTGATCGACCGGACGCCTGCCGCGGTGAAGGACTTCGCGATCCGCACGTTCGGGGAGAGCGACAAGATCGTTCTCCAGCTGGGGATTCTGGCGATTCTCGCTCTCATCGCCGTCGGCCTCGGTGTCCTCGCCCTGGCTCATCGGCGGGCCGGTGCTGCGGGGGTGCTGCTGTTCGGGATCGTCGGCGCCGCCGCGGCCCTCAGCCGCCCCGACTCCACCGGCATCGGTGACGCGCTGCCCTCGATCGCCGGGGCGGTCGCGGGAGCTCTCGCCCTGTATGTGCTGGCGGCCAAAGCCGCCGTCCCCTCCCCTGCCGCGGCGGGTGCGGACGGCCAGAGAGCCACCGGGGCGTGGAGCAGGCGCGGGTTCCTTGCTGCGGCCGGTGTGACCGCGGTCGCGGCGAGCTCGGCCGGTGCACTGGGCCGGTACCTTACCGGCCGGCAAGGCCAGGGCGCGATCGCTTCGCGGGAGAACCTGGTCCTACCGAAGCCTGCCTCCCCAGCCCCCGCCGTACCGGCCGGCGTCCAGCTGAAGGTTCCAGGCATCACGGCCTTCACCACCTCCAACTCCGACTTCTACCGCGTCGACACCGCCCTGACAGTGCCCAAGGTCGACGCCGACACCTGGCGGCTGCGCATCCACGGCAGAGGCGTCACCCGCCCCCGCACCTACACCCTCGACCAGCTCCTCGCCCGCCCGCTCATCGAACGCGACCTCACCCTGACCTGCGTCTCGAACGAGGTCGGCGGCCCCTACATCGGCAACGCCCGCTGGCTCGGCGTCCCCCTCGCCGACCTCCTGGAGGAAGCCGGCGTCCGGCCACCGTCGAAGGGCGGACGGGCCGATCAGCTCGTGGCCCGCTCCGTGGACGGAATGACGCTCGGCTCCCCGGTGGAGGACCTGATGGACGGCCGGGACGCGATCCTGGCGGTCGGCATGAACGGCGAGCCGCTGCCCTTCGACCACGGCTTCCCCGTCCGCATGCTCGTCCCCGGCCTCTACGGCTACGTATCGGCCTGCAAGTGGATCCAGGACATCGAACTCACCACCTTCGACGCCTACGACCCCTACTGGGTCAAGCGGAAGTGGGCCCGCAGGGCCCCCGTCAAGACCCAGTCCCGCATCGACACCCCCAAACCCTTCGCCCGCCCCGCCGCCGGTCCCGTCACCATCGCCGGGGTCGCCTGGGCCCAGCGCCGCGGCATCACCCGCGTCGAGATCCGCGTCGACGACGGGCCCTGGCAGGACGCCGACCTCGCCGCCCAGGCGGGCGTCGACACCTGGCGCCAGTGGTCCTACCGCTGGAACGCCACCCCCGGTGGACACAACCTCACCGTCCGCGCCACCGACGGCACCGGTCAGACGCAGACCGAGCAGCGCACCCGCACCATCCCCGACGGGGCGAGCGGCTGGCACAGCGTCTTCGTCACCGTCTCCTAGACCACCGGACCCGGCCGTCAGGCCGGCCCGGGCAGCACAGCACAACCCATCACCGAACACCCGTACAAACAGCCCCACGAGGAGCCCAAGATCATGAACAGCATGAAGATCCGCCGTACCGCGATCGCCGTCGCCGCGGCCGCCCTGCTGCCCCTCTCCCTCGCCGCGTGCTCCGACTCCGGCAGCGACACCGAGGCAGCCCCCAGCGCGGCCGCTGAGGACGCCGCGAAGACCGGCGAGAGCACCCCGGCGGAGGGCACCACGACCGGCGACCAGCCGTTCGGCCCCGCCTGTGCCGGCGTCCCCAAGGAAGGCGCGGGCTCCTTCGACGGTATGGCCAAGGACCCGGTCGCCACCGCCGCGTCCAACAACCCGGCCCTGTCCACCCTGGTGACCGCGGTCAAGCAGGCCGGCCTGGTGGACACCTTGAACAACGCCAAGGACATCACGGTCTTCGCCCCGACCAACGACGCCTTCGCCAAGATCCCGAAGGCCGACCTCGACAAGGTCCTCGCCGACAAGGACATGCTCACCAAGATCCTCACCTACCACGTCGTCGGCCAGAAGCTCGCCCCCAAGCAGCTGGAGAACGGCAGCTTCGAAACCCTCCAGACGGGCATGATCACCACCACCGGGTCCGGCGAGTCCTACAAGGTCAACGACACCGCCAACGTGGTCTGCGGCAACGTCAAGACCGCCAACGCCAACGTCTACATCATCGACACCGTCCTGATGCCCAAGTAGGCCCTCGCGCGAGATCGGCAGACCTCGACGGCCCTGCACCCCGTCCTCCTGGGAAGGGTGCAGGGCCACGGCGTGAACGCCCAGTACTGGGGCGGCCCGGAGCCCGAGCGGGGCGGGGTTCGCAACTCTCAGTGACGGCCGCAGTGGCGGGTCGACTTCCGTCACGCCGCCTCAGGGGCGTGGCACTCAAGGCGGGGAAGGCAATCGCCCGCTCCCCAGCGCCGCGCATTCTCCCCAGGGCCCCGGACCCCTCGGGTACGTTCGCTGTACCGAATTCGATCAGGGGCTCTCGCCCGCCGTCTACAGCCAGTCCCGCCGCTTGAAGATGACGTACAGGCTCGAACACACCACTGCCATCAGCAGGATCGCGAACGGATAGCCGTACACCCAGTGCAGCTCCGGCATGTGGTCGAAGTTCATGCCGTAGATGGTTCCCACCAGAGTGGGGGCGAAGAGGATGGCCGCCCAGGACGAGATCTTCTTGATCTCCTCGTTCTGTTCGAAACCGGCCTCCGCCAAGGCGCGCATCTCCGCGTTCTGTTGCTGGGTGACCAGCGTCGCGTTCACCGTCAGGATCTCTGTCAGGGCCTGGCGGAAGCCGTCCACGCGTTCGCTGGTGTGGGTGACGTGGTCGGCCACGTCGCGGAGGTAGCGCTGGAGTTCCTCGTCCGTACCGTACTTCGCGAAGCCGGCCATCAGGCCGTGCAGCATGCCCACCAGGGGGCGGGTGGCGCGCTGGAACTCGACCATTTCGCGGGAGAGTTCGTAGATGCGGCGGGAGACGGCGGGGTCGCCGCCGAAGACCTCGGTCTCGATCTCGTCGATGTCGTTCTGGACTCCGGCCACGACCGGGGCGTAGCCGTCCACGACCGCGTCGAGGATCGCGTACAGGACCGCCTCGGGCCCCAGCGCGAGGAGTGCCGGGTTCTCCTCCATGCGGTGGCGGACCGCGGAGAGGTCCGGGGCGGGGCCGTGGTGGACCGTGATCACGAAGTCCTGGCCGACGAAGACGTGGAGTTCGCCGAAGTCGACCTCCTCCTGCGCGTCGAGGTAGCGGGCCGCGCGCAGGACGACGAAGAGCGTGTCGCCGTACCGCTCCAGCTTGGGGCGCTGATGGGCCTCCAGCGCGTCCTCGATCGCCAGCTCGTGCAGATCGAACTCGGCTGCCAGGGAGTGGAGTTCGGCCTCGGTGGGGCGGTGGAGGCCGATCCAGGCCATGCCGTCCGGGTACTCGCGCAGCTGGCGGAACGTCTCGGCCAGCGAGTCGGGGGAGGAGACCCGGTGCCCGTCGCGGTACAGGGTGCCCCGCACGACGCTCGGGCCGTCGGCCGGCCGCGCGGTGTCGTGCGCGGCGGGCCCCACCGGCGTGGCGTCGGCCGGCGGGTCCGGCTGACGCCGCCATGCTGCGCGGGGGCGGCGCTCCGACATCGTGGGTCCACCTTCGCGGTCGAACCCCCTGGTCAAGACCCCGGTCAGGGCCTTCGGTCAGGGGCTTCGGTCAGGGTCGTTGATCACGGTCTTCGGACGGGGTCGTTGATCAGGGTCTTCGGGCAGGATATACGGGGCGAATCGCGACAGCGCGATGGCGTCGTCCCCGGCGACGCCCGTCCCCTCTTGAGGACCGTAACCGTCCTCAAGCCCGAGTAGCGTTCCCTCCATGGCCTCCACGTCGACCGCCCCGGTTCTCACCGCCCGTGCGCTGGGCCGCGCCACGCTCGCACGGCAGCTGCTGCTGACCCCCGCCGCGCTCTCCGCGAAGGACGCCGTCGCGCACCTCGTCGGCCTCCAGGCCCAGAACACCAAGCCGCCGTACTACGCGCTCGCTGCCCGGCTCGAAGGGTTCCGGCCCGAGGAGCTCTCCGCGCTGATGGAGGCGCGCGAGGTCGCCCGGATCGTCACCATGCGCTCCACCATCCACACCCACACCGCCGACGACGTGCTCACCCTGCGGCCCTTGGTGCAGGCGGCTCGCGACCGCGAGCTCAAGATCTTCCGCAAGGGGCTCGACGGCGTCGACCTCGACCGGCTCGCCGCACTCGCCCGCGAGCTCGTCGAGGAGCGGCCCCGTACTCCGAAGGAGATCCGTGAGGCGCTCCTGGTGGAGTGGCCCCACGCCGATCCGTCGGCGCTCACCGTCGCCGCGCGCTGTCTGCTGCCCCTGGTCCAGGTCACCCCGCGCGGCCTGTGGCGCAGGAGCGGGCAGGTGTGCCTGACCACCGCCGAGGCCTGGCTCGGCCGCGCCGCCGAGCCCGCCCCCACCCCTGACGCCACGGTGCTGCGCTACCTCGCCGCCTTCGGCCCCGCCTCCGTCAAGGACATGCAGACCTGGTCCGGCGTCACTCGGCTCCGGGACGCCTTCGAACGCCTTCGCCCCCAGCTCCTCACCTTCCGCGACGAGCACGGCGTCGAACTCTTCGACCTCCCCGACGCCCCGCGCCCCGACGAGGACACCCCGGCTCCGCCGCGCTTCCTGCCCGAGTTCGACAATCTGCTGCTCTCCCACGCCGACCGCACCCGCCTCATGCCCGCCGACGCCGTCGACCGCAGATGGAAAGGGAACCAGGCCTACCGCGTCTTCCTGTACGACGGCCTCCTCGCCGGGCTCTGGGGCCTGGAGGAGGCCAAGGACCGTACGACGATGACCGTCCAGCCCTTCGGACGTACGGGCAGGAGCGAGCGCGCCGAGCTGACCGGCGAGGCGGAACGGCTGCTCGCGGTCATGGCCCGGGAGGGGCTTCCGTACGAGATCCGGTTCGGTGCCGTCGAGGCGTAGGGCACTCATGGTGCGGGGTCCGCCGACGTCGTCCTAGCGCCGCAGGCCCGCCCGCTACGGGAGCAGTCCCGCCCTGCGTGCCGCCACCACCGCCTCCAGCCGGGTGTGGGCCCCCAGCTTCCGCATCGTCGACCGCAGATAGCCCTTCACCGTCTCCGGGCGCAGCCCCAGCCGTGACGCCGCCACCGCGTTGGTCGCGCCCGACGCCACCGCCGCCAGCACATCCGTCTCGCGCGGCGTCAGCGTCACACCCGCCGGCCGTCCGGGGGCCGCGGACGCCGTCTCCAGGCGCCCGCACACCGCGAGCAGCCGCGCCCGCAGCTCGGGGTCGTCGATCCGCGGAGCCAGCTCCCGCAGCTCCCCGTGCGCCTGCCGGACCTCCTCCCACGAGGGCCCGGACGGCTCGACCTGCCGCACGTGCCCCGCGTGCCTGGAAAACCCCGAGGACAGCGAAGACCTCGAGGACAGCGAAGACCCCGAGGACAGCGAAGCCCCAGAGGCCGACGCCGCGAGGAGCCGGTGCACCTCGTCGTGTACGGCGAGCGCCTGTTCCACGTCCCGGGCCGCCGCCACGGCCGCGTCGAGGACCCGCTCGCCGATCGGCAGCGCCTCGCGCAGCGCCCCGTACAGCACCCCGCGCACCGCGCGCCGTACGACGACGGGCACCGCGATCACCGAACGCAGGCCCTCCGCCGCCACCGCCCCGTCGTACTCGTGGGTGATGTGCCGGGCGGACGGGTAGTCCGTGACCGCGCACGGCCGCGACAGGGCCACGCACCTGCCACCGAGCCCGCTCCCCGCGGTGACCGCGAGTCCGCGCAGGGCCGGCGTCCGGGTCCCCGTCAGCTCCGCGATCCTCAGCCGCCGGCCGTCGTGCAGCAGCCCGCCGAAGACCACTTGCAGCCCGGTCGCGCGGCGCAGCCGCAGCAGCGCCGCCCGCATCTCCCCGCCTTGCGTCTGCTCGGGCACGGAACACTCCTTCACCCCCGAACGGGGGTAGTGAGACCTGGGTCACTGATTACACGATGTCCGTGACCGGTCCCGCAACGAGGAGGACATATGACGGCTACCCGCGCGACGGAGAGGTTCCGGGCCGCCCGCGACTTCCTGCTGGAGCACCGCGCCGACTACGAGACGGCGTACGAAGGCTTCGCCTGGCCGCGGCCCGACCGGTTCAACTGGGCGCTCGAGTGGTTCGACGTCATCGCGGCGGGCAACGACAGGACCGCCCTGCACATCGTGGAGGAGGACGGCTCCGAGACGAAGCTGAGCTTCGCGGAGATGTCCGCCCGCTCCGACCGGTCGGCCAACTGGCTGCGGGCCCAGGGAGTACGCGCCGGTGACCGGATCATCGTCATGCTCGGCAACCAGACCGAACTGTGGGAGACCGCTCTCGCCGCCATGAAGCTGCGCGCGGTCGTCATCCCGGCGACGCCGCTCCTCGGCCCCGCCGACCTGCGCGACCGCGTCGAGCGCGGCCGCGCCCGGCACGTGATCGTGCGCGCCCAGGACACCGGCAAGTTCGACGACGTACCGGGGGAGTACACCCGGATCGCCGTCGGTACGGACGGCACTGCCGGGCGGAGCGGCTGGCTGCGCTACGAGGAGGCGTACGGCGGGCCCGGGGCCTCCGAGGCGCCCGCCGCGGCCGAGGTCTTCGAGCCGGACGGCGTCACCCGCGCCGACGACCCGCTGATGCTCTACTTCACCTCCGGTACCACCGCCCGGCCCAAGCTGGTCGAGCACACCCACACCTCGTACCCCGTCGGCCATCTCGCGACGATGTACTGGATCGGACTGATGCCCGGCGACGTGCATCTGAACATCTCCTCGCCCGGCTGGGCCAAGCACGCCTGGTCCAACCTCTTCGCACCGTGGAACGCGGAGGCGACCGTCTTCATCCACAACTACACCCGCTTCGACCCGGCCCGGCTGATGGCCGAGATGGAGCGGCACGGCGTGACCAGCTTCTGCGCCCCGCCGACCGTCTGGCGGATGCTGATCCAGGCCGACCTCACCCAGTTGAAGAAGCCTCCGCGCGAGGTCGTCGCCGCCGGTGAACCGCTCAACCCCGAGGTCATCGAGTCCGTACGGCGGGCCTGGGGCGTCACCGTCCGGGACGGCTTCGGCCAGACCGAGACCGCCGTCCAGGTGTCCAACAGCCCCGGGCAGCGGCTCAAGGAGGGCTCCATGGGCCGGCCGAGCCTCGGCTACCGTGTCACCCTGATCGACCCGGTGAGCGGGCGGCCGGACGCCGACGAGGGCGAGATCTGCCTCGACCTCTCGAACGACCCCGTCGGGCTGATGACCGGCTACCACGGCGACCCCGAGCGCACGGCCGAGGCGATGGCGGGCGGTTACTACCGCACGGGAGACATCGGCTCCCGCGACGCCGAGGGCTACATCACGTACATCGGCCGCGCCGACGACGTCTTCAAGGCATCCGACTACAAGATCTCGCCGTTCGAGCTGGAGAGCGCGCTCCTGGAACACGAAGCGGTGGCCGAGGCGGCGGTCGTCCCGGCCCCCGACCCGCTGCGGCTCGCGGTCCCGAAGGCGTACGTCGTCCTCGCGGAGGGCTGGGAGCCGGACGCCGACACGGCCAAGGCGCTCTTCGCCCATTCGCGCGCGGTGCTCGCCCCGTACAAGCGGGTGAGGCGCATCGAGTTCGCCGAGCTGCCGAAGACGGTCTCGGGCAAGATCCGCCGGATCGAGCTGCGCGAGCGTACGGCGAACGGCGACGGCGAGGGCACGGAGTACAGCGAGGGGGATCTCGGATGAGCGCCGGGACCGGCGAGCGGAATCCGTACGACGCGACGGGTCCGTACGGTGCGACGGGTCCGGCCGGTGAGCCGCGGTTGTCGTACGCGCGGGGGACCGGCACCCCCGAGCTGCTCGGCGAAACCATCGGGGCCAACCTCGAGCGCGCCGTCGCCACCTGGCCCGACCGCGAGGCGCTGGTCGACGTGCCGACCGGGCGCCGCTGGACCTACGCCCGGTTCGGCGCCGACGTCGAGCGGTTGGCGTCCGCGCTGCTCGGCAGCGGGGTCTCCAAGGGTGACCGGGTGGGGATCTGGGCGGTCAACTGCGCGGAGTGGGTGCTCGTCCAGTACGCGACCACCCGCATCGGCGCCATCATGGTGAACATCAATCCGGCCTACCGCGCCCACGAGTTGGAGTACGTGCTCCGGCAGGCCGGGATCTCGCTGCTCTTCGCGTCCCTGGCGCACAAGACCAGCGACTACCGCGCGATGGTCGAGCAGGTCGCCGCCCACTGCCCCGAGTTGCGGGAGACGGTCTACTTCGGCGACGCGAGCTGGGACGCGCTGCTCGACCGTACGGCCGGCGGGCTCCGGCCGGCCGCGCTCTCCTGCGACGATCCGGTCAACATCCAGTACACATCGGGGACGACCGGCTTCCCCAAGGGGGCGACCCTCTCCCACCGCAACATCCTCAACAACGGTTACTTCGTCGGCGAGATGATCGCCTACACCGAGCGGGACCGGATCTGCGTCCCCGTCCCCTTCTACCACTGCTTGGATACGTGACCACCTATGCACTGAGCTCCAGAGGGCGCATACTGACATGCGTGAGTGATGGGGAGGAGCTGCCACCCGAGCAGCTAATGGA
>NZ_JBSFTU010000065.1:0-27810 GCF_053591435.1 Streptomyces sp. NPDC003027
AGCGCCCAGGTCTGCTCGGTCGCGGTGGTCGCCGTGTCGACGAGCACCTGCTTGCGGGTCCGCTTGGCCTCGGCGACAGCCGCGGCCTGGTCACGCGGACCGGTCGACGCCGGCTTGGCATCGACCGGCTTGCCCGCCCGGGCCTCTGGCGGTGCGTCGGGTTGCCACCAGGGCAGCAACGTGGCGGTCAGGGCGGCCAGAACGAGGCCGATGGTGAGGGACAGCCGAGTGCGCGTGCGCACGAAGGGGCTGAGATAACGAGGCGGCGCGGGCACGGCGTCAACTCCCGTGGAAACCAAATGGACGAGGACAGCACAGACAGCCCCGACGGCGAACCGCGGGGCATAGGGCGCGCACACGATCACACGTGCGACACAGGAAGTCCACAGACGTAGGAGTTGTGAAACCGTTACGCATGGCCAGGAACTTCCGGGGCAGACGGTCGGTTTGGCCCGATTCCTCTGTTCAATGGGGCTTCTTGTGCCGGCGTATGCCGGTTTATCCGGTTCCTGCGCAAGATCGCTTACGGAGCTATCTGGATAGAAGTGCACCGTGAGGCATGTCACTTCTGACAGATTTTGTTCGAATCGTCGATCTTGAATCCGTGGCGGACATGTCAGAGAGTTCGCACGCACGTGCCTGCTGCAGGCGCGTGCTTTTGGTGTTTCCGCACCTTCTCCGTTGTCTGTATTACCTGGGTGGGAGTCGACGCAATGCGTGGTTCAGGTCCACCGTCATGGCTTGGGCGGGGACGCCTAGCCTTGACGGAGTCACAACGACAGCGCCGGCGGCTGAGCCGCACGGCGACTGTCCTTTTGCTTTCCTCGATGCTGACGGTGACAAGCCTCAGCTCGCAGGCGTTGGCGATCCCCGGCGACGGCATGAGCCGCGAGCAGGGGACCTCCCAGGTCGACCTGCCGGATCTGCCGAAGTCCACGACGCTCGACGGTGACGCGACGGCGCAGAAGGCGCTGACGACGGCGCCGGAGGTGCCGGTCACGCCGTACGCGCCGAAGAACGTCACCCCGTGGGTGGCTGATCTCGGTAAGGCGACGCTGACGGCGACGAGTGAGCCGGGTACGACGGTTCCGGTCTCGCAGAACCTGCCGGTCGCGATCGGTGTTCCCGAGGGTGGCGACGCGGCGGCGCTGGCCGGTGAGTGGAGTGTCGACCTGAAGCCGGTCGAGGCCTCGCAGGACGCGGGCGTCTCCGGAATGATCATGAAGGTCACTCCGCCGGCCACCGTCGACCCGGCCGCCCAGGTCACGCTGCGCGTCGACACGACGGGTTTCGCCGACCTCTACGGTCCGCAGGCGGCCCAGCGTTTCGGTCTGACGCTGCTGCCGGAGTGTGTGTACTCGGACCCGACCGCGGGTGAGTGCGCTGACGACGGCACGACGACGATGGCGGGCGGCAAGGACGAGCCCGGTTTCGAGCGGTTGAAGACCTCGGTGGAGGAGGTGCTCGCCAAGAACGCGCCTACCAGGACCACCGCGGCGAAGAACGCCAAGACCCGCACGGTCCTTTCGGGCACGATCCCGGTCGCCAAGCTCCTCGACGATGGCGTCGACTCCCAGGCCACGGGCGCCTCGGCGCGCAAGGCCTCCTTCTCGGCGGCGGAGACGACGACCGGCGGCAACGCGGTCGGCATGCTCGACACCGGCTCGTCGGTGCAGGGTGACTTCACCGCCTCCCCGCTGCTGTCGTCGGGTTCGTGGTCGGCGGGTTCGTCGTCGGGTGCGTTCACCTACGGCTATCAGGTGCAGGTCCCGGAGACCGCCGGCGGCCTCGCGCCGAAGATCAACCTGGGCTACTCGTCCCAGTCGGTCGACGGCCGTACCTCGGCGACGAACAACCAGGCTTCCTGGATCGGTGACGGCTGGGACTACAACGCGGGTTCCATCACCCGTACGTACGCCAACTGCCGTCAGGACTCCAAGAAGGCCGGCTCCAACAACGCCACCCACAAGACGGCGGACCAGTGCTACGGCTCGGAGAACGCCACCCTGTCGCTGGGTGGCATGACCACCGAGCTGGTGTGGGACGCGGCCAAGGGCACCTGGTTCACCGCCAACGGTGACGGCTCGAAGATCGAGCGGATCAAGGACACCACCAAGGACCCGCGTTCGGGGATGAAGGACGCGGACGGTGAGTACTGGGTCGTCACCACCAAGGACGGCACCCGCTACCACTTCGGTCTGAACAAGCTGCCGGGCTGGTCGGACAACGGCACCGCCGCCGACGACCCGTACACCGACTCCGTGCTCGCGGTGCCGGTCTACGGCAACCACGCCGGTGAGCCGTGCTACAAGGCCGGTGACTGGAAGAACTCCTTCTGCAACCAGGCCTGGCGCTGGAACCTCGACTACGTCGAGGACATCCACGGCAACGCGATGTCGTTGTGGTGGAAGCGCGATCTGAACTACTACGCGCGGAACTTCAACTTCAAGGCCCCCGTCGAGTACCACCGCGACGGCTACCTCGCGCGAATCGACTACGGCCAGCGCAAGGACAGCATCTTCTCCGCCCCCGCTCCGGCACGCGTCAACTTCTCCGTCGAGGAGCGCTGCTTCACCGAGGGCACGTTGACGTGCATCGAGGACAACTTCAAGTCGAAGGACATGGGCAAGTACCGCATCTGGTACGACACCCCGGCCGACCTTCGATGTGATGCGGTCACCACGACGTACAAGCAGAAGTGCTGGAACGCCGGTCCGACGTTCTGGACCCGTAAGCGTCTGGACAAGATCACCACCTCGGCCCAGCGCCGCACCGACACCACGGCCCGCCAGGTGGTGGACGAGTACAAGCTCACCCAGAGCTTCGCCGTTCCGAAGCCCGACGAGACCACCCCCGTGACGACCGGCGTGAACACGGCCCTGTGGCTGGAGTCCATCCAACGCACCGGCTACGCCCGCAACGGCTCCACCGACGCGAGCGTCACGCTGAACTCGGTCCGTTTCGAGTCCAACGTCGAAGACATGCCCAACCGTGTCAAGGCGTTCAACCCCCACCGGCCCGGCTTCTCCCGCCTGCGCATCGCACGCGTGATCAACGAGTACGGCGGCGAGACCGTCGTCACCTACAAGCCCATTGCCGGCGGCTGCGCCACCGGCACCGGCCTGCCGACCAAGACGGACACGGCCGGCCTGAAGGCTAACAACCGCCTGTGCTACCCGACGTACTGGAACCCTGACCCCGAGGTCGAGGACATCGACTGGTTCCACAAGTACGTCGTGGACTCCATCGAGGAACTCCCCAACGTCTCCGGCTCGTACGGCACGAAGACGTTCTACGAGTACAAGAACGCCGGCTGGAAGCTCGCCGAGGCCGAGTTCACCAAGAAGTCCACGCGCACCTATTCGCAGTTCGCGGGCTTCGAGCAGACCACGGTCCTGACCGGCCCGAAGCCGTCCGACGCGGACAGCGGTGAAGGCTCCACCGGCGAGAACACCCCCGGTCTGGAGAGCCCGCGGACCAAGGCGGTCACCCGCTACTTCCGCGGCATGGGCGACACCGTCTCCGTCAAGGACATCACCGGCGTCGAGATCGCCAAGGACCACGAGGCGTTCGCCGGCCGAATAGCCGAGGAACTCACCTACACCAACGCGACCGACGCGGACACCAGCTGGCTGACGCGCAGCATCACCAAGCCGGCGGTGACCGAGCTCGCCAGCCGCAACCGTGACGACGGCCTGGACCCGCTGAAGGCCTGGCGCGTCACCGAGCCCGAGGAAATCGCCTACACGAGGTCCTCCGGCACCGGTGACGACACCCGCACCCTGCGGAGCGTCAAGTCCAACACCACCTTCGAGCCGACCTACGGTCTGCCCACGCTCGTCGAGTCCTTCGGTGACACCGGCAAAACCGGCGACGAGTCCTGCACCAAGCTCGAGTACCTGCACAACACGGCCAAGAACCTGATCGGCCTCTCCAAGCAGGTCCTGGTCTCCCCGACGCTCTGCGCCAACGCCAACTGGGCCGACCTGTCGACCCTGAGCGGTGTCACCCGCACGGCCTACGACGGTCAGGCATACGACACCGCCCTTGGCACCGCTACGCGTGGTCTGGCGTCCGAGTCGTGGTCGCTGAACGGCACGGGAACCGGCTTCCAGAGCAACGGCACCACCGGTTTCGACGCCATCGGCCGTGTGGTCCGGCAGACCGACCCCGACGGCAAGTCGAACACGACCGCCTTCGACCCGCCGACCGGTCAGGCCTTCAAGGTCATCGAGACCGGCCCGCTGGGCCACACCCAGACGCAGGAGCTGGAGCCGGGCCGCGCGGTCACGCTCAAGACGACCGACCCCAACGGGCACGTCAGCGAGGCGAAGTTCGACCCGCTGGGCCGTCTCTCCGAGGCATGGGCCGCAGGCCGCACCCCCGCTGCGGGCGCGGTGCCGGACTTCCGGGCCGAGTACGTGATCCCGAAGCCGGAGGCGGACGCGGAGGACCCGACGCTCGAGATCCGCAAGCCTCCGTACGTCGCGACCTACACCCGTGGCTACGAGGACCGGATCGAGACCTCCGTCACGATGTACGACGGCCTCGGTCGTGAGCGTCAGTCGCTGGAGGAGCCGGAGAGCGGTAACGGCTACCTCGTCACCGACACGCTGTACAACAGCGCCGGTGAGGTCTTCCAGACCAACAACGCCTACCTCACCCAGGAGGCGAAGCCGGGCGAGCTGTTCACCCCGCTCGCCGACACCGCCATCCCCAACATCACCCGTTACGAATACGACGGCCTCGGCCGCGTGGTCACCGAGACCCCGTACATGAAGTACGTCGACCCGGTCACCAAGGAGGCCTCCTCCAAGGCGTACCCGGAGCGGGCGACCAAGTACGAGTACGGCACCGACTGGTCGAAGGTCATCAACCCGCAGGGCGCCTCGTCCTACCGGGTCTACACCGACGCCCTGGGCCGCACCTCTCGTGTCGACACGTTCAACCCGGCCGCGCCCAACGGCTACACGTCGATGTCGTACGCGTACGACTCGCGCGGCGAAGTCCGGTCCGTGACCAACTCGGCCGACCCGACCCACCCGTGGACGTGGACCTACGACCACCGCGGCCGGGTCGAGACCGTGACGGACCCGGACTCGGGCACCACGCGGACGGCTTACGACCACTTCGACCGTCAGCTGACCGTCACCAACGCACGTGGTGTCACCATCTGGAACGGCTACGACGAGCTGTCGCGGCCGAAGCAGCAGCGTCTGAACGGCTCGACCGGCACGCTGGTGTCGGAGTTCACCTACGACACGGCGCCGGGCGGCAAGGGCATGCCCGCCACCGCCACCCGCTACACCGACGGCCTGGCGTACACCCAGAAGGTCAACGGCTACACCAAGGACTACGAGCCGACGTCGACGACGCTGTCGCTGCCGTCGACGCTGGCCAGTACGTGGGGTTTGGCGACGGACTACACGTACGACTACAAGTTCTCCGACAACGGCATGCTGGACGAGGCGACTCTTCCCGCTGTCGGCAAGTTCGCCTCGGAGAAGCTGACCGTCCGTTACGACAAGAACGGCAACCCGCTCTCGCTCTCGGGCAAGGACTGGTACAGCTCGGAGACCGTCTACTCCCCGTACGGCCAGGTCGTGCGCTCGACGCTGGGCGCGCAGCCCTACCGTGTGTGGGCGCAGAACCTGTACGACGAGTCCAGCGGTGAGCTCAAGCAGCAGTCCGTCTACCGTGAGCAGAACGCCGCGGCGCTGACCAGCGGCAACCTGGTCTCCAACCGCTCCTACAGCTACGACCCGGCCGGCAACGTCACGGGAATCCAGGAGCAGGCGGTCGGGATCGAGGAGCGGCAGTGCTTCACCTATGACCCGCTGGGTCAGCTGAAGTCGGCCTGGACCTCCAAGGACCAGGCGAACTGCACCGGCCCGAAGAACACCGACGGCACCCTGAACGTCGCCGCCGGCAAGGACAGCTCCGGCTACTGGCAGGAGTACGAGTACGACCTTCTCGGCAACCGTAAGAAGCTGACCGAAAAGAACCTCACGGGTGACACCACCAAGGACGCTGTCACCGACTACGCCTACGGGAAGGCGGACGGCTCCCAGCCGCACACGCTGACCAAGGTGCTCAAGAGGTACACGACGCCCGCCGGCGCCGCGGTGAAGGCCGAGGCCGAGCGCGTCTACGAGCTCACGGGTGAAACCAAGTCGATCACCTCGCTCGACAATGGTGACAAGCAGACGCTGTCGTGGACCCATGACGGTCAGGTCGACCGGATCACCGGTCAGGGCGCGAACGGCAAGACCCCCTATGTGGGCCTCGCCGACAAGTGCATCGACCTGAAGTCCGGCCTGGCCGCCCCCGGCCAGCCGATCCAGCTCTACGGCTGCAACAGTTCCGTCGCCCAGAGCTGGAAGTTCAGCCCGACTCCGGCTCCGGCCGGCGGGACGCAGACCGACCCCAACAAGGGCACGCTCTCCGTCTACGACAACTGGTGCCTCCAGCCGGCCGCGAACACGGCCGGGTCCGCGCTCCAGATCCAGAAGTGCGCCGGCACCGCCGCGCAGGAGCTGAAGCGCAACACCGCCGGGCAGCTGACGCACATCGCGTCGGGTCTGTGCCTCGCGGTGCAGGGCGCCAACTCGGCCAGCGGGACGGCGATCGTCCTGGCCACGTGTGACGGCACCGCCGCCGCGCAGCTGTGGGCGCCGCAGAACGACACCCGCCACATCTACGGCCCGGACGGCCAGCGTCTGCTGACCATCAAGGGCAAGCAGGCCACCCTCCTCCTGTCGGACACTCAGGTGACCGTTCAGCAGGGCGGCGTCCTCATCAAGAGCCAGCGCACCTACGCCGCACCCGGCGGCGCCGTGCTCCGGTACGCCTACGGCACCGGCGGGGAGACCCTGGTCGCTCTCACCAGTGACCACCAGGGCTCTGTCTACTCCGAGGTCGGCCTCTACGGTTCGCAGCCCGTCCGGATCCGCAAGCAGGACCCGTTCGGCAACCAGCGCGGCGTCGACACCGCCGGTGCCAACATGCAGACCGACAAGGGGTTCCTGGGCAAGACCCGGGACGACGCCTCCGGCTTCCAGCCGCTGGGCGCCCGTCTCTACGACCCGGTGGTCGGACGCTTCCTGTCCGCCGACCCGCTGCTCGACCTGAACGACCCGCTGCAGTCCAACGGGTACGCGTACGCGCACAACAACCCGGTCACGCACGCGGACCCGACGGGTCTGTCGATCTCACTGACCGCCTCGGAGAAGGCCGCGGCCCTCGCCGGCGCGGGTCTGTCCCCCGCGATGGTGGCGCAGGCGCAGGCCATGATGGGCAAGTCGCTCACCTCGGTGATCCTCTCCGCGGCCTGGGGTGCGCTGAAGGACTTCATCGGCATCAACGACGCCATGGCGTGCTTCGGCGGTGACATGTGGTCGTGCGGCAGCTTGATCGTCGGGGCCATCCCGTGGACCAAGCTCGGCAAGATTCCGTCGGTCCTGAAGGCCGTCAGCCGCACCATCGACGCCATCCAGGCGTTCAAGAAGGCGAAGGCTGCCGCCGAGATCGTCCTCAAGAAGGCCAAGGCCGCCGAGGAGGCAGCGCTCAAGGCCAAGAAGGCCGCCATCGAGAAGGCCAAGAAGGAGGCCGCGCAGAGGGCCAAGAAGAAGGCCGCCGAACAAGCGAAGAGAACGGCCGACAGAGCGGCCGCCGCCAAGAAGAAGACGGGTAACCCCGTCCAGAAGAAGGCCCAGGCCAAGGCCGCTCCCAAGTCCTCCTCGCACTCCGGCGGAGGCAAGAGCGGTGCCAACAAGGGCTCTGGGGCCGGCGGCAAGAGTTCCGCGGGCGGTGGCAAGGGCGGCGGCGGAAAGCCCGGGGGCAACTCCGGTGGATCCTCCCGCAGCAACGGTGGTTCGAGCGGCAGCGGTGGCTCCGGGAAGGCCGACGGTCCGGGGTGCAACAGCTTCACCCCCGGCACGCGCGTGCTGATGGCCGACGGTTCCAGCAAGCCGATCGAGCAGGTCAAGACTGGCGACAAGGTTCTCGCGACCGACCCGAAGACCGGGGAGACCCGGATCGAGACGGTCACCGCCGAGATCAAGGGCGAGGGCCTCAAGCGCCTGGTCAAGATCACCGTCGACACCGACGGCGACAAGGGCGCGAAGACGGACCGGATCACCGCCACCGCCGAGCACCCGTTCTGGGTGCCCGAGCTGGGCGAGTGGGTCGACGCCACCGACCTCGAGTCGGGTCAGTGGCTCCAGACCAGCGCGGGTACGCATGTCCAGGTCACGACCGTCCAGCGTTGGACGGCACCGGACGCGACGGTTCACAACCTGACCGTCTCCGACCTGCACACGTACTACGCGATGGTGGGCGCGGCACCTGTCCTCGTTCACAACGACACCTGCCCGACCAACTACTGGGGTACGCCCAAGGACCCGGGTGTTCCGGAGCTCGTCGCCGCGATCGAGGCCCGCTACCCTGGCCACGTGCAAGCGGTCGAGATCAAGATCCACGGCTCGGACGGCAAGGACATCACCGACTTCGACATCGTGACCCGCAACGCGGTGATCCAGGTGAAGACCGGTACGGGCAAGGGCTCCAAGCACGACCACGAGCGATACGAGTCGGCGACCTCCTACCCGGTCATCAGTTTCATCTGGCCGAGCAAGAGGTTGAAGCCATCGGTCGTCAAGGGTCAGGAACAGGCCGGCCAAATGGTCACAACCGATCTCGAAACCCTCCTAGCGGTGATCGCTCCATGAGAAGGCGGAGGTAGCCATGTCCTGGCCTTCCGTGGTCCTGCTGGCGAGCGCACCTGAGTGCGCCGCCATCGAGGCCAAGGTGCGGTCCCTCGGAGTCGGAAAGGACCCGCTCGGTGACGGAAGCTTCCTGCACTGGAACGGGAACTCCTACGCTCTGAATTTCTCGGGCGATGTGCTCGCGGACTTCGAGCCCGACGAGATCGAGGACGCGAGGCGGAGGATCGGTGCGGAACCCCGTGCGATCTACGTGTCCTGCCAGTCCATGGACGCGGCACGGGCGTTCCTGGCCTACGCGCTCCGAGGCTTCTCAGGTCTGATCGACACCAACCACGGCGACGTCCTCGAGTTCGCCGAGTTCGTCGATCTGATCGAGAAGCATCCTCAGTGGGACTGGCGCCGGACGGAGGTCGCGGAACTTCTCGGGCAGCCGGGCGACGCCTAGGCTCCCGAGGACACGCCCGGCGCGGGAGACCGCGCCGGGCGTGCCTCCCCACGCATGAAGAAGGCCCTGCCGAATGACACATTCGGCAGGGCCTTCCGCATGCGGGCTGGTACACCTCACGCCCCAGGTGATCCGGGGCTCCCGCCCTCTCCTACGAACGCCCCCGCCCCTCCCTCTCCAGCCTCAGCCCCTCCTCCATCACCGCCCTCGCGATCGGCGCCGCGCTCCCGCCCCCGCTGATCTCCGTCCGGCGCGCCTCCGCGTCCTCCACGACCACCGCCACCGCGACCGCCGGCTGGGCCGAGTCCGGGGCCTGGGCCCAGGCGATGAACCAGGCGTACGGGGTGCCGGTGTTGCCGAGGCCGTGCTGGGCCGTGCCCGTTTTGCCGCCGACCGTCGCGCCCGGGATCGCCGCGTTCGTGCCCGTGCCCTCCTCGACCGCCTTCACCATCAGGCGCTGGAGCTGCGTCGCGGTCGAGGGGCGCATCGCCTGGCGGTAGCTGCGGCGGCCCGTCGTGCGGACCGCGCGGCCGCCCGAGGTCGTCGTGCGCTCGACCAGGTGGGGGTGGGCGATCTCGCCGTTGTTGGCCACCGCCGCCGCCACCATCGCCATCTGGAGCGGCGTCGCCGTCGTGTTGAACTGGCCGATGGACGACAGCGCCAGCTGGTCGTCGCTCATGTCGGTGTCGAAGTTCGACCTCGCGACCCAGGAGGGGATCCTCAGGCCCGTGTCACCGAAGCCGAACCGACGCGACGCGTCCACCATCTCCTCCAGGCCCACCTTCACCCCGAGCCCCGCCATCACCGTGTTGCACGACCACTGGATCGCGTACGCCAGCGACTCGTCGGCGCACCCCTTCGCCTCGTTCGGCAGCACCCTCCGCGTGCCCGGCAGCACGAACGGGTCCGGTGTGCGCGTCGGCGCGTTCACGTCCGTCACCGCGCCCGCGTCCAGGGCCGCCGCCGCCGTCACGATCTTGAAGGCGGAGCCGGGCGGATAGGTCTGCCGGATCGCCCGGTTCAGCATCGGCTGGTTCGGCGAGGTGGTCAGCCGCGCCCAGGCGTCCTTCACCTTCGGCCCGGTGCCCGACAGCAGCCCCGGGTCGTACGACGGGCTGCTCACCAGCGCCAGGATCCGCCCGCTCGACGGCTCGATCGCCGCGACCGCGCCCCGCTTCCCGTCCAGGCCCCGGTACGCCGCCTCCTGCATCGACGCCCGGATCGTCGTCACCACGTCCCCGCCCGGCCGCCGCCCCCGGCTGATGTCGTTCCAGAACGGGAACGGCGCCAGCATCGGGTCCGTACCGGAGAGGACCGCGTCCTCGGCGTGTTCCAGGAAGGTGGTGCCGTACGTCTGCGAGGCGTACCCGGTCACCGGCGCGTACAACGGGCCCTTCTTGTACGTGCGTTCGTACCGCAGCTGCTCGCCGCTGTCCCGCGCCCCCGTCACCGGCTTCCCGTCGACCACGATCTCGCCACGCGGCTGGCCCCAGCGGGTGATCGCCACCCGCCGGTCGGCCGGGTTGTCGTCCAGTGGCTCCGCCCCGAAGACCATCACCCGGGCCGCGTTGGCCAGCAGTGCCACGAGGAGGACGAAGCAGAGCGCGGCGGCGCGACGGATGTACGGGATCACCGGGCGTCCTCCACGACCGGTACGAAGATCTCCGGCTCGGCCGCCGGTGCGGGGAGCGGCGCCCGTGCCGAGTCGCTGACGCGGATCAGCAGCGCCACGATGACCCAGTTGGTGACCACGGACGAGCCGCCCTGCGCCAGGAACGGCATCGCCATGCCGGTCAGCGGGATCAGGCCCATCACCCCGCCGGCGATCACGAAGACCTGGAGCGCCAGGATCGAGGCGAGCCCGATCGCGAGCAGCCGGCCGAACGGGTCGCGCAGCGCGAGGCCGGCGCGGTAGCCGCGGGCGACCAGCAGCGCGTACAGCAGGAACAGGGCGGTGAGGCCGACGAGGCCGAGCTCCTCGCCCGCCGTCGCCAGGATGAAGTCGGACTTGGCGGCGAAGCCGATCAGGATCGAGTGTCCCGAGCCGAGGCCGGTGCCGAGCATCCCGCCGGCGGCGAAGGAGAAGAGCGACTGGGCGAGCTGGCCCGGCCCGTCGCCCGCCTCGATGGAGGCGAACGGGTTCAGCCAGTCCTGGACCCGGCTGTGGACGTGCGGTTCGAGGGAGCCGACCGCGAAGGCCCCCACCGCCGCAAGGAGCAGCCCGACCGCGATCCAGCCGGTCCGGCCCGTCGCCACGTACAGCATGATCACGAAGATGCCGAAGAAGAGCAGCGAGGTGCCCAGATCGCGCTCCAGGATCAGCACGCCCACGCTCAGCACCCAGATCGCCACGATCGGACCGAGCACGCGGCCGGCGGGAAACTGGAGCTTCCACACCCTGCGGCCGGTGTACGCCAGCGCGTTGCGGTTGGCCCCGAGGTACGCGGCGAAGAAGACGGCCAGCAGGATCTTGGCGAACTCGCCCGGCTGGAAGGACAGACCGCCGATCCGGATCCAGATCTTCGCCCCGTTCACGGCCGGGAAGAAGATCGGCAGGGTCATCAGGGCGAGCGCGGTGGCCATGGACAGGTACGCGTACCGCTGGAGGACGCGGTGGTCGCGCACCAGCACGACGACGGCGATGAACAGCGCCACCCCGAGCGTCGACCAGACCAGCTGGGTCGGCGCGGCGCGGTCCTGCGGGGTCTCCAGGTCCAGGCGGTAGATCAGCACCAGGCCCAGGCCGTTGAGGAGGACGGCGATGGGCAGCAGCAGCGGGTCGGCGTAGGGCGCGCGGAAGCGGACCGAGAGATGCGCGAGGAGCGCGAGCAGGCCGAGCCCGGCGCCGTAGCGGGCGGCGTCCGGCGGCACTACGCCGTTCCTGACCAGGCCGACCTCGGCGTAGCCGTAGACGGAGATGAGGACGGCGCAGACGAGGAGGCAGAGTTCCACGCCGCGGCCCTTCGGGGTGGACAGCCCGGGCGGGGAAGCGTCCGCCGTCGTTGCGGTCATGGTCCGCAACGTAGCAAGCAGTAAGCGTTATATCCCTTATGTGTGACGGTGTGCCGGTGGGTCGGGGCCTGTGTACGGGTGGGCGAGTGGGCCCGTGTGCTGTCAGGGCGCCGAATCCGGGCCCGGGCCGCGCCCCGGTTCCTCGTCCGCCGCCCCGAACCGTACGTACTCCGGCAGCGTCAGCCGCGCCAGCGCCCCGCCCCCGCCGTCCGGCGGGTGGGCGAAGACCAGCTCCGCTCCGATGACCTCCGCCTGCCCCGCCGCGATCGTCAGACCGAGCCCGTGGCCCTTGCCGCCGCCCTCCGTACGGAACCGCTGCGGCCCCGACTCCAGGAGGTACTCCGGGTAGCCCGGCCCGTGGTCCCGCACGGTCACCACCGGGCCGTCCACGGTCAGGACGACCGGCGGGGCGCCGTGCTTGTGCGCGTTGGCGACGAGGTTGCCGAGCACCCGCTCCAGGCGCCGCCGGTCGGTCTCCACCGTGGCGTCCCGCACGATCCGTACCTCGGTCGGCGTCCCCGAAACGCGCACCACCCGTTCCGCGAGCGGTCCGAGCTCGTGCACGGCCAGGTCCACGGTCTCGTTGCGGGCGTCGAGCCGCGAGATCTCCAGCAGGTCCTCGGTCAGCGCGCGCATCGCCTTGACCCGGTCCCGTACGAGCTCGGACGGCCGCCCCTCCGGCAGCAGTTCGGCCGCGGCGGACAGTCCGGTGAGCGGGGTCCGCAGCTCGTGCGCCACGTCGGCGGTGAACCGCTGCTCGCTCTGCAGCTTGCGCTGGAGCGAGGAGGCCATGGTGTCGAGCGCCCCGGAGACCGTGGCGACCTCGTCCTGGGGACGGGAAGGGTCCTTCGTACGGGGGTCGTCGACGCGGGCGTCGAGATCACCCGCGCTGATCCGCCGGGCCACCTGAGCCGTCAGATGCAGCCGTCGCGTGACCCGGGTGACCGCGAACGCGCCCACGAGCAGCGTCGCCCCGATGGCCAGCACCGAGGAGCCGAGGATCGACCGGTCCAGACCGCTGATGGTCTCGGCGCTCGCCGAGTAGTCCGTCCGTACGGCGAGGGCCCGGCCGTCGGCGGGGCCGGCCGCCCACATCGTCGGCCTGCCCTCGTACGACGTGACCATGGTGCCGCGCTCCCCGCCGACGGCGAGCGCGCGCAGCGAGCCCGGCAGGCCCTCGGGGTCGATCCCGGCGAACCGGGGGAGCGGGTCGCCCGCCTCGTAGGCGCGGGCGGCCGCCGTGAGCCGGTCCAGCGCCCGCTCGCGGGAGTCGTTCACGGTCCGCCCGGTCACCGAGACATGGACGAGGATGCCGAGCAGGGCGGCGAGCGCGCAGCACATGACGGTGATGAAGACCGCGGCTTTCCAGGTGAGCGTCGCCGCCCAGGCGGGGAGGCGCGGGCTCATGGGCGGCCTCCGGAGGGGCTGCTCCCGGGGGCGCCTTCGGAAATAGGCGCGGAGGTCGGCGCGGGAATCGGTGCGGAGGTCGGTGCGGAGGTCGGCGCGGGCGCGGGGGTCGGCTCGGCGCTGGGCTCCGGGGGCGGCGAGGCGGCCGGGCCGCGTGGCTTGACGCGGACGATCTCGTCCCGGGTCGCCAGCATCGAGTGCTGCTGCTCGTCCCAGGACCAGGCGGTGCGGTACTCGTACCCGGGAATGCCGGCCGAGCTGACCCGCATGATCAGGTCCCGGCCCGCCATCTCCACGCTGATGACCTGGTCGACGGTGGCCATGATCCGGGTGAGGCCGCTCCTCTCGGCGAGGTAGACCCGGACGCCGAACTGCTGCTCCGGCATGCGGATGCCGACGATCAGTTCGTCACGGCCGTCGCCGGTCAGATCGCGGTAGTAGGGCCGCATCACCGGGCATGCCCTCGGCTCCGCCGCGCACCGGGCGATCCGCCGGGCCGTCTCCTCGTACATGCCGTCGGCCCCGCTGTACGTGTCGGGGTGGGCGTTCGCCTCGGTCTGGACCACGGCCACGGGGTCGACGCGGTGGACGTCGTCGCCCGGGGCCTTGATGCCCGGGACGCGCTGCGTGTCGGTCTCGCCGTAGTCGAGGGGCGGCGCGGTCGCGGGCGGCAGATCGGGCCAGAGGCGGACCGGGCCGACGGCGGTGGGCGTGGGCCCCGCGCTCTCGAGGCCGCCCTCGTCGCCGCAGCCGGAGAGCGCGAGCAGCGCCGCCGCGGTGGACAGGGCCACGGCGGCGGCGTACGGCAGTCCGCGCGGTCTCACACTGCTCCAGGATGTCGTCGGTGCGGTGACCGTCCTGAGCAACAGGCCGCCATCGGTGGGGGCGGCCGGAGCTCGGGACGATCGGGCTTCCCTCAGACCTTATTCGTAGGAAAGTCCTTTTTGCTTACGTCTACGTCCGACGGCTCGTGGTCACGCCCGTGCGGGCGGGCTCAGCTGTGCCGGTTCCACTCCATGCGGTCCAGGGCCGCGTGGCAGAAGGCCACGAGCTTCTCGTCCTGGTGGATGTCATGGCTGCCCGAGCCGTGCTCGCGGACGTTGTGGCGGCGGCGCCGGGCCAGCTCGTCGCGGATCGCGGGCTCGGCCACCCGTGCCGCCGGTCCCATCTCCGCCAGGCACTCGGCGATGTCCACGCGCGCGTGCGGGTTCTCCTCCCAGGCCCTGAGCAGTACCGGCAGCGTCGCCTCCACGTCACCCGCCACCCGCCACAGGGCCGTGGCGCCCGCGACCCGTACCCACACATCCCTGGCCCGCAGGCCCGGGCGCAGCGCGGGCGCGCTCCGCGCCGCCGCCGGGCCGATCGAACCCAGGGCGCGGGCGGCCGCGCACCACTCCGGTTCGCCGGCGTCCGGCCGCAGCCACCCCTCCAGAGCCGGCAGCACGGCCGCCGACTCGCCCTCCACCGACCAGAGCGCGAGTGCCGCGCTCGCCGAGACGGCGGCCGAGTCGCAGACCAGCAGCTCGCGTACGTCCGGGACGGCCTCCCGGGCCGCCGGGCCGAAGGCCGCCAGCGCCCGCAGGGCCGACTCCCGCACCCAGTCCCGCCGGTTCGGGGGCGCCCCGCGCAGCACCCGCAGCACCTCGGGCAGGGCCTGCGTGCCCCGGACCGCGGTCAGGGCGAAGAGCAGCGGTGCCGCATGGTCGTACAGCCGGTCGTCCAGTTCGACCCGCGCGAGTCTGCGGCGCAGCACCGGTGCGAGCGGTACGGCGGCGGGGCCCAGGGCGTCGACCGCGTACAGCAGCTCCCGGCGCACCTCCGGCTCCTTGAGCGCCCTGGCCAGGAGCGGTACCGCCCGGGCGTCCCCGGACCGGGCCAGAGCGAGCAGCGCCCCCCGGCCTCCGACCCGCGCTCCCGGGCCACCCCGCCCCAGCGGCGTCGGCGGCCCGGCGACGAGGCGGGCGGCGAGCGCGTCGGTGGCGGGGCCCGTCAGCTCGAAGAGCCGCTCCAAGAAAGAGGTGGCGGCCTCGCGCAGTCGCGGGTCCGGGTCGGCGAGCTGGTCCCCGATGACCCGCACCACCTCCTCGTACCGGCCGCGCCACATCCGTATGAGCCCGCCGCACAGCCAGATGGCGTCCGAGCGCCGGGACCGGTCGGGACTGCGCAGCTGGGCGAGGATCAGGGCGATCCGGTCGTCGACCCGGTCGTCCAGAGCGGTGTGCAGGGTACGCAGCAGCTCGTCGGTCCAGGGGGTCCGGCGCTCGGCCGGCTGCTCGTCGACCAGCTCACGGACCTGTCCGGCGAGCGCGGGCGTGGCCGGCCATCCGCTCTCCGTGAAGAGCTCCGTCGCCTCGGGTGCCTCGTACGCATCGGGGGCCCCGGCCACCTCGTCGAGCAGGACCGTCACCCGCTCCACGATGTCGTCCGGAACCTCGCCGGGGGCGCACCGCGCCAGCTGGGCCAGGGCCGCGAGCCGCAGCCCGGGTGCGTGCGCGGCGCGGGAGAGCCAGCCGAGCCAGTCGACGGTCTCGTCGCGCAGCGACTCGTGGCGCCGTGCGATCCGCCCGACCGCCTCCACCAGGGCGAGCCGTACCTCCGTGTGGCGCTCGACCGTGAGCCGCTCACGCAGCAGCGTCAGTACGCGCGCGGGCTCCGGATGCATCGAGGCGAGCGCGCACGGGGCCGCCAGCCGCACCTCCGGATCGGGATCCCCGACGAGCCCGAGGAACACGTCCGCCCCGGCGGCGACGGCGGCCGCGGCCATCGCGTAGTTGGCAGCCGGAATCAACTCCCCGTCATCGGGGTCGAGTTCGTCAAGTTCGTCGTCGCCGTCGAGATCGATTCCGCCGATGCTGGTCAGCAACTCCACGATGCCGCCGCGGTCTTGTACGGAGGCGTCGGAGACGAGTTCGAGCAGGAAGGGGATGCAGGCGAGGGTGGAGTCGTACACGTCGCCCTGGTGGTGCACCGCGCCGTACATGCCGTCGAGGGCCAGCTCGCGCTCCGTGGAATCGTCCGAGGCGAGCCCGCGCAGCAGCCCCGGCACATCGTCGGCGGGCCCGTACGCGTGCCCCAGTGAGGCCCAGTCGACCTCCTCGATCCCCGTCAGCATGCCGGCCGCCGCCTTCCCCGTGAGCGCTGTACCAGGGAGCAAGTGTGCACCACGTCACCGTCGCTCAGGGCCCGCTGACCGGACGCGTCCGGCGAACGCCGCACGGGGCGCTCGCTTTGCGCCACGCGCGGCGCTCGGGGGGAGTTCGCGGGACGCTCGCCGCTCGCACAGGCCTCCCACTGTTGATTCGCGCGCCCTCGAAGTGCCGTGTGAACCGGCGGAAGTGCCGCTTGAACCGGCGGAAGTGCCGCTCGCACCCGGCCGGCGACCGTTCCCTGGCCCCTGCCGGCGGAATGTGTCCCAAGGCTGAATCGACCGGCGTGGGGGAGTAGCGGCACGCGCCACGGGTCAGTCCTGACCCGTGGACCTTCCCCGCATCCCGCCGATGCTCGCGACGCCCGGCGCCCTGCCGCCCGCCGGGCAGCACGCCGGGTGGGCCTTCGAGACGAAGCAGGACGGCCAGCGGGCGATCTTCTACCTCGCCGGGGACGGAACGCTGGTGGTGCGCTCGCGCTCCGGTGAGGACGTCTCCGCCGCCTATCCGGAACTCCGGCCGCTGGGCCGGGCGCTGCCCGTGGGGCGTACGGCGATCCTGGACGGGGAGATCGTCATGCTCGACGAGGACGGGCACAGCGACTTCGCCCGGTTGCAGCCCCGGATGGGCCTGGCGGGCTCACCGGCGCGGGCGAGCCGGCTGGCCGCCCGCGATCCGGTGCACGCGGTCCTGTTCGACGTGGTGTTCCTGGACGGACGGCTGCTGACCGGCCGGCCCTGGGCGGACCGGCGGCAGGAGCTCGAAGCGCTGGGCCTGGCCGGTCCGGCCTGGTCCACGCCGGGCGCGCTGGTGGGCCATGGCGAGGCCGCGCTCCGGGCGACCCGCGAGCACGGCCTGGAGGGCCTGATCTGCAAGAGGATCACCTCCCGGTACGAGCCGGGGGCGCGGTCGCGGCACTGGATCAAGATCCGCAACATGCGCACCGCCGACATCGTCATCGGCGGCTGGCTGCCCGGCGGTGGACGGCTGTCCGGCCTGCCCGGGTCGGTGCTCATGGGCCAGCGCCATGCCGGCGGACTGCGCTACGTCGGCAGCGTCGGCACGGGGTGGAGCGAAGCGGAACGCACCGAACTGGCCCGGCTGCTGTACGCCGCCGAGATCGACGAGTGCCCCTTCTCGGAGGTGCCTCCGGTGGCCGGGGCGCACTGGGTCCTGCCGCGCCTGGTCGGCGAGGTCCGGTACGCCGTCCGGACCCGGGCGGGTCTGCTGCGCCAGCCGTCGTGGCTCCGCCTGCGGCCGGACCTGACACCGGAGGAGTCCGACGCGGAGGTGGAGTGAGGCGGCGGTGCGGCGGCGGTGAGGCGCCGGCGGGACGGCGGTGAGGCCGCCGGGGTGCACGCCGGGTGTGCCTCGGGTGCGCGACCGGGGCGCCGGGGTGCGCGCCTGGGCCCCGGGCTTGAGCCGTGCACCGGGCACGGTCAGGGACCAGGCGGGGTCAGGGCCCGGGCCGTGGTCAGGGCACCGGGCGTGGTCGGCGCCGGGCGTGGTCAGGGATCAGGCGGGGTCAGGGCCCGGGCCGTGGTCAGGGCACCGGGCGTGGTTACGGCAGGACCCCGGCCCGGCCCGGGTCGAAGAGCGGCTCCATCAGCTCCCCGTACCGCTCCAGACGTGGCGCGATGTCGTTCATCAGCAGCACGAGCTGCTCGGGTTCGTCGCACGCCTCGACCTCCTCCCAGGTCACCGGCGCGGAGACGGTCGGCCGTGGCCGGGCGCGCAGGGTGTACGGCGTGGCCGTGGTCTTGGCGGCGGAGTTCTGGCTGTGGTCCACGAAGACCTTCCCGGGCCGCAGCGCGCGGGCCATCCGGTGCACGACCAGCGCGGGGTGGTCCGCCTCGGCGCGGACGGCGAGCTGTTTCGCGTACGCCGAGACCTGCTCGGACGGCGTCGGCTCCACGGGGACGAGCAGGTGGAGGCCCTTGGCGCCGGAGGTCTTGGCGAACGTCTCCAGGCCGTCGGCGGCGAGTTGCTCGCGCAGCCAGAGCGCCACCCGGCAGCACTCCACGACGGTCGCGGGCGGCCCGGGGTCGAGGTCGAAGACGATCCGGTCGGCGACGGCGGGGGTGTCGGTCCGCCACTGGGGCGTGTGGAACTCCACGACGAGGTTCGCCGCCCACATCAGCGAGGGCAGGTCCTGGACGACTACCTGCCGGGCGCCGGGGTCCTCGGAACGGGGCACCGGCGCGGTGTTCACCCAGGCGGGCGTGCCGGGCGGTGGGTTCTTCGTGAAGAAGAGCTGCCCGTCCGGACCGTCCGGATAGCGCAGGAAGGACACCGGCCGGTCGCGCAGATGGGGGAGGAGCGCGTCCGCGACGGTGGCGTAGTAGTGCAGCAGCTCGCCCTTGGTGGTGCCCGTGAGCGGGTGGAGGACCTTGCCGAGATTGCTGAGCGCCAGGCGCCGCCCCTCCACCTCCGTGATCGGCGTCATACGATGAGAATCCCACGAATCCGGCATTGCCGTGCAAAGTCACACGAAAGGGATGAAACGTGCGATCCATCTGGAACGGCGCTATCTCCTTCGGCCTGGTCAGCATCCCGATCAAACTCGTGAACGCCACCGAGAGCCGGTCCGTGTCCTTCCGCCAGATCCACACCGAGGACGGCGGCCGCATCCGCTACCGCAAGGTGTGCGAGCTGGACGGCGAGGAGGTCTCCCAGGCGGAGATCGGCAAGGCGTACGAGGACGCCGACGGGACCATGATCCCGATCACGGACGAGGACCTGGCCTCCCTGCCGCTGCCGACGGCGAAGACGATCGAGATCGTCTCGTTCGTGCCGGCGAGCGAGATCGACCCGCTCCAGATGGACGCCGCGTACTACATCGCGCCGAACGGCGTGCCGGCCGCCAAGCCGTACACCCTGCTGCGCGAGGCGCTCAAGCGCAGCGACAAGGTGGCGGTGGCGAAGTTCGCCCTGCGGGGGCGGGAGCGGCTCGGGATGCTCCGGGTCGTGGACGATGTCATCGCCATGCACGGGCTGCTGTGGCCGGACGAGATCCGCGCCCCGGAGGGCGTGGCTCCGGAGACGCCCGTCTCGGTACGGGAGGCGGAACTCGACCTGGCCGACGCCCTGATGGCGACCCTGGGTGAGGTCGACATCAGCACCCTGCACGACGACTACCGGGAGGCGGTCGAGGAGATGGTCGCCGCGAAGGCCGAGGGCGGCGCGGCGATGGCGCCGCCGGAGCCCGCCGCGGAGGGTGGCGGCAGGGTCATCGACCTGATGGCGGCGCTGGAGAGCAGTGTCCGCGCGGCGAAGGAGGCCCGTGGCGAGGCGCCGCCGGAGGACGCCTCCGTGACGGAGCTGAAGCCGCGCAAGAAGGCGGCGGCACGCAGTGCGCCGAAGGAGTCGGAGGCGAAGAAGTCGACGTCCAGGACGGCGGCGAAGAAGACGGCGGAGCCCGCACGGAAGTCGACGTCGAAGAAGGCGGCGGCGAAGAAGACGACGGAGAGCAGGGGCGCGGCGACGAAGAGCACGTCGGCGACGAAGAAGACCGCGGCGAAGGAGACGGCGAAGGAGACGGGGAAGAAGACCCAGGCGAAGAAGGCGACCCCCCGCAAGCGGACGGCGTAGGAGGCCCGCCCCGCCTGCGACTCCCGCAACCGGTCCCTGTCTACGGCCCTGTCTGTCTACGGCCCCCTACGACGCCCTGTCTACGACCCCCGCAACCGACTCCCGCGCCGCCCCCACTTCCGCCACCGCTACCGCCGCGCCCCGCCCAGCAGTTCGCGCAGTGAAGCGGCAACAGCCGTCACGAACCGCTCCCGCTCCGGTTCCCCGACCAGGTCGAGCGAGAGATACGGGTTGAGGTCCTCCAGCTCGACGAGCAGCAGTTCCCCGCCCGGCGCCCGGCAGGCGTCGACGCGCTGGATGCCGTACGCGAGGTCGTTCCAGTCCACGAACCGCTGGGCGAACTCCAGGTCCTCGGCGGTCGGTTCGTACGGTTCGAGCACCCAGCGGGACTCGGGATCCGGTGCGTACAGCGCGTACTGGAAGCTCCGCCCGACGTAGTAGAACGACACCTCGTACGTGAACGGGATGCGCGGCTGTACGAGCATGCCGGCGGGATCGACCTCCGTGAGCCGCGCCTTGTCGACGAAGCGCAGACCGACCGAGTCGGCGCCCAGCAGCGGCTTGACGACGTACTCGTCGGCTTCCGGCAGCCGCCCGAACTCCTCGCGCCGCCCTGCCGTGGGAATGACCGGAAACCCCTCCCTCGACAGGTGGAGGAGGTACTCCTTCCCGGCCATGTCCCCTTTGCCCGTAAGCGAGTTGAACATCCGGGTACGGCTGGCGAGGGCGGCGGCGCGGAAGGTGTCGTACGCCTCCTGGTAGTGGATGACCGGACCGCTGTTGCGTACGACGACGGCGTCGAAGCGGTCCATGAGCGCGGCCGCGTCCAGGGGGTGGCAGAGGGCGACGTCGAACTCCTCGCGCAGCCGCCCGGCGAGCCAGATGTCCTCGTCGCAGTAACGACGACCGCGCGCCTGGTACCCGAGGTCGGTGACGTAAAGAAGCGATCCCATGCGGTCATCCTCGCATCCGTCATGTATCGCATAACGGACCCGTCTGGCTGCCCTCCGGACAACTGATGGTCAAATCCTTGTTGCAGACCTGTCAAAAAGGCTCTTTCGCTGGCACGCTCGCTGCCGCGCCACCCCCCGCAGCATCAGCGAAGGAGCCCGCGTGACCCGCCTGCAGTCCTCGCACCACCGCACCGCGCACACCCACGCGCACACCCCCGGCCGCCGCACCACCGTGCGGGCCGCCGCCCTGATCGCCTCGGCCGCGATGCTCGTCGTCGGCCTCCAGGGCGGCACGGCCGGCGCCACGGCCGACCGCGAGAGCGGCGCCACCGCGCTCGTCCTCACCGCGGCCGAGCGCACCACCGCGATCAAGAACGCACAGGCCGCGGCCGCCACGACCGCGCGGGACATCGGCCTGTCCGGTCAGGAGAAGCTCGTCGTCCGGGACGTCGTCAAGGACGCCGACGGCACCGTCCACACCCGGTACGAGCGGACGTACGAGGGTCTCCCCGTCCTCGGCGGCGACCTCGTCGTGCACCAGAGGACGAACGGCGCCCGCTCCACCACCAAGGCGACCGCCGCCCGGATATCCGTGCCCGGCACGACCGCCGCGATCCCGGCCGCGACGGCGAAGAAGTCGGCCGTCGCCTCCTCGGAGGAGAAGTCCCCGGCCGCGACGTCCGCCCGCAAGGTGATCTGGGCCGCGACCGGCAAGCCCACCCTCGCCTGGGAGACCGTCGTCACCGGAGTCCAGGCCGACGGCACCCCGAGCGAGCGGCACGTCATCACCGACGCGACCGACGGCAAGGAGCTGTACGCCTACGAGGCCATCGAGACCGGCTCGGGCCACAGCCAGTACGCCGGTGACGTCACCCTGGGCACCGCCCCGTCGTACACGCTGACCGACACCGCGCGCGGCGGCCACAAGACGTACGACCTGAACGGCGCGACCAGCGGCACCGGCACCCTCTTCACCGACGCCGACGACGTCTGGGGCGACGGCACCCCGGCCAACCGCCAGACCGCCGCCGTCGACGCCCACTACGGCGCGGCCCTCACCTGGGACTTCTACAAGAACGAGCTCGGCCGCAACGGCATCCGCGGCGACGGCGTCGCCGCCCTCTCCCGCGTCCACTACGGCGACGCGTACGTCAACGCCTTCTGGTCCGACCAGTGCTTCTGCATGACGTACGGCGACGGCGCGGGCAACGCCAAGCCGCTCACCTCGATCGACGTGGCCGGCCACGAGATGACCCACGGTCTGACCTCCGCGACCGCGGGCCTGCGCTACAGCCGGGAGTCCGGCGGCCTGAACGAGGCGACCTCCGACATCCTCGGCACCTCGGTCGAGTTCTTCGCGGCCAACGCCTCGGACCCGGGCGACTACCTCATCGGCGAGAAGATCGACATCCGCGGCAACGGCACCCCGCTGCGCTACATGGACAAGCCGAGCCGCGACGGGAACTCCCGCGACTACTGGGACCGCAACCTGGGCCGCCTGGACGTCCACTACTCCTCCGGCCCGGCGAACCACTTCTTCTACCTGCTCTCCGAGGGCAGCGGCGCCAAGACGATCAACGGCGTCGGCTACGACTCCCCGACCTACGACGGCTCGACGGTGACGGGAATCGGCCGGATCAAGGCGTACAAGATCTGGTACAAGGCCCTGTCGACCTACATGACCTCGTCCACCGACTACGCGGGCGCCCGCACGGCGACCCTCCAGGCGACGACCGACCTCTACGGCGCCGGAAGCCCGGAATCCACGGCGGTCGCCGCGGCCTGGGCCGCGGTCAACGTGAAGTAGCCGGCAGACCCGGGGGCCGCCACACCGAGGCGGCCCCCGGGCCTCAGGGAGGGGGCCCGGAACGCCGAGGCGACCCGGAGGGAGTCGATGTGACGCCTGGCTCGCCAAGGGCTGGGCGGAAACAAGGACACCGTCCCGGCTTGGTTCGCGGGTGAGCGCCGGGGCTGCGGTGCCGCGGAACCCTTCGCCGCCGACGGCGCGGAGCGGTACACCGAGCGGACCGGTGACGGCCCCTGGTAGCTCCAGGACTGGCTGTCCCGTTTGGCCCCCGAACTGGAGGCGCGGGGCTGGACGTTCTGGGACCGCCCCGTTCCCCCGCCGCTGATGGCCGGCTGACCGACGGGACCACGCCCATGCACGAGGTCCAACCCACGCACCAGGTCCGCGCGGTCTTCACCGACGCGTGGACGCCACCGAGGTTGCCGAGCGTGCCGGCAACAGCGTGGAGTGCTGCTAAGTCGGTACGCGAAGTGCCTTGACGGGCGACGGCAGTGGCGAACCGGCGTATCGAGGACTTCTTGAGGGAGTACGAGTGATTGTGGCTGGTCAGCTACTGCATACTCCGGGCGTGGACATATCCGATGCAGGTCCAAGGCTCGATGCTTCGTGGACCGACTTGCACTACAACGTGTGCGGTGTCCTGCACGGTTGTAGTGACGCCTCCGCCGTGGCTGCTTGCTTCGTCCGAGCCGGCTGGCGCTCGCGATCGTCTTCTTGGGACGGCTACGAGGTGGAAACCAACTGGTGCCAGGTGGAGATCGATCCGGTCGACGGCTCGGACGTTCTGCTCAGCGGAGTCGCGGACCCGCGCGCCTCGACGAGTTGGGCCGGGTCCTCGCTGCCTTTGGGCTCGAGTACACGCTGGAGCTGAGCGACGAGAACAACACCTCGGTACGAGAGATCCGAGGGTGATCCCCACGCTCTCCAAAGGCCCCTGGACCTGTCCGGGGGCCTTCCTCGTTTCGCCCCACGGTCCAGGCCGCGAATAGGCCGCCGGCCCCTGGCATACGGCTGCTCAGCGCGGCACACGCCTGCACACGCAAGAAGACCCCGGCCTCAGCGTCTCCTCTGGTGACGGGGTCTTTGGGCACTTCCTGCGAAGTGCCCCCGGCGGGATTCGACCTGCGCACACGGTTCCGGAAGGCATGGCCGAGACGCGTCCGATTGTGCGGTCTCCTGCGTAAACGCGAACAGGCCCTGTGATCGCCGCGTTGCTCACACGTTGCTCACACGCTGTGGCGCCCCAGTGCTTGCTCCTGGTGTACGGCCTGGGCTAGCCCAAGGGGTCAAGAATGAGACTTGCGGCTGGTTTGTGCCCCTACCCGAGATGACGGGTTCTCGTCACACTCTGGTTGGAGTGAGCGAGACATCCATTGGCTTGGTGCTGAGTGCGCTGGGGGAAGCCGTTGGCTTACGTTCCGATACTCAAGGGCAAAGCGGGGGAGTTCTCGGCTCTTCAGCATGTTACGCCAGCTGTCCGCTCGTGTATCCGGCCTGTCATGGAGCTGGTCCCTGACCCAGACGTCCGGGACGTTCTGGAGACCTTTTGTGACCGTGCGATGGATGCAGTGCCTCAAAGCACGGTTCTGACTGTCGACAGCGGAGCCTTGCCGGCAGCAAGAGTTCTTGAGGGCGATGCCGGTGGTCCTGTGGCCCGCCTCAGTGAGTCTCTCGGTTTCCGTGGTGTCGCCATGTGCCCGGTCGTTCGGCACACAGACGAAAGACAAGTGCTGCTTGAGGCGGCACGGGCTGCGGCGGAGCATCAGCATGGCGCCTGTTTACGGGTTTCTCTTGCTGTTGAATCACCTCAGCGCCTTCCCGATCACGCCCAGATCCGCCGACTCCTCAAGGTGTTGCGCCTTGAACCAGAAGAGGTTGACCTCCTCATTGATGCCGGTCCAGTGGATTCGGAGCTCGAAAGGGATCGACTTGCTGACTGCGCTGTCTTCGCCTTGGAAGCCCTCGCCTCATGGCGCTGGCGCCACGAGTGCGTTGCTGCCGGCGCCTTCCCGGTCAACCTGACCGGATTCCCGAGGGGCCAAGCGACGCCTGTAGCCCGGCGAGACGCACAGCTCTGGCGACGCGTCTTTAATAGATACCGCGGAAAATCCCCAGACTTCGGTGACTTCGGCGTGACGCATCCGCGGATGCCTGTCAAATCCCGGGGGACGCCAGATCCCAACATGCGCTACACGACACCGGACGCCTGGCAGGTCTTCGTCTATCCGCGAGTCCGCTCCGGAAATGACGACTTCTTTGTCCTAAGCGCTGACTTGGTCGACTCTCCTCACTGGCCGGCCACAGGCGCGCGAACGTCGTGGGGCGACGCCCGGCTGATGGAGTGCGCGCATCGTCTGAGGCCCAAGGCTGGAGGCGGAACGGAGTGGCGAGCCTGGGCGACCTCGCACCACCTGGCGGTAGTCTCATCCAACCTCGCCACATTCGGGCACCCCTAAGCCGCCGGGGCATCACTGGCCATTCAGGCTGGACCTCTTCGTCCCGAAGCAATTCGGGCGCATCCGCAGTTTGCTCAGGGTAGCCCACTGACCTGCGGCGGGAGTCCGTGAGCGTTCGTGGACATCCGCGGGCGTGAGCCTCCGTTGTCACTCAGTTAGACACTCAGCGCAGCGGAGGGAGCTCGGAAGTCACCTTCGGCTCCTGCGCTCCACACGGCTGGGCCGCGCCGACGGGCTGCTACGACCCCGGCGATGCGGCCGCTGTGACCGGACTCCCCGGACAGCCGCCACTTCGACTGTCCGGGTCAGCTGCCCAGGTCAGCGGCTCAACCGGACAGTCGGACAGCTGGGACGCTTGCCGTTCGGCCTGTGCCAGGGCCACTGGGACATCCTGCGGACTCCCTCGAGCTTGGCCCTCTCGAACTTCACTCCAGCAATCTTGGCCCCGGTGAGGTCCGCCCCAGTGAGATTGGCGCCGGACGGCCAGCTCTTCGCCAACGAGCGTGGCGCCGTACTCGGGACATCCAGTTACTGGAGAGTCTGGCAGGAGGCCCGGCCGATTGCCCTGCCACCGGACAAGGTGAAGTCCCCGCTCGCCCATCGCCCGTACGACCTGCGGCACACGTGTATCACGAACTGGCTGAACGCGGGTGTCCCCGTCGCCGAGGTCGCCCGTCGGGCGGGCAACTCGCCGGAGGTCATCCACCGTCGCTACGAGGGCTGCATCGATGGCCACGAGGAGTCGAACAACAGGAAGATGGAGAAAGCAATGGGCTGGAGTGACGAACATTAGTTCGCCAACTGCCGCCAATAACAAGTAATCTTGACGGCTAGTCAGCAAAGGCCCTACGTTGCGCCTTGTTACGGCTGGGGATCAACGCCCCGGCCTGGAAAGGACGTTAAGGTGAGCATCACCGTCGATCCCTCCCGTCTGTCGCTGACTCGCGAGGAGTCCACCTACCTGGCGATTCGGACCACGCAAGGCGGACGCACGGTCTACACGACCCGCATCCCTCTGTCCGAGCTCCCGGTCATCCTCACGATCCCGGACCCGGCCAAGCCTGACCCGGATAACCGTCGCGTCGACCCCAACCACGCGAAGGGCTTCGGTAACTACCTCGCTGAGAACCCCGGTTGGGTGGCGCCGGCCCTCCTCATTCGTGACACCGGCGGCTGCCGTTTCGAGCCGATCAGTGAGGACGGGACCGTCGGCTACCTCACTGTCCCGTGGGCCATTGGCGGCATCGGACGCCTGATCACGATCGACGGTCAGCACCGCGTGCTCGGGGTTCACCTGGAGAAGAAGCGCATCACCGACGAGATCGCGCGCATTGACCGTGAGGCGGTCCGCGCCAGCGAGGCCAAGAGGCAGAAGCTTGGCGAGGAGCGCGCGGCCCTGATCCTCCGGCTCCATCGTCTCAAGGAAGAGTTCATCGGCGTCGACATCTACGTTGAGGTCGATGGCGTCCGCGGGCAGCAGATGTTCGTCGACGTCGCCGACAATGCCAAGGGCATCTCCGGCGCTGTCCGGGCTCGCTTCGACACTTCGCGTATCGCCAACCGCACGCTCACTGACATCGTCGCTCACCCTCTTTTCGCGGGGAAGATCGACATCGAGCGCGACCGCATGACCCTGGCCAACCGCAACCTGATGGGTGCCAAGCACGTCGCCGACATCACCCGCTCCGTCATTGCCGGACCCGGCGGGCGTGTGAACAAGAAGGTCGAATCTCTCACCGACAATGAGGTGATCGAAAGCGTCCGTGGCTTCCTGGACGTCATTTCCACGGCCTTCACTGACCTGGCGGCGATCACTGAGGAGGACGTCGACAACTACCACCCCTCTCTCTCCGAGAAGCGCAAGAACGAGCCGCCGGCGCCCCCCACCAAGGCGATGCAGCTCCGCGAGTCCTCCCTCCTTGGCTCTGTAGGAATGCTCCGCGTCCTCGGCGGCGTCTACCGCAACCTCAAGGAGGACGGAGTGGAAGACGGTGACATCCAGGAGTTCTTTAAGCGGCTCGACCGCCACATGGGCGCTCCGGTCACCGAGCAGAGCGTCTGGCGTACCACCGCGGCAAACGAGGACTTCGAGCCCAACGCCTCCGCTCCGATCATGCGTCAGCAGAACATCGTCCACCTGACCAAGGTGATTACCGACTGGTACAAGAAGGCCCTCGGCGGGGGTGGCGTGGCCGCCGGTCCACACGTCGTGGGTGCCCTCGGGCCAGGCGGCCGGGATGATCTTCGCGGCGCCGTCGACCAGGGGG